>PATE01000023.1 GCA_002712305.1 Gemmatimonadota bacterium | reverse complement strand
TTGTCGGGGCAAGCTCTCAGAGTCTGATGTAAGATGCTGTCAACTGATGGGTGGGAGGAGAGGTTGAACGTGCAGTCGATGAATGACTTGATGCATCACTTCCCGAACCGAAGACGGAGATCACCCATAACGATGGTTCCTCGCACGGCTGAACCCGTCGAGATGACGGAAGAGCAGAAGTTCCTCTTCGATCTGAAGGGATGGATTCTGATCCCGGCGGTACTCGAGCAGGATCTACTTGAGCAACTCCGTTCCCATGTGCTCGCCCTGCGCAACGATCCGGAGTCGCTGCCCGAACACGAGCGGTATTCTCTGGCCGGGCCCGGCCAGGAACTGGTGGATCATCCGGCGGTGACGGGGGTCCTGCGCGAGATCCTGGCACCGGATCCGAACGACAATTCTTGGGGATTTCGCTGCGAAAGCAGTTTTCCCATGGTCCGAACCCTGGGCCAGTCCGGTTCGGCGCCACACTGCGGTCCTTTGGTGGGACCGATGGCCTATCGAATGATCGATGGCCGCATCTGGTCGGGTCTGACGAGGGTGGTGTGGGAATTGAACCCGGTGAAAAAGGGCGGCGGTACTCCCATTCTTTCGGGGTCACACAAGGCGGCTTTTCCCGTGCCGGAACGATTCCGCCAATTCGATTCCTTTGCCTATGAGGAATACGAATGCCCCGCGGGATCGGTGCTGATCTTTTCAGAAAGCTGCTGGCATGTGGGTACCGAATGGAAGGACGCGGAGCAGGATCGGTTGGCGATCTTCAACTGTTACTGCAGCTATCTTGCCCAGTGGCACAAGATGAATCTGCCCGCCCAGGTCGTGGACGCCATGCCCGCGAAGCGACAGACGGCCTTTCGTGCTGTCTGGGGGCACAACTTCCGCGACAAGCAGCACAACGACTACTACGACGAGTCCAACCTCGGTCTGTAGCCCCGTACCGCCGTTTGCGACCCTCGTGTCCCGCCGGGCGGGACAGAAAAGCGACGGTGTATCCCCAGAGCGAGCAAGCATCCCGGTCGTAACGGCCTCCTCGCTGCCCGGTTTCGGCTGGCGGATGCGGCTCGGCGCGCGTCCACGCTTGGTACGGGCCTTGCGGCAGGTTCGGCAACGGCCGGACGGGTTCGAGGGGAAAGGGTTTGTCATGGTGGCACAGACCACATCGGTGGTGTCATTCCTGCCGTTGTCACACCGATGACGAAGGATGGCAGCCTTGACGAAGCGGGGTTGCGCAGACTCATAGATGATCTGATCGCCGCCGGTGTCCACGGGATCTTCACCAGCGGCACGGCGGGTGAATTCTGGGCACTGAGTGTGCAGGAGAAGGTCTTCAGCTGGACGGTGGAGGCCACGGAAGGTCGCGTTCCTCGACGACTTGTTGACTTCGGTCTGCAAGACACGGACATGCGTGTCCAGCGCACCCTTGGCGACACGAAGCACGCGCGGCTCAACGAGGTATTCGGCGAAGGTCTCGTTGCGGGCGATGTCGCACAGCTCCGCGTGAGGAGGCATGGGTGGCCGAACACGACCATCGCCGATCTCAACATCTGGATTGCGGTCACGTTCAAGTTCTACGCGTTTTGCGCGTTCTATCTCGCGGTCCTTCAGCAACAGCTCGCGACTGCGGTGCACGCTCTCGCGAACCGCGTCGACGTCGGCCTCCGGGATCACTCGCTCGATGACACAGAAGCCCTGGACTCGCAGAGATTCCAGATACCCCTCGATTTCGGCGTCACCCCCTTTAGGGATTCCTGTGCCGATGGAGTAGGGGAGCCGCAGTCGATCGTCAAGCGATGGGAGCTGGGACATGGTTTTACCAACCGTGGCGAAGGAGAGTGGTCAGACGATGAGGGTCAACCTCGTGCGGCAAGGGCGATGGATCAAGGGCTTCGGTCTAACCCACCGGTGTGCCGCCCCGCCGACCGATGCAACCCAAGATCACGCATCATGTCAGGGAACATGGCAATCGAGTCGCTCTATCGTGATGGCACCTTCGTGAGTGAGTGAATCCACGAGAATCACTCCGAGATGATTGTCACCGTAGCGAAATCGAGGCGTCGAGATCTGCAGGCTACACGTGGGCGGTTCGGACTCGAGATCCCAGGAGAGATCCGCGGCTGGCACTTCTGATCCGTTCATCTCAACCAGCAGCTGGTCGCCTTCCGTCAGACCGATGATCTGGATGATCATCCGGCAATCGGCGGAAGGTGTATCCGCTGAGAGCAGCTCATCGCAGATTCGAAACCGGAAGCTTCCTCGCGGCGACTCGTTGGCGACCGGAGGTGCGCCGAGCTCTGCACGCGTCAGCACGATCTCTTCCTTCTCATAGTTCTGAGCAAGGCCACGGTCTTTTCCCCAAAGGGGGAGGAAGGTGTAGTGCCTCGGTCCCGTCGTGAGTGTCGCTGGATCCTTGAGTTCTTGCAGGAAACGAAGAGGATTTGGATATGCGTCGGGATGTGCCGGTTCTTCCTTCTCGCGAAACCGATTGGGACTGTCAGGGCGCTCGCTACCGACGGTGAATCGACCCCAATGGAAGAAATGATTCTGCACCGAGAACCCATCTGCACCCGTGGCATAGATGTTCTGTAAGGCGGCTCGATACTGTGGGTGGGTCATGAGCGTTGTGGGATCCAGCTCGATGCCGATTTTCGGTTGCGTCTGGGGATACACAAGACAACCGTGTTCCCGTGCGATGGAGGTGAAATCTTCCCATGTCTCGTTGAAGTCGGTGAAACCAAAGTCGCCCGGTGCGATATAGTCGACGAGCCCTTCTGAAATCCATGTGGGGATGTCGAGACCCCATCGCAGACAACCGGCCATCTGTTGAGGGATGCGGGCGCCCAGCAGAAGCTTCTCGTTTTTCTGCTTCAGGATGGCGCGAGCCTGACGGACGAAGTCCGTCATGATGGGGGCACTCTGTGCGGCCTGATCGGCGGGGAAGCATTCAAGCAATCTGGAGTAACTGAACTCCAGGCCGTCTACGTCGAAGCGTGAGACCACGTCAGACATGATTGACAGCAGAAACTCGCGTACTCCTTCTACGGCATAGTTCAGCGAACAGCCATACTCGTGGCTCTCCGGCGGTGCGCCACGCCAGGAGGGTTTGTACTCGCGCAGCACCCACTCGGGTTTCTCTTCACACAGCTGCTTGAAGTATTCCGGATGATGCCCGTGTCGATCGTTCATCCGGAAACCGGCGATGAACTCCATCCCCTGTTTGTGACATTCGTCGATGTAGATCTCCACCGGCATCGTCCCTGAATCCATCATGGGCACCATGGCCTGGTGCTGAGGTCGGATGTCAAAAGGGACCAGGTCGGTCCGCCAGAACATGGTCATGCACTCGGCAAAGACTTCCTGCACGACGGTGTCGATCCCACCGAGGGTGTAGTTGCGGATGATCCTCCGGAATTCCTCTTCATCGGGAGGAGTACTCAGATGCGACGTGGTGTTGGACGGATCGCTCACATAGATGAGCCGGCGATCGCCGCGTGGTTTGAGTTCGCCTAGCTTCAAGTGTCAGACACCGACGCAATGGGTGAGAGCCTGGTCAGATCGGCTCATCAGGGAGGAGGATCGATCCGGCCGGATGTAAGAGATGGCCATAATGGTCGTCTGGGGTGCGATCGGCAAGAGGCTCAGTCCGTCGCTGTCGACCGAGATGTCATCCCAGCCCAGGCGGTGCACCGCACGACTGTTCCATGACCTCGCGTGCGATCCGTGTCCACGCATCGAAACGATGGGTCTGGAACTGACACGTATGGCTGTCCTTCAGGATCATCTCCAGGACACAATCCCGTTCCCGGGCAACCCGTACGCAGTCGGTGATGTATCCCCGAATCATCCCTTCGTCGAAGTCGCCCACCAGGTGCATGGGTTTCGGTTTCCACGAGAAGATGTAGTCGCCGCCGAGCACCTGCGCGGCGTGCTCCACATCAGCGAAGGGGCAGATGGAGACACGCCGGATTCCGGGGATCTTGGAGACCAGGTCCATCTTGCCCGTCAGGTCGTCGCAGCAGCCGTACCCGGTGAGAGCGAAGGGCTCCAGAAGCTGTCGCTCGTATGGCAGGCAGAACTTCTCGTGATGCTCCGGGCTGACCCGATCCAGCTCCTGCGCTTCGGCGCTGGCCCACATATCCCGCATGCCCACGTTCGCAGACTCGGCACCGGACCGGGGAAGTTCGTCGGTGTAGCTGTTGCCCCCGGAATTGTGATAGGTCCCGTCGTTTGCAGGAGTTGCGGCTCGGCGATCATGTCCATGTAGGTCTGTTCCAGGCCCCGCCAGGCGCTGTACTGATTCATCAGGTGGTAGAAGACATGCTAGATTCCGACCTGACGTACGTCGAGGATGTCGCCGAACAGATCCTCAGCGCTGACCAGCTCAAGCAGTGACGCCTCTTCGTAGTAGCGTATCTCGGGAGGGTGGATCTTCTTCACGTCTGTGGCGGACTTCAATACCGGATCGAATAGCCATGCGCCCCGTTCGTCCGAACTTCGGGTCTTCCGTTCTTGAGCGTTCCCCTGTACCAGGTGGTGGTCCGGTAGTACTCATTGTCCGGAATGAGAAGTCGATCGGGGCCGCTGTAGTGCGGATGTGTGAACGTTTGAGACGAGATCGGGTAAGCTACCCACCAGTAGTTCAGAGCGGATGCCTCTGGGCGATCGTCGTTGTCCTGGTGCGTGATCCGGCGACTCACGCCCGTCCGCATCGTGAAGCCCCGGCCACCGTTCTTGCGCACGGCTTCGTGGGTCTACGGCGCAGAGAGTGAAACGCCGGCCTTTTCGAAGTGGTTGTTGAACTTCGCGTCGAGGAGGATCCACTTCGCGAAATCGTTCGACCAGACTTCATTGATTCCGTGGTGGACGCTCCGGCCGTAGTCATCCCAGCAACGATCTGAGGTAATCTTACGTGTGACGATTCCGTAGGCGGAAAACACGGCATTCTGGACGGTGGCGCAGGCGAGCAGTGGAATCCGTGGCCCTGTTTTGCCAACTCGAGAATGTCGAAGGCATCCCCACCCCGGCTCTGGCCGTTGTCGACGTGCCACCGGCTCTTCACCCAGTTCCGAAGCTTCAGGATTTTCCGCCACTCGTTCGTCTCGCCCCGGACGGCGCCGTCAATGCGATACTTCCGTCGGATTTCCCTCAAGCGTGGGTTGTAGTAGTCCTCGAATCCGCTGAACCAATAGGGGCCATGGAACTCGAGCCCCGTGACCTCGGCCTTCAGGATATTGGGAAGCTTGTTCTGAATCTCGATGCGGCATGTTTTCGCCTTTTTGGCAGCCATGGTCCTAAAGCCTCCCCCTTAGAGTGTATCCGACGACACAGTTGCTCTCATCGCCTTGAGAGATGCCCATCGCCGGTGAGTCTGTCAATTGGCCAATATCAGTCCTTTGGTCATCCCGTAGCAGGACTCGCGATGGCGTCCGCGTGGCCATCTGGGCATCTTACACCACAATCTGAGATCGTACATCAACAAACACGGGAGACAGCACCATGGCGAAGACATCGGCCATCATCGTCGGCACAGGCGGCATGGCACGACATCACATGAGCGTCATGATGACCATGGCCAGCACGCGCATCTGTGGTCTGGTGGAAGTTTCCGAGGCGCAACGTCAGATAACGCGCAATCTGTTCGAGTCGCGTGGCAAGAAATGCCCGGACTTCTACAGTACCATCACTGAGTTGATCAAGACGCAGGGTGCGCCCGATACGGCTTTCATCAATACACCCCACAAGTTCCATCTTGAGAATGCCAGGGACTGTCTGAAGGCCGGCATGGATGTGCTGCTGGAAAAGCCCATGGTGATCAATGCCGCAGAAGCAAGGCGACTCATCAAGATCCGGGAGCAGAGCAAGAAACTGCTCGTCGTCGCCTTTCCGGGCAGTCTGTCACCGGCGGTCAAGAAAGCCAAGCAGATGATCTCGTCGGGCAAACTCGGTCGGGTGACGTTCGTATCGGCCTATGTACATCAGCACTGGAAGGAGGCCACCATCGGTCAGTGGCGTCAGGACCCTGTGATTTCGGGTGGAGGCTTTTTGTTCGACACGGGATCTCACATGGTGAATACGGTGGTCGATCTGATCGATCAGGACGTGGTGCAGGTGTGTGCCCTCATGGACAACTGCGGTACCCCCGTGGACATCAACTCCACGGTGAGTGGTCGTTTCCGCGATGGCGCCATGTTCAGCCTGGCAGCAGCGGGCGATTCCATGCACTGCACGTCCGAGGTCACCGTCATCGGTGATCAAGGTATTCTGCAGACGGGCATCTGGGGCGAGCGGCTGCTCTTCAAGTCCATCAAGGACACCGCGTTCAGCGAGGTGAAGTATCCCAAATCCAAGGGGGTTTGGGAGCAGTTTCTGAAGGTACGCGCTGGTAAGCAGGACAACCCCTGCCCGCCCGAGGTGGGTCTGCGTTTCGCACGGCTCATGGACATGATCCGCAAGAGCGACGACACAAAGACGGCGGTGAAGGCTCGGTAGAGCGTACATCGTGGTCCAATCGCTGGGTGTAAGGCGTAGATGCGCTGAAGGCTCGTTTCCGACACACAGTGTTTCGCATCCGAGCCGTACGCGGGCGGCCCTCCTCTGACAGGTGATGGTACGCAGGTTGCATGCTTGGTCCTGAATTGCCCCCACCGTATCTTGAGAAGGCCTATTCGATGGCCGATGCCGACCTGCCCAACCCGCAACCACCTGCTGAAGAGATGCACTGGGGTCTGACCTACCTGCAGAACGACCTGAAAGAGGTAAAACAGGACCTGCGTGATCTGCGCCGGGGGAGATGACCCAGCTACGCTCCGAAGCGCGTCAGGACCTGCGAACCGTGATCGTTGCCATGATCGGCATGGCCGGTGTGATCATCGCCTTCATCGAATACAGGTTGCCAGCGGGCTGACCACGCAGAACGACTCTCAATCCACGATGGCCGAATAGACGAGCGCCCGAAGTTGTTTGTGATCATCCGGACCCCCAGCGGGGATGATCTGGGTCATGTAGTTGACGACGAGATTCTCCGCCGGATCGATCTAATAGGTTGAGTGGTACGCGCCACCCCAGCCGAAACTCCCCACAGAGCCGGGCAGACCATCGGCGCCTACGTCTTCGGTAATGGAGAATCCAAGTCCGAGCCAGTCCCCGGCATCCACGGAAACTCCACGTGCCCCAGGTGATCGACCGTCATCAGCTCAACCGTCTTCCTCGACAGGATCCGCTGGCCATCCAGACGGCCCCCATTCAGCAGCGCCTGCTGGAAGCGGGCGTAGTCCATCGCCGTTGACAGCAGTCCGGCGCCTCCTGAAAAGCTCGTTCGTGGCCCTTCGACGTACTGCCCCTGGCTCACCATCGTGCCGTCATCCGGGGCACGCTCGATACCGCCCTCTTCAGACGCTGAGTAGACGGTTACGAGCCGATCCTGTTTGCTCCGAGGCAAGTAGAAGTGCGTATCCTCCATGCCGAGGGGATCGAGGATCCGCTCCTGCAGAAACCGGTCGAGTGGGTCGTCTGCAACGACCTCGATGAGCGCGCCGAGGATATCCGTGTTGTATCCGTAGACGAATTGTGTGCCGGGATGGGCACGGAAGGGCAGATCTGCCATGCGTTCCACCGTAGCGCGTATGGGCTCTTCTCGATGAGCGAAATACCATTTCTGAATGTCGGCTGCCTGCCACCGGTCACTCGCTGGACCGTAGCCGATCCCGGCTGTGTGCGTGAGTAAGTCACGAATCGTGATGGGCCTGTCTGCAGGCACCACCGAATACCCCTCTACATTCTCGTTGTCGATGGCGACGGTGGTCTCTGCGAACTCCGGGAGGTATCTGCTCACCGGATCGTCAATCAGCAACCGTCCCTCCTCCTGCAGCTGCATGACGTCGGTGAGGCGTTCCAGTCGTTGCGAGGAAAGCCCGACATCCTCTGGGGCGACCTGTGGCAGTGTTTCGGCGCCGGCGGAGAGTGATAGACAGAGGACGGCGAAAACCAGCGCCCAGCGATGATGGGGAATGGTGATCGGATGTCTCATGCTCATTTTCTTCCCTATTAGACCGGATTGAAAAGCGGCAGTTCATTTCAGCTGGATCACCAAGACCGGACAAATGACAATCGGCACGCACACAGACTACGCCCACCCATAGCAGAACAAACCCTATGAGCAACACAATCGACATCGGCAATGGCAAACAACTATTTCTCGACGATCGCTGGTTCGCTGACCAACGGGGTATGACCCTCAGCGTCAACCCACCGATCAAGGATCAGATCGTGCTGGCGCCAGGGAAGAAGTGGGACGAGCTCGCCGTCTACGCATATGGCACGGTGCTGGAGCATGACGGCAAGTTCAAGATGTGGTACGACGGCGTCTCTCGCCTCGACAACGAATTGCCTCAGTACCGCAACATCTGTTATGCCGAAAGCGACGACGGCATTCACTGGGAACGGCCTAATGTCGGTCGCTATGAATGGGAAGGAATCAGGCTCAACAACATCGTGCTCCCCGGATGCAATGGGGGCATCATGGTGGATCCCAACGGGCCGGATGAGCATCGCTTCAAGGGTCTGATTCTCGTCAAAGAAAACTCCGTTTGGCCTGGCTCCAAAGGCGCGATCTGTGGCCTGCACGGTGGCCGCTGGCGGTTGGAGTTGTATCTGTGTACGAGCCCGGATGGATACAACTGGACGCGGCATCCAACGCCTGTGTCTGACTATTTTCACGACACGCAGAATCAACTCTTCTACGACACACGACTGGGTAAATACGCCGCCTACTTCCGCACCCACTCCCGCGGGCGAACGGTGGGCCGGTTGGAAGTAGACGACCCGATGGACCTGCCATGGATTCCGTTGGATGGTGAAGACCCCGAGGCCGTGTTTCCCACGGGAAAGAAACATCTCTTTCAACTGGCCCTCACCGCCGATGAGTCGGACCCGGCCGATGCCGACCTCTATACGGCCTGCGTGCACCAGTATCCGTGGGCCGACGATGCCTACTTCTCGTTCACCACGCCCTATCGGCACTATCCGGTGGGCGACACCAGCGATACGACCCTGACGGGGAAGGACCCGCGTGGGCGTCATAACAATGATGGGCCCGTGGATATTCAGCTTGCCGTCAGTCGTGACGGCATCGCCTGGACACGTCCCGATCGTCGGCCGTATGTGGGCCTGGGTCTCGCCGGCGAGTACGACGGTGGCCAGAGTTACATGGGACTCGGCATGATCCGCATGGGGAACGAGGTGTGGATGTACGACAGCCCGACGAAACGAACGCACGGTGTGCCGCCTGGCCAGCCGGAAGCGGGTCTGCGGCTTCTGCGTCAACGGCTGGACGGCTTCATCTCCGCCGACGCAGCCTATGAAGGTGCCGAGTTCACGACGCCAATGCTCACATTCAGCGGTAGCGAACTGCAACTGAACGTAGACTGTTCAGCACTCGGTCAGGTGTGGGTGGAGATTCGCAACGAAGACAACCATGTCATCGATGGGTACTCCCTGGACGAGTCGATCGACATCGATCGCAACCACATTGCGGCCCCTGTCCGGTGGCATGAGAAGGACGACGTGGGCGAACTGATCGGTCGACCCGTGCGACTGCATTTCAAGCTGCGCGCATGCAAGTTGTATGCGTTTCAGTTCGTCGACGGGGAAGAAGGCTGAAGTCGTTGAGGCTGCGGCGCAGCTTTACACCCTCCTGATCCCTGGTCGATCAGGCAATGCGGTCTGAAAATCCGCGACACTCTCGCATGGAGTCTTGAGCGCGTGTCGTGAGCGAACAGGCTCTGGCTGTCGGTAACGCACGTGGAGGGCACGGCGCAGACGCGCGGTCTTGCGGATGGTGGCGCAGTGAAGACTGGCGTTGTTGAACACCAGGACCGATCCCGCTCTCGCGTGAACGTCTACCCGGCCGATCCGGCGCGGCCCCTCTCGGCCGAAGGAATCCATCCACGTTGGCTTTTCAGGATCTACATACGCGGACTCGGTGCCCGTGATACACACATCCCCCTCGGTCGTTTTCGGCAACGAGCGTTTCGTTACGGCACTCTCGGGGATGATGCTCGTGCAGTGACACCCTTCATCCACATCATCCAGGTAGTAGATCGCCTGGATCGCCGAGGTGAAATACGCGTTTTCCTGTGCCCCTTCCACGTTCCCGCGGTCCTCTCGATGCCACTGGCGTGAGAGGCAGAGCGGATCCCCTCCATCGATGTCCTCGGGTGGATCTGCGTCGCAAGGAAAACGAAACATGAAGGTCAGGCCGGAGCACAACGTGCCCTCTCCGAGGATACTGCGGACCAACGACCAGATCGACGGATGGTAGACCATGCCGTCCAGGGCCAGAGTTCGATGAAGGAGGTCGGGCGCGTCGCAGCCCACAGCATCGAAGCCCACACGAGGCCCCATTTGCCAGTGCTCAGGGTGGATCGCCCGGTCCGCATCGATTCCGTCGTTCACGGTGGCGATCTCGGTTGCCGTCAGTGCATCGTGCACGACCACGTAGCCGTTGTCTTTGAAGAAACTCAGTCTGTCGTCCATCGTTCTACCTTCCCCAGAACAGAGCCGCCGCCTCTTCGATGGCAGCCGGCGTGCGCGTCACTACCGTTCCCTTCCACCACGGGGGAAACAGCGCACGATATTCCTCGCGGCCGAAGCGTCGGTCGATGAGCAGAATCAATCCCCGATCCTTCTCGGTGCGGATCACGCGACCCGCCGCTTGTAGCACTCGATTCATGCCCGGATAGGTGTAGGCGTAGGCAAAGCCGGCCGCCTCGTGTTCGTCGTAGTATCCCTTGATGAGGTCTCGCTCCAGGCAGATTTGCGGCAATCCCACACCGACCACGACGGCGCCCACGAGTCGTTCGCCCACCAGGTCGATGCCCTCGCCGAAGATGCCACCCATCACGGCGAAACCGACGACGGTGTCGGGGTTGTTCACGCGGAACACGTCGAGGAACTGTTCCTTCTGTCGCTCCGACATGCGCGGCACCTGCACCATGATCATCGTGCTCGGTGGGGCGACCATCTCAAATCGGCCGACCACCTCTTGCAGATACTTGTAGGAAGGAAAATAGACGATGTAGTTGCCGCGGCGATGTCTGACGGCGGCGGAGATGGCGGCGGCCACGTCGTCGTAGGAGTGGGCGCGGCCCCGGTAGGTCGTATCGATGCCATCATCGACGAGGACGGCCAGATTCTCTGACGGAAAAGGCGACGGCAACTCGACGGTGTTATCGGTGCGTTCGCCGCCCAGCAAACGACGGAAGTAGTCGACGGGCGTCAGCGTGGCGGAAAAGAAACTGGCCGAGCGTCCGCGCTTGAGGGCCTCGCCTAGCCGTCGGGCGGGATCGAGACAGTAGAGTCGCAGACGCAGATCCTGGCCGACCTTTTCGCCGTATGTCACATAGTGTTCGTCGTACAGATCGGCGACACGCAGGAAGGCGACGAAGGCGAAAAACAGATCCAGCAGTTCGTCGCGCCACGGTGTGGGCCGATTGCGGGCAAGCACGGGTTCCGCCTCGGCCTGGGCTCGTTGCAACAGGGGCATCAGATCTTCGGGTAGGTCTCGATCCAACCAACCTCGACCGTCCCCTTCGTCATCGACGCGTTGCAACTGGGTCTTCAGATACGCATCGATCGTGTCGAGCACGTGGGCGACCTGCGGCACCGGTTCTTTGAGCGCCTGCGCCACCCGACGCACCTGGGTCCTGGACAGCTGCGCCGAATACATGTCTCGCGCCCGGTCGACGAGGTTGTGCGCCTCGTCGATGAGGAAGGCATAGTCACCGGTGCCCTCGAGGAAGTAACGCTTGAGAAAGGCCTTCGGGTCGAAGACGTAGTTGTAGTCACACACCACCACATCTGACCAGTTCGACAGATCGAGACTCAGCTCAAAGGGGCAGACCGTGTGTTTCTGCGCCGCCTCCTCAATGGCCGTTCGCGTGAAGGCGTCGGTGGAACGGAAGGTGTCTTCGATCGCATCGTTGGCACGGTCGTGATAACCGAGGGCGAATTCGCACGTGTCCTGATCGCACGGTTTGCCATCGCGCGCATTGAAGCAGATGCGATCCTTCGCGGTGAGGGTGACGGACTTGATGCGAGCCCCGGCACCGCGCAGATCGTCGAGGGCTTTCTCCGCCACCGTGCGACCTGAGGTCTTGGCCGTGAGGTAGAAGACCTTCTCAAGTTTGGCGCCTTCGCCGGACAGAGCACGCACGGCTGGAAACAGCGCCGACACGGTCTTGCCGATGCCGGTGGGGGCCTGCGCGAAGAGTCTGCCTTGAGATGAGACCGTTTCGTAGACGGCGTCGGACATTTCTTCCTGGCCGGGACGAAACTCGTCGAAGGGGAAGCGCATCTCGTGCAGGGATCGATCGCGACGTGTGCACCACCCGTGCCAGATTCGAGCCCAGCGGAAGTATCGCTCCACCATGTCGCTGAAGAAGGCGGACAGCTCACCCCGAGACATGGTGCGCCGGTCCTCGCGCAGTTGTTCGGTGTCGAGCTGCACATACGTCAGCTGCACATCCACCTCGTCCACATCCCGCTGCTGCGCCAGGATGAAGGCGTAGATCTTGGCCTGCGCCCAGTGCTCGGCGTTGTCCGTTCGATGCTCGTCGAAGGCGGCATAGGTGGTCTTGATCTCTTCCACGAGAATCCGTCCCGATTCCTCCAGCACACCATCGACGCGGCCGCTGATGTCCAACTGCAGGGGCGCCACGGGCAGACCATCCTCGTCGACACCCGCAGGCTCAGCATCATCCACACGAAAACGGACAGGTACCTCGCTCCGATACTCTTCCGGTCGCTGGTCCTGGACTAACTGATGGCCGCGTGTTCCTTCCACCGCACGAGACGCTGACATGAAAGCGGCGCCGAGATCGCCCGATCGCAGGACGAAGGAGACCAATTCACGCACGGCGATGCGCAGGACGACGGGTTNACTCATCGATGGAAAGACAGCTTTGAAGAAGGTGGATGACGGGCTTCAGAGTCGTGGTCANATCGAGATCACACATGATGGACCGTGCGAATATAGCGGGTTAGTATAACCGCCGCGTCTNCGATNCCTTCCGGTCGTGACGAAGTGGTTCTCGAGANCAAAACACAGCTTGAAATGAGGAGTCTGTAGTGAGTGACCAGAACTCAACACCGGTCCAATTTGGTGTGATCGGTGGTTCGGGGGTGTATCAGATGCAGGGTGTGGAGGTCGTGGCCGAACATGACCTGTCGACGCCTTTCGGCCGACCATCGGATCCGGTGGTGGAAGCTCAGGTGGCCGGGCGTTCCGTCTTCTTCCTGCCTCGACACGGCAAGGGCCATCGCTACACACCCTCGGAAGTGCCCTATCAGGCCAACGTGCACGTGATGAAACAGCTGGGTGTGACACACCTGTTGGCGGTTAGCGCCGTGGGGATCATGCAGGAACAGATCAAACCGGGGGACATGGTGATCCCCGATCAGATCTTCGATCGCACAAAGGACACGCGCACTTCCACGTTCTTCGGCGAGGGGATCGTGGGGCATGTCTCCCTCGCCGATCCGTTTTGCGATGATCTGCGAGGCGTGCTGGCCGTAGCGGCTCGCTCATGCGGCGCCACGGTGCACGAAGGGGGCACGTATGTCTGCATGGAAGGGCCACAGTTCTCCACACGCGCCGAGTCGAACTTCTACCGCGCCAGTCTCGACGCGAAGGTCATCGGCATGACGGCGATCCCCGAGGCAAAGCTGGCCCGCGAGGCAGAGATGTGTTACGCCATGCTTGCCATGGGCACCGACTACGACTGCTGGCACGAGGATGAAGAGGACGTCTCCGTCGAGGCGGTGATCGCCATTCTGAAGGCCAATGCCGATCTTGGCAATCGCGTGGTGCAGGATGTGGCAGGGCGTCTCCCCGAGGCATCCGACTGCGACTGCCACTCGGCGGCGCGTTTTGCCATCATCACCGCCCCCGACGCGATCACGGAACAAGCCAAGCAGCGTCTGTCGACTCTCTACGGGCACTACTTCAACGACTGAACGCCTGAATGAGTACGGACGAGATCCCCTACACCGCCCCCGATCGTCTGGTGCGCGATTTTGCCAGTCGAGGCCTCGTGATTCTGTCGCCGGACGATCTCGGCCTTCCGCTGGACATCCACGAACGGGTCTATGTGCAGGAGAAGGCCGCCGTCGACGCCAACCAACCGGTGACACCGAGTCGCATCCCGGAAGTGCTCGAGGTCCTCAACTCACCGGGTCTGGTGCAGGCTTGTGATCAACTCGTGGGGAAGAACTGGGCAATCGTGCCGTTCACGCACAATGCCTCCTTCATCAGCGGCGGCCGTGACCAGCACTGGCACAAGGACGACAACGGTCCCTACAACGGCCGCAAACAGCGTCATCATCAAGCCGTCCAGATCGAAATGCTGTACTTCCCGCAAGCGGTGCGATCGGACATGGGTCCTACGGCGACGATCCCCTACTCCCAGTATTGGGGATCCAATCACGAAGAGAACCACGACAACTTCGCCGGTGCCGATCATCTCGACTTTGCCTACCACATCAGCGGCATGGAGGCCAAACGGGTCAGCGGCCCAGATTCCGAATACGACGTGGAGGATATCATCAATCGTCGCACAGAACACGACGTGCGTATGCGAGAGGCGGTGACCAACACGGGGTGGCCACTGGTGCAGCAGTTCGAGGCGGCGCCTTTGAAAGCGGGCAGTATCGTGCTCTATTCGCACAACACCTTTCATCGTGGCAATCATCGCCGCGACGATTGGCGAACGTGGAAGGACAATCCACGGTTCATGTGGCGCTTCTGGCTCTATCGGACCACCGACCCTGACCTCACCCAACCGGAAATCTCGCCTAAGACCGTCAACGTCGACTGGAGCGATCCAGCCGTCGACCCACTGACGGGAATCGACCTGAGCACAGCCGGCGACGACGTGACGGCTGTCTGGCGTTATCACGATCACTGGATCCGAACCGGCCAGCCTCCGGCACCTGCGCAGGCTGACACGACCGATGACCGTGAGTCCAAAGCCGCTGCATTGGCCGAGCAGCTGTATGCGAAGGGCGAGTCGGCCGAACCGCTACGAATCGGTGCCGCCTACCAGCTGGCCGCCATCGGCCATCCGGCGTTGGCCTGCGCCCATCTGGCTCGAGCCCTGTATGACGATCGGGAGAGTGTGCGGCGGGCGGCGACATATGGACTGATCGCAGTGGGGCATGAGGCGACACCCATCCTGCTGGAGGCGGCTGCGTCCCCCATCAAATGGGTGCGCAAGGCTGGGGTCTATGGCCTTGGAGATGCGAGCCTGCTCACCGAACAGGTTCTTTCCATCGTGACCACTCGCCTTGCCGAGGATCCTTCCGTCTATGTCCGATCCGTCGCTGCCGGCAGCCTCGGTTGCCTGGGACGACGGGCCGTGGCGACGGGCGAGGGGGTCGAACTCATCCCCGCCTGTCTTGATGCCCTCGTGCAGAGTCTGGCGAGGGAGGAGAATCGGCTGGCGATGGACCGGGCTCAGCAGCGAAGCATCAAGTTTACACGGCCCACCGACGACAGTGACGTGTGCGAAGGCGGGGGCATCGATTTCGGTCTCGATCGTTTCAAGCCAGTACGCTCCGCCGTACGCGAGAACGCCCTCTGGTCGATCGTGATTCTGTGCTCGCACGGTGCCGACCTGCTGGGCACCGCCCTCGGCCCGGCGGTGGATGCCCTGCGCCAGATCATCGCCGACGAGGAGAATGTCTTCTGTGTGGGTTTCGCCATGGACGCGTTGAGTCGTCTCGTGCACCTGCCCGTCGACGACACATCCGAACCGATTGTGCCAGAACCGATCATGACTGACCTGCGGGATCAATTGCTGACGATTCTCGGCGACGCGCCGGTCCGAGGATGGGAAGCGCTGGTGCGTGCAGGTGTCTCCCCGGACGCGATCGACGCGTTCGCACCACCTGCCTGAACCAACACGTCGAAGGGAACGACCATGCACCTTGGCATGTTCATGATGCCCCTGCACCCCCCGGCCAAATCGAGGACGGTCTGCTTCGACGAGGACATTGAGACGATCGTTTACGCCGACGAACTGGGNTTCACCGAGGCCTGGATCGGCCAGCATCACTCCGTCGCCTGGGAACCGATCCCCGCCAACGACGTGTTCATCGCCAACGTATTGCCACGCACGAAACAGATTCGTCTCGGCACGGGCGTTTCCATCATTCCCCAGCATCATCCGGTCAACATCGCCGTGCGCCTGGCCTTTCTCGATCATTTATCGAAGGGCCGCATCGCCTGTGGATTCGGACAGGGGGGTGTGCCCACCGATTGGGGTCTGTTCGATCTACCCGATCCAGCGACGCAGGGCCTGATGACGCTGGAGGGGATCGAGATCATCCTCAAATTGTGGACCGCCGACCCACCCTNCGAATTCGACGGCGACTTCTGGAAGGTCAAACTCACCGAGACCGATTCCACCCTCGGCATCGGCGAGGTCCTCAAACCTTACCAGCAGCCCCTGCCACCGATCGCCATGAGTGTGATCAAGGGAGACTCGCGAGCAGCCACCATGGCAGGCGAGCGCGGTTGGTGGCCGCTGAGCACGAACCTCGTACCCCCTTCGACCGTCGCCCAACACTGGCCCACGTACGTTGCCGGTGCCGACCGCTCCGGGCGTGACGCATCACGTGAGGACTGGCGCATTTCTCGCAGCATCTTTGTGGGCGCGTCCACGGCCGAAGCTGAAGATCACTGTGCCAACGGCACCCTGCGAGATGCCTTCGCGTACCTGGTGAAGATTCTCGGATCCCTCGGTCAGCTGCAGTTGATGAAGTCCGATCCGGACATGCCCGACGAGGCGGTCACCGCAGACTATTGTCTGAAGGAATTGTGCATCATTGGCGATCGGCAGACCGTGATCGATCGGCTCCACGCCCTGCATGACGAGGTCGGCGGATTCGGCACGCTGCTGATGATCGCTCACGACTGGGACGACGAGGCGAAGTGGCGTGCCTCGATGCGCACTCTTGCCACCGATATCGTGCCCAAACTCCCGTGACCGCGTTGTTTCGCCTGTCGCCACTCGTCTGGCGTACCCCGAATCCCCCGAGGCCGAGATGGCCGACCGTCTGAGACTCGGCGTCGTCGGTGTGGGACGCATCGGCGTCTTCCACGCGCAGCACATTCAGGAACTGGCTGCGGAAAGAGAAGACTGCGAACTGGTCGCCGTCGCCGATCGTNATCAGGACACGGCGGTCCGGGTTGCCGAGCAATTGACCGGTCAGCAAGACACGTCTATCACGCCTTTCGAATCCGCCGAAGCTCTCGTCGAATCCGGCGTCGCCGATGCCGCCATCGTCGCGTCACGCACTGTCGACCATCGACGCGACACACAGGCCATGGTCGAAGCCGGTATGCGCGTGTTGCTGGAGAAACCTCTCGGCGACACCCTCGACGAGGCGCGCCATCTGGCCACCTGGCTTGATCAGGATCCGGCTCGCTCACAGGCGGTGATGCTCGCCTTCCAACGCCGATACGATGCAGCCATGGTGCGGGCCCGTGAGTTGCTCGAAGCGGGNACCATCGGTGAGTTGTTCAAGGTCGTCTCCATCCTCGAGGACCCAGAGCCGCCACCGGCCGGTTATCAGAGTGCAGGCCTGTTGACCGACATGGGTGTTCACAATGCGGACGAAATCCTCTGGCTCACCCGTCGCTCACCCACGCAGATCGCTGGTTTCGGTGCCCGNTTGCATAATCAGCAGATCGCGGATGTGACGGCGGAAGACTTCGATGACGCCTTTGTNCAGATGTGGTTCGATCAGGACATGACGGCGCAGCTACAGGTGAGTCGCAATCACGTGGCCGGCTATCGCAACGAGTGCCTCCTCTTCGGGCGAGCAGGACGCATTCACGTGGGCCACTTCGACGATGATCCTCTGCAGGTTCGCCTGGGGGTGATCGGTCTCGATCACGAACGACTAGAGTTGGCGACGTTTGACCTGCGCGACTACGAGCGATCGGTGCCCGTTTTTATTCGACGTTTTGGTCCGGCGTATAAAGCGGAGGCAGCGGACTTCGTGGACCGCTGCAACAAGAAAGAGCCCTTCGCAGTGACGCACCGCGAAGGGCTCTCGGCCATGCAGATCGTTGCCGCCGGTGCTGATGCCATTCAGCGTGGCGACATCGTGCAAATCGGTCCAGCCTCGACCTGAGGCGCAATCGATTTACGCAATCTACTCCGAGTANTATCTACGCTTCGCTGGCGCTCGCTTCTTGCCCTCGAAGCGACGCAGGGTCTTGCCGTCCTTCACCGCTTCCCAGATCTCCTTGAACTTCTTCGAGCCGTCGTCTTCATAGGGCAGGGTCACCGAACCGCGTTCACACACGGGCAAGGCTGCAGCCGGATAGACACGCTGTAGATCTTCCTTGCTGGCACCCATGTAGACGACCTCGCCCGACGCACGTGAGTAGCGATAGACGTGGCGGACCTTGTCGATCCAATGATAGTCGACGGTGAGCTTCTTGATCGTCTTCTCGTCGAGCTCGATACCGAGTCCGGGCTTATCCAACACCTGATGATATCCGCCACGAAGCNCGATCTTGTCCTGGATCAACTGCTCCTTCCAGATGTTCATGCACGTAATGGCGGGCCACTTGGCCGCCTTGTGTACGGCACCAAGGTGAGCGGCCCATGTCGTGGTGATGCCTGTGCCCACCAACTGCAGCCAGTACGGCTTGTTCGCTGCGTCGGCGATGGCCGTCTGCTCGGCGATGTTCTTGGCCCCACCGGAAACGACGAACCCATCGGCCACATCTTCGGCCAGCGTCGTCAGGATCGGCGGCGANCCGTAGTGCATGGCAACGGCCTTGTTGATTCTCTGGCGGATTTGTTTCGAACCGGCCACATCACCCTGCGGGATGGGTGATTCGATCATCGCCACCTGCGGGTAGGCTTCCATCGCCTTGAGATGGGCTACGGCATTGGCGGCGTTGTCGAGCGTGCCATTGTAGTCGAAGTCGAGATGGAAGTACTCGGGTACGACCTTGAGGATCGCCTCCACGGCGCCCCGTACATCCTGCCAGGAGCGTGCCTTGAGCTTCGCCGACGTGTAGCCTGCCTTGTGCGCGTCGGAACACTGTCGGGCCCAGTCGGCGGCAGGCATGTCCATGTTCCACCACGACAGGGGCACGTAGTCGCGCACCTGATTACCCAGCAGCTGATGGACCGGCACGTTCTCGTGTTTGCCGATGGCGTCGAAGATCGCCATCTGCACGCCGGCGCCGATACCGTCATTCCACATCAACGACGCCGCTTCTTCGCCGAGGATCCGATCCTCGATGTCATCGGGCACTCTCGACCACGTGTAGTTCGGAATGGTCTCACCGATACCGACGATGCCATTGTCCATCGTCAGGCGACAGACCTGCGTGATGTGCCAGTGCGGCAGCCAATACTTCAGGTGTTTGTCGGTGTGTGGCGTGAAGGGGACGTTCAGGTAGGCGAGATCGACGGATTTGATCTTCATGAGTTCGCTCTTCGTGGAGGTAGGGGACGGCTAGCGCGCCGCAATGTGGTGGATCGTCGTCGGCTAATCAAGCGGTTCTCAGCGACGGGGGAGTTACCACACCTGCAATTCATTTCGCCAGGCGGGCAACTGTTCTGTGAGCAGGCGTTCGAGTTGGGCGATCTTTGCTGTCAGGATCTGTGGCGTCGAGGCCGTGCCCATATCCAGCCGCAGACGCAAGTCGAGGAAGTCGAGGGCTTCGCCTCGGACGCAGATGAGTTTCAAAGCCGACCGTGTCATCTCCAGCTCCTGCTGAGCCAGCAGCGTCATCTGCTCCAGGTCTCGCAGATTCTCCGTTAGATGGCCAGATCGGACCCAGCGGCGCGCCGAGAATTCACCGATCGTGTCACGTAGGCGCAGAAATTCTTCGACGCGTGCCGCCGATCGCCACGTCCAGGCCAACCAGCGACTCAGATCGAGTTCGCGACGGTAACGAGCCCGGCAGTGACGCGGCACATGTTTGCCGGCTCGCTCCAGCGACATCAGCCCACGTTCCCACAGTCTGGCCTGTTCCTGTAGTTCGTCGAGGGCCACATCATGTCCCCGATTCGGGCCCCGACGGGCGATGGCGCGAAAGGCAGGGCGGTAGTAGAAGAGCGGATCCTGCTGCACGAGAAATTGAGCATCATCGGACACCGAATTCTCCCAGTGCCAGTAGAAGGCACCGAAGAATGCGGGATCCAGCTTCGAGGGCGTCTGGTCCGGCTGCGTCGCTGAGGCGGCGTCAAGCACCAACGGCTGGCCCGGGCCGATGAAGAAGGATCCCTTGTAATAGTCGAGCTGTGGGTGATGACGCAGGCCTTCGGAGAAGTCGCTCCATGCACGCCGCACGCTTTTGGCGGCACGGCGACTGCCGAAATCGCGCTCGGCGATGGCTTCCAGGGTTTGGTCCAGATCGGCATACTCGGTCCCCTTCCCCCAGATCGACCAGTAGCCCACCTCTTCTGAAGCAGACTTGCAGGCGCCATCGAACATCCAGCGAGAATGGATGGCGGCGGGTTTGAGAGAACGCGCGTTCGTCCAGATGGCTCGCTGATTCTCCAGGGCGGGCAGATAGGGGACATTCAGACACTCGATGGAGGTGTTGATCTCGAGTTTGGTGCTGAAGGGCAGACCTGCTTCGCGACACAACTGCCGCTGGCGGCGGCAGCGCTCGCTGACCGTGACCTTGCTCATCGAATAGTCCCAGCAGTCCTTGGCGTAACCCGCCTCGCGCCAGTCGACGGAATCCTTGTCGATCTCGGTCTGAAAGATGACGTGTTTGGGATCGAGGGCGGCGATGTAGTCGTCCTGGTCGCGATCACCAGACCAGTGACCGGCGGAGTACGGCCACGTGACCAAGCGGGCCTCAGGCTGCACCTGTCGAACTCGGCGGGCCACGTCGTTCACAAACTCCGCCACGACCTCGGGGCCGTGACGTTTGCCACAACGAGGGCAGTCAGCCGCCTGTGTCGTTGAGCGCATGAAGCAGTGGTAGAATCCCTCGCCGCCGGTGATGGCGATGATGCCCCCCAATTCGGGAATTTGCTCGAACAACGATGCCCAGCTGTCGGCGAGGAATCGGCGTGTGGCCGGATCACTCGTACACAACGTGCGGAAGGCGCCACGCGCCTGCAGGGCACCCCGGAAACGCGGACGACGGCGAAAGATCGGATCGTCGGGGGCCAGTTTGGGATTGTATCCCATGAGCATGACGTGCACGCCGCGCCTGGCAGTTGCTCGAGCCAGACGCTGAAGCCGCCGTCGATTCTGTTTCGCCTGGGGATGGGCGAGATGATCGAAGGGTCCACCCGTGGGCAGCAGATAGTCCTCCAGTACCGTCATCACCGGCGTTGCCGTCAGACCCACACGCGCCAGTTCGATGAAGTTGTCGTCTGTCTCCCGGCCGAAGGGCCAGGCCTGGGTGGTGGAGAAGCCGCCCCACAGATCGGCCCCCGTGTGCAGTTCGACGGCGGCTTTCACCGTGCGACGGCCGAGTTTCAGATGGGCATTGCGACGCAGGCTCCAGTAGTTGGACAACCAGAGGCACGCGCGCAGCAGAGCTGGTTCGTTGGGTGCCGTGACGGTGATGCCATCACGACGAACGTCCAGGTGGAACTGACGGCACCAGCGGTTTGCCGATTCCTTGCTTTGCCGCAGTCGCAGTTGGACGGTGGGACCCTGATGTCCGGTCAGCGTCGGCCCCACGCTCGGCCGCGAACCTGGAGAGCCCGACCTGATTCGCAATCGCAGTCCCAGGCGGAGACGCAGGAACTGGCGAAGATCGTCGAACCCCGCCTGTGCAGGCCCATTCGCGGCGAAGTCACCTTCCAGGCAAAGCGACCAGGTCGAATCGACGGCGACCTCACCGGATCGCGGACGAGAGCGGGCAGGAGAGATCCGTGTCGTTGGCGGTGCAGAGACATACTGCCAGAAGGCCGACGCGCGTACGGCTTTGACCTTCGCCCGCCACTCTTTCTCGAAGGATGGATTCATGCCGCCACGATTCGTACGCGAGCGTAGCCCAGGGCAGGCCCGTCGACGGTGCCTACCATGTCGAGGGTATTCGACGGCATGGAGCCGCAGCGCACCGTGTTGGTGAGGAAGGTGCCTGCCATGGGGCGGGAGAAGGGAATCGACACCCACGTCAGATCCAGGCCAGGCCCGAACGTCTCGTCAGAGGTCGAGTCTGGCAGTTCTGTCACGCTGTATGTGGGACCGCTGTCGGTAGAGAACTGCGCCACGATGACAGCGTGGCCCGGTGCGATCTCATGAAACCGAGCGACCTGCGGAGTTCCGCCCTCTTCGTCTTCGCCGAGGGTTGCCAGGGTCTGTTGAAGTCGGACCTGGTCGTCGACGATGACGGCGTATTCGAGACTGTGCCGAACCTCCACGTCTGGGAAAAACTGGTCACGGATCCGATGATCCGTGCTGACATCGATCCACATGACGTGAGTCCTGCCTTGCGGATCGACCCACAGATCGCAGTTGCGCGTAGCGCCCGCCGTCTCATCGCGATTGGCCAGCTCCAACCATGGACCAAAGGGATCTGTCGTCTGCTGAGTGAGAGGTTGCGAGCGACTGTAGAAGAGCCGCCGAAAGACGTAGTCCCAGTCACGGCCGGTGATCTGCTTCTTTGCTTCACGCCACGCGTCGACGGGCTCGACGATGTCACCCACGCCGAGGAAGTGGGCCACGCCGTCTCGCAGCTGGACATTCGGATAACACAGCCGCAGGNGCTGCGGTTTCGCATACACGTCGCCGTAGGGCCAGCGGATNACACCANGTCCTTGCCACTGTCCACCGTCCAGAAACGACAGATGGGCCACCTCATATCCCTCGTTCTGCATGTAGAGGGCCTGGCCGGTGGCCGCATCGCCGATGAAGGTGCGATAGGAGTGATCGCGAAAGGNTGGGTTGCCCATCCAGNTTGGCCGCTGTGATGTGGGACCCTGCTCCAAATCGGTGGNATCGAAGCGAAAGACGACTGCCTCTGCGTCGCCACCGTACTCGCCGGAGGCGGCCAGGGTCGGATTGGCTGAGACCTGCAGGTCATCTCCGAGCAGGGCAATGGGGGATGGTTCCCGTGTGCGACCGTCATCGCGGTGAATGACCTTCCACTCGCCGTCGTCGCGCCGGTGATAGAGAACCCATCGTGTGTTGTTCAGGGGGACTTCGTCGGGGAGGGTCTCGAGCCCGGCTGCAAACACCTCGTCCTGACGTCGCGTGATGACGGTACAGCCGTGACACCAAAGCGGCCCGGCGCCATTGTCGGCCGGCTCGTACGTGTCGATCTGATCCTCCACCTCTACGTGAACCTGTANCNCCATCTCTGCTTCTCCCGTTGTGGATACGGTGGCCCCAGCTCTCGATGTAGCGCATGGTCTCACCGCTGGTGGAGCCGCTGGGAAGATGTACAGAAGATTCCGTCGCGCCAATCGAGCTCTGCTGAACCTGGCAATGCCTGCCCCGTCGCAACGGAGCTCCCATCCGCAGCAGGGCACGGAAACGTCCACGTTGACAGCGTGACATAGCTGGCTCCTGCTTATCAGAATTGCCGACCCTAACTNGCCGAAGACCCCCTCCTTCGACGGAATCAGGGCCGCGTGCTCTATCGCTGGCAGGCCGATTTCAGCAAAGGGGTCTACGACCTCATCATGGAGGTCGATCAACTCACTCGNCCCATCGTGTATGGACGTGACACGCAAGGAGAGACCTACGAGGTCGAACACGCCTCCCGTCAGGATTCAGCATGGATGGCTGCATTGGAGGTNACGCGAGGTGGAGGACTCTATCACATCGAGCAACAGCCGAGCGCCGACAACGACTGGACCCTGGTGATTCGCGTCGACGATGAGTGGACACCATACGGCAACTCCACGGAGGTCATCGTCTGGGAGGTTCCCATTCAGTAAGATCCACAAAAGGGGATGGCGTGTTTGTCCGTGTCATCGGTCTGCCCNCGGACATGCAATCGAGTAGTTTCTCATCTATGGAGATCCGCGAACTGGCCGAGCGTATTCTGTTCGGTACNACCCTCGAAGAGAAACTCGTCCGCGTCGATCGGCTGCAGGATACGCAGCCGGGCAAGGCGCTGACGACACCCGACAAACCCGGTCGTCCAGTGGAACTGGCACTGGATCGCTGGGGCGTGACAGAGCGGGTGCCCTTCGCCGATGTGCGCGCCCTCGAGGGCGACGAAGATCGTGGCCTGGTGCTGCACTTCTTCGCCAATCACGAGCTGCTCGCCGCCGAGCTGATGGCGCTGGTGTTACTGAAGTTTCCCGAGGCACCGGCTCGTTTTCGTCGCGGTGTGGCGCAGACGATGAAGGACGAGCAAGAACACGTGCGGCTCTATCTCGACCGCATGCAGGATGCGGGTGTCACCTTCGGACAGATTCCCGTGAGCGACTTTTTCTGGCGCGCCATCGCCCCCATGCCGTCGCCGATGGATTTCGTCACCTGCCTGTCGCTGACGCTCGAGCAAGCCAACCTCGATTACGCCCCGCACTATCAGCAGCTGTTCGGTGAATTGGGCGATGCGGACACGGCAGCGCTGTTGGGTCGCATCTACAAAGACGAGATCGGCCACGTAAAACATGGCCTGAACTGGTTCAACACATGGCGATCGCCGACGCAGTCCGAGTGGGCCTCCTTCCAGGCTGCTCTTGGTTTCCCACTGAGTCCGAGTCGTGCCAAGGGCATCGGCTTCAACCGGGNNGGTCGCCGTCAGGCTGGATTCTCGGCCGAATTCATCGATGAACTCGACATCTTCGCCCACTCACATGGCCGATGTCCGGATCTCTACTGGTTCAATCCGTTGTGTGACCTGGCTGCTGGACGAGATGCACTGTTCACACCCAATTCAGCCTTGATTGATGTGGCCCACGATCTGGCCATGGTGAGCGCCCTGCTGGCTGCCAATGACGATATCGTCGTCATCCCCCAGCGTCCGAGTGTCGGTTTCATGCAGCGCTGGAAACAGGCGGGTCTGCCGATGCCGCAGCTGGTGGAGTGGGACCCGATGCTGGCCGTCACGGCTGCAGACCATACGACATCACCGCCACCGGCTGTCGCCGATCGACGCCTCACCACGCTCCGACCATGGGGCTGGGCCCCCGACAGTGTTCAGGCGCTGCAGCCCTTGGCCGGCCAGCTTCCTGAGGGACAACCGACGCCTTTGCAACAGTGGTCGCCAGAGCGTCGCGATCTGTATCGCAAGAGTTGGAGTGTTGGCTGGCTCGAGGAGATCAGCGATTCGCTGCGTGCCGAGGAGGGTGGGTGGATCGGTGATCGTCACACGGTGGGAACGGTCTGTCACGATGCGGGGATGGTAGAGGATGCGCTGAAACGCGGCTTCGCCAGCGGCTGGGTGGGGGCGGTGATGAAGGCCGATTTCGGCACCGCCGGTGGACAACTCATGAAGGTCGACGCACGGGAAGACGCTACCTCGACACCTCTTCTCGACCATCAGCAGGGATGGCTGCGCGGACAACTTCGCGATGCGGGTGCCATCGTCGTGGAGCCCTGGCTCGATCGAGTGCTCGACCTTTCCGCCCAATACGACGTGCAGGCAGACTGCACGATCCGCCTCGTGGGGATCTCACGATTTTTGACCGACGAGCGAGGACGTTTTCAAGGGATCTTTGTCTCCAATATGGTGGGTGATCTCGATCCCGATGTGCGTCGTTTTCTCTACGGCGACGGACAGGATACACACCGCCTGCAGAGACTCTTCGGCCACCTCGGTGACCTGCTGCTGCCACGACTACCCGACGACTTCCAGGGTCCCATCGGTGTAGACGCGATGGTCTATCGAGAAGCCGGAGCTCTGCGCATGAAGCCGATCGTGGAAGTGAATCCACGCTTCACCATGGGGCGTGTCGGCCTCTCGCTGCGCAAGCGTGTGCTCACGTCGAGAACGGCGGTGTGGCGTGTGCAGCGACTGCGGGATCTTGCAGATGACGTAGAAACCTGGGCGGCACGATTGAGCGCGGCGCGTCCGCTGGAGATGACGGCGGATGGGCACCAGATCTCTATGGGCGCTGTGTTTACGAACGAGCCCACGGAGGCTCGCGTCTCGGTGGGGGTCCTCATGGTGGCCGAACAAGCCGACCCACAAATGCTGACAGGAGAGACAGGAGCACCGACATGACACGTATTGGCTGCGGCGGACTGATGTTGCTCTTCAGCTCCCGGCGGATCTACCCCCCGGGATGTACAGCGCCTTCTTACACTTGGCCGATCCGGCACCCGCCTTGCACGACGATGTACGACACGTTCACCGCCTGGCTAGCCTCGGCGTGTGGGACGAGGCGTCGGGATGGAATCGGCTCGTCGATGGCATCCGCAGCGAAGCGGCACCATCGTCCACAGACTAGGAGATGATCATGACCCCGGAAGAGGAATTTGTCGTTGACCTCAATGGCTACATCCTGCTGAAAGCCGTGCTCAGCACGGCCGAGGTCGCCGAACTGAACGAGGCCATCGACGCCGGTCACCGTGAGGGATCACCGTCTCTGTGGGGCGACCCCTTCAAGAAGCTGATCGACCATCCGAAGATCATGCCGTATCTGCTCGATCTGCTCGGTCCCAACGTTCGCCTCGACCATGACTACGCCATCTTCATGAACCGAGGAGATCGTCTCGGCGGACTGCACGGTGGCGAGGATGGCGGACCGAGTCTGTCCGAGTGTGACCATTGGTACAAATACCGGGACGGCGTCATAAGAAACGGGTTGTGTGTCTTTACCTATCTGTTGGCCGATGCAGGGCCTGGCGACGGCGGGTTTGCCTGCATCCCGGGAAGCCACAAGAGCAACTTCGTCGGCAATATCCCTGCTGAGGTGCGCCGTTATGAGGAGGGGAGAGACTATGTCGTTCAGCCCGAGGCGCAGGCAGGCGACGTCATCTTCTTCACCGAGGCTCTCGTGCACGGCACGATTCCCTGGAACGCAGATCACGAGCGACGGGCCCTTCTGTACAAATACAGCCCCGGCCATTCTGCCTGGAATGGCAACTATTATGACATCGAGCAGTATGGAGATCTGACGGAGCGACAGAGACGCATGCTGCTGCCGCCGTCGATCGGTAGACGGCCATCGGTGGCTGAACTGACGGAGTAGAGGTTCGGCTCGAGTCCGGGAATGCTTGCTCAGTCGAAATCGACGGTGATGCCCTCGTCGATGGATCGTTCGATTCCCTCGATGATCCGCTGTGCGTCGATGGCATCGTCGAGGCTCGACAATGGTTCGGCCTGACCGCGGCAGATTCTGGCGAAACGATCCACCTCGTGGATGATGGAACCTCGATAGGCGGTATAGGTCTGCGAATGCACGACGGCGGGTTTGATCTCGACCCAATCTCGATAACTGTATCGAGCCGATCCGGCGGTACCGATCACCTTCACCATCATCGTCCATGGATCGGCACTATGATCGTCAGCGGCAAAGCTGGCACACAGGTGTGCCAGGGCGCCATTCTGCATCGTGAGATTGACCGTGGCAATATCTTCCTGGGGAATCTCGTCGTAGTGCAGGCGTGACTTCATGGCCGACACCTTCGCCGGCCGGCCACCCAGATAGAGCAGCACATAGGAATTGTGCGTCAGGATCTGGCGAATGACGCCGGGGTAGCGAGCAGCCACCTCCTCTGGGTGGTGGATGTGATACATGACATAGATGGCCACGAGATCTCCAAGATCGCCGCCATCGATGAGTTCCCGGGTGCGCACGATGCCTTCTTCATGGATGAAGTTGTGCCCCGGTATACACACCAGGCCCTTGCTCTGCGCCAGTTGCTTCATCGACTCGATCTCTTCGATCGTCACCCCCACGGGTTTCTCGATCAGCACGTGTTTGCCTGCCTCCAGCGCCATGGTGACGTACTCCAGATGCGTCTCGAGGTTCGTCAGTACCGAGACAGCATCGATGGCGGGGTCGGTCAGCAATTGTTGGGGTGTGTCGTAGGTGCAGCAGCCAAAGGACTCTGCCTTGGCACGCCCCGTCTGAGCCGTTCGATTCCACAGACCGATCAGTTGCGTGTCGGCACATCGATCCACGCCGGTGGCATGCAGGTCGGACACATCGCCGGCTCCGAAGAATCCGATTCCCAGGGGCTTGTCGGTCGTCACGTGTTCACTCTTTGTTTAGGGTCACACGGCTTGGTGGGTCAGGCCGCGGGGCGAACCGACAGCGTCGATCCACCGCTTGAGCAGCAGACGGTACGTGCAATCGAGAAGTCACGGCAACCTTGTCCCATCCTCCTTCATGGAATCTGAATCGATGCGACTTTGTGATCCTCACTTCCATCTGTGGAACATTCACCAGCGTCCCAATCCGAATCTGGGAACCGCTGTAGAGCAACACCAACCCGTCTATCTGGCCGACGACTACCTGGCGGATATGTCGCAGTTGCCCGGCGGGCTGGAACTGACCTCCAGCGTCCACGTGGAGACCGTCGTGGGGCAAGCCGAGGGTGGCGCGGTGATCGATTCCGTCGCTGAAACGGAGTTCGTATGCCAACAGATGGTCCCCACAGGCCGTCGGTTCGGTATCGTCGCCTACGTAGATCTGGCAAAAGACGTGGAGCACACACGACAACTGCTCGACCGGCACGCTGAAGCCGCAGACGATCGGCTGCGAGGGGTGCGCATGATTCTCAATCACCATCCCAGCAATCCCGATCTCACCTGGCCACAGGTGGAACGTGGAGACTTCGTGTGTGATCCGGTATTTGCCGAGAGCATCGCACTCATGGGCGAACGTGGACTGTCCTTCGACCTGCAGTGCAACCCCCACCAACTCGTCGATGCGGCAAAGACTCTTACCGGTCATCCAAACACACCGGTCATCATCGACCATCTCGCCTCCTTTCACGATGGCGAGGACGATGACTATCCGCAGATGTGGCGGGAGGGTTTGCAGGCCATGGCGGCCGTACCGCACGTGTATCTCAAGCTATCCATGCTTTTTTTCTGTGGCGGTGCCTATCACGAAGATGCCGCTCGTGAGGCGAAGGTCAGGGATCTCGTCCTGGAAGCGATCGACATCTTCGGCACGACACGTTGCATGTTTGCCAGCAATTACCCCGTCGACCGACTTCAGGGATTCGACATCGCCACGCTCTACGGTCACTTCGTCGACTGGACGAAGGATCTGCCCGCCGCAGACCGAGAAGCTCTCTTTCACGATACCGCTGCATCCGCCTACGGGATGGACAGCTGATGACGTGGTCGCCCACTGAAGCGGATGTTGATGAGATCCTCGCGCTGCATCCGCAGCCCCTGATGGCACTGGTGCACGGCGAGACGCCCGCCATCGTGCTACGAGGCGCCTACGAACCGGTAGACTGCGAGGCGTTGATGAAGCGATTCCGCGAACGCGAATTGCTCTACGACCCACGCCACAATGGCGATGGTCGGCCACGGCGCGTCGACATCGGTACCAGCTTTGGCTCTCACCGAGCTGATCGGGAGAAGTTTCACGCCCACTCGACGCAGACCCACGAGTTGTTCTCGACCCTTTTCGAGGGGTACGTCGACCCCGTCAAAGTGGTGTATGAGAAACTCGCTGCCCTGGTACCGGACAAGACGGTGCTGACGGCACGTGAGAAAGACGGCCGTCTCTACGGCCCGGCGATCTTTCGCATCTACCATGAAGATCTGGGCCATGGTCCTCACTACGATTCGGTGAGGAAGCGCAGCAAGTCCTTCGAGTACGAAGTGGCTCACTTCGACCATCAATTCGCTGCCGTACTGTGCCTGCAGAACTCAGATGATGTGGGCGACAGTGGCGAGCCGACGCTGTACAACTGTCCGTGGACACCGCGGCTGCAGCAAACCCTAGAGGGAACCACCTTCGCCGACCACGCCGAAGCACACGCGATCGAGCGCGTGCAGATTCACCTCGAACCGGGAGACCTCTACTTCTTCTTTTCCGAGAATTACCACGAAGTGCCTGCCGTCTGCGGAGATCGCCCCCGGGCGGTGCTGGCGATCTTCTTCGCTATGAGCCCGGACCGGGACGAGATCTATGTGTGGTCGTGATCATGACTGAGCCCCTGCCACTCGTCCACCACTGTGGCGTCGAGCGTCAGGCGCAAGCCATGCGAGAGGATGGCTTCGCCTATTTCCCAGCCATTCTGTCGGCCGTCCAGGTCGCCGAGCTTCGCGACCTGATGGATCGTCTCAACCCGGTGGCTGAGTATTTCGACACGTCGAGACAGGTGGGAGAAGGCGACTTTCCTACGAAGGTTCTCAACAACGCCTTCAACCGGCACCACTTGTTGTTGAGTTTTCTCGATCGTCCCGGTGTGATCGATCTCGTGGAGGCCATCCACGGCGAGGATGCGCACGTCATCGGCATGACCATCTGGCTGACGGGTCCGGGTCGCCCGGAGCAAAGCTTGCACGCCGATTGGCAGCCTCTGCGACTACCCGAGGATGTCTTACAAGACGAGCGCGTTGAGATTCCCGTATACATCACTACCATGCACTACTATCTCGACGACATCACCACAGACCTGGGCCCCACCCACTTCGTGCCGGGAAGTCATCGCGCCGGACGGCCGCCGGAAGGAGACACCACTTTCCGGGGCCGGCAGGAACAGGCCATCATGTGCAACGCCGGAGATGGGTTGCTCTTTCGATCAGAGGTCTGGCACCGAGGCACGGCCAACACGAGCGACCGCATGCGTTATCTGCTGCAGGTCCACTATGCGCAGCGGATGATCACGCAGAAATTCCCGCCGTACCCGCACGGGTTTCGTTTTGATGAAGAGATTCTCGCCCAGGCCAATCCCCGCCAGCGACGGCTGATGGGGGATCACAAAAAGAGCAACTACGACTGACGTTGTCTCAGCGGCGCTTGGCCGGTGGGGCTGTCGTGACTACGAGGCCGAAAGCGACGGGATGAGCTGATTGCAGATGGTGGTCCACCTCTTGGCAAACTCGACTTCCGCCGGCCGCTGATCGGCGTGTTTTGCCGACGACAACGATTCTGGATCTGCCAGATACGAATCGACCGTCGTTTGCACCCATTCACGCAGACTTGTACGAAACCCCAGCCCCATCTCGGCCTCAGCTTTGGCCACCGACATCAAGAGGGGACAATAGCTGAAGGGTGCATACGACCACTCCTCCCAGGGCAACTGTGTCGCCAGGTGCAGGATAGAGGAGGGCACGGAGACCGTGTTCAACGGTTTGCCAGCCGCATCAGCGATCACCTGCAGCCAGTTGGCCAACTGGGGCAACTCGTGCTGGGCGTAGTTGTAGATGTTGCGCACGGGGCCATCCTCCAACAGTCTGACCAGAAACTGCGCGAGATCGTGAGAGTATCCCAACTGCACTGCGAGAGTGCCGCCATCGGGTAGCAGAATTGGTTCGCCGTCGAGAATTCGGGTTAGCCACCAGGCAAATCGTCCCGACGGATCGTGTGGCCCCAACGTGGCCGGTACACGTACGACGATCCACGGCCAGTCCTCAGCCTCGAGCATCACCCGCTCCACCTGGCGTTTGCCTTCACCATACTCGGATAGGTGAGGCCGCATTTCCCACGATTGGCTTCGACTGTCCAGGTCGGTCTCGTGGACCGGCTCCAAAGACCGGTAGTCGATGGCGAATCGCTCCTCATCGGCCAGGGGCTGACGCACCGTATGCCGCCCCTTGGCGTGCCCGCCTTCTCCATACACCGAGACCGTGCTGGCCACGACAAAGCGCCCGACCTGACCCTGCAACGCGTCAACAACGGCCTGAGCCTCCTGTCGATCGTAGCACTGGTTGTCCAGGGCACCATCAAACTGACGCCCTGCGAGTTGCTGTCGAAGGACTTGAGGGTCATCTCGGTCTCCGGCGATGTGTTCGATATCCTCCCAGAAAGGGGGGCGCACATTGCCCCGGCTGAAGATGGCCACGTTGTGCCCTGCCGCCAGCAGCTGTTCCACCGTGCTCCGGCCGAAGTATCCGGTCCCTCCAATGACAAGAAAATCCATCAGTCCGTCTCCATCAGTTCGGGTCGGTTACCGGCAGGTGACGTCCTCTGCCACTCCATCCATCGGGTCAACTCGGTCTGGGTTTCGTCAAAACGAGCGCGCACGTCGGGTGGAAACACGTAGTGGTTGACGTTTCCTTCATTCCCGGCGAGCAACTCGCGCATGGCGGGGTTGTAGGTGGCATCGATGTAGTTGAAATACAGATTCGTGCGTCGTCGTGAACTCGTCTTTGGCGCACCGGTGTGAAACAGGGTCTCCGTGAACATGACCATATCGCCTGCTTTTCCCACGACCGGGACCATTCCGGGAAGCGCCTTGCCACGGTAGTCGGCCATGGGCAGGTCGATCTCTGACTTGTGAGCTCCCGGTACGACCACCAGGCACCCATCCTCTTCGTCATTGTCGGTGAGCATGTAGACACAGTTGAGCATGCGGGATCGCACCTTCCCCTGGCGCACCGAGTAATCGTCGGGATTCAGACCCCGGTGCCAACCACCCCACGGCGTTCCGATCGTTTTGTCGATGGCCCACGTGTTTATCAACTGGGGTGCCTGCATCCAGGCGCGGAGTCGGTCGATGACGGGTGGGAAACTGATGACGTCGTCGAAAACGTCCGTCCACAGCGGCAATCCATTGATTCGGCGCTGACCTTCGGTGAGCTGGACCGTCGTCTGGCCCTTGACATTCCCATCCGCAAGCCAGCTGTCGGTATACTCCTGCTCAAAGAGTCGATCGAGCTCGGCCAGGTAGTGCCTGCAACGCTCGGCATCGAAGGCGTCGCGCAGGATGAAGAAGCCCTGCGCATCGAATTGGAAGGTATCGGCGATGGGCACGTCGGTCATGGATTCCTCTCGAGCACTGGTCCACTACAACCACGAAGAGGATAGGCGATCTGAAACGATCAGGACACCTTATGAAGGCGCTCTCTCTTGCAATGACACCCGATCTTGGCGACCATCGGCTGCATGAGGTCCGATGACCTCTACAACATGATCGATGATCCAGGTGAACGCTGGAATCGTGTAAGCGATCCCGACTGTGCGCAGACGGTTGCCGACCACAGAGCTCGAATCGAGCGATTCTTCGATCGCTACGCCGACCCACGCTGGGATCTATGGCAAGATGGTGGCACCAAAGCAGGTCGACTGAGCTGACTCCCACGGCCGGGATCGTGCGGCCGTTGAGATGTCAATTGTATCAGGAGAGGTGATGGAACAAGATCCGGGCAAACAACTGTTCATCGACGATTTCTTCATCGAGTCCATGCGCGATGTCCGGCGCGTGCTCAACCAGCCCAAGAAGCAGACGGTCGAGCGATCCCTGTCGATTACCATGAATTGCGCGTGGGAGGCCGGCTCACCCCGATTCCAGCGCGTGACATACGATGAAAAGGCCCACCGGTTTCGTCTCTACTACACGAACTGGATCGACGGCCGCGCTCTGGTCTGCGCCGCAGACTCTTCAGACGGCGTTGCGTGGGAGAAACCCTCCCTGGGTCTCGTCGAATTCGACGGGTCTACAGACAACAACATCACCAACTGCCCCGCCGATGAACTGGCATTGCTCTGGGATCCTCACGAGTCAGACGCGAGCCGTCGTTGGAAACGCGTCGACAACAAACCCACCGGCTCCGATGAGGCGGGCAACAGAATCTGGCGCGCGTTTGCGTCCGCCGATGGCTACGACTGGCAACAGGTCCCGGAAGGCGCACACTCCTCACAGCCGATGCTCTTCAACTTTGGTGCACCGCCTGAAGGATTTGGCGGTGCCATCGATCCCGATGCGCCCTTCGTCTTCTACTCGCAGCGTGGGTCGGGTCGTCGAACGCGGATTCTTGGGCGGCGAGACAGCGCCGATTTCCTGAACTGGTCGGGCCTACGCACGGTCATCGATCAGGATCTGGATGATCCACCGGGCACCGAGTTCTATTCGGCGTCGGCCGATCTGGCGAATCGATCCAATGGCGGGTTGCGCATCATGATGCTGCACACCTTCCACACCGATCTGGATGAGCCCTACCACATTCAGGCGCCCGACCACTACTGGGGACACGAACCGGGTGGGAGCGCCATCCCAGCCCGCGTCGATGGGATCGTGGACAGCCAACTGGCAGTGAGTCGAGACACTGTGCAATGGACGCGTTGGCGGGAGCCTTTCATCGAGCGCGGTGGTCCGGGTGAATGGGACTGGGGCATGCTCTACGCCGACGCGCCGATCCTGCACAACGACCAGCTGCATTTCTTCTACATGGCAGGACCCCAGTCACACAATGGTCGCACCGCCTACCCCGAAGAGGGTCGGTATCCGCGGCCCAA
>PATE01000022.1 GCA_002712305.1 Gemmatimonadota bacterium | reverse complement strand
GAGATCGGGTATTCCAGCTTCAGAATGGGATAGAAGTAGCTCTCGTTGATCTCCAGCACCTGTTGCTCATCGTCCTTAAGCCGTTGGCGGAGCCACTTGAATTGGGGGATTACGCGCAACTGCTTCCACGGACGCCAGTTGTAGTCAGCCCTGAAAACGATGGCTAGATCACTGATCCGGTTGTCCGGCTGAAAGGCAGTACTCTGCTGAAAGTTCGTGTCGTACTTCAGTGTCACTTCCGCCGTCAGTTGTGGCACGCGGATGAAGCCGGCGCGGACGAAGGCGGTGTTCACCCAGCTACGGCGCATGAGCAGTGGATCCCGCAACAACACCGCCTGGCCCAGGGGATTCAGTAGTTCCTCCTGGGTCAGAAAGTTGAGGGGGATAACATCTGGTTCGAAGTAGATCGGATTGCGTGCTACACCAAAAACATCGTCCCTGATGTCATCTCGAACTCGCTTGAGCCGTTCCACCGCAAATAGATCCACGAGGAAGGGCAACCGGCGCTCGTATTCGAATCGACCGTATGTCATTTCGGAACGAGTGCCGGCGAAGGCGGCCTTGGTCTGGTGGTATCCGACCGTCACCGACATTCCCTTGCGTAGCGTGTAGAGGCCAAACAGGTGCGCACCCTGTCGATCCGGATCGTAGGGATAGTCCGGCTTCTGGTCGTCTTCCCGCACGTCGATGACGGCGTTGTTGTTCATGTCTTCGCCGTATTCGTAGGCGTCAGGACTGACATTGTAGAGAAGGAACGGCTCGAAGTAGTCGGGCACACGATTGACGTTCTCATTGATGTCCGGACGCCCGTTCAGATCGGCGTCCAGGCCCGGGAAGATGCCGTTGGGATCGACGATGTAGCGTGCACTGGGGGCTGGCCGCTCGAGAAAGTAGATATCCGGGTACTGGTCTTTGTCGTCATTGTCATCTACCGACGCGAACTCCAGGGTATACGTCGCATCGGCCAGGTTGGAACCAATCCGTGCGGGCAGTCGCGGCTCATACCTCTTGAAGTTGCCGCCAAAGGCGTCGACCCAGGACGCATACGCCTGATCCTGGACGGACAGGGTCGTTGAGTAGTCCTCAGCCATGTCGAACAGCTCCCCGCCCACGCTCAATCGATCCCAGTCTCGTCGACCCACGACATACCACGCGGGGCTCTGGCTTTCGAAGCGACCACCCCTGTGGCCGGTCAGGGCCGGATAGGCTCGATGGTTGAAGTTCCTGACATATTCAGCGTGGAACATGTACCCCTTGATATCCAGATTCGCATGCACGCTGGCCAGCGTGTTGGCTGTCTGACGCCCGTAGCGGACCCGGACACGGCGAAAATTGCTCAGGTCTGCAGGCTTGCCTCTGGCCTGGGCGGCAGTGTAGAAGTAGGTGGCCGGGTTGTTGGTCGTAGGCGTCACACCGTAGATCTCGGACAGCTCGACGATGTAGTCTCCAGCAACATCCAGATCGACGCGGGCCTTGTTGACCACGAGGCTGTCCTGACCCTGGCGGAATTGGGAGGGCACTCTGAACCAGAACAGCAAGGCGCCCTCACCTTGTGTCTCATAGTACCCTTGAGGAGTTGGATCCTTGTGTGGATGATCGATCACCAGACCGTTGGCAGAGGTCCAGAGCGGTGGGATGAGCGTACGGTCGGGGTGTTCGGTAACGGTGACCGTCAAAGTCTCTGCGAGCCTGTCGTAGGGCCCTGGCGTGTGCGCGATCTCGACCCCATTGAGGGTGACCACGGCCCGCCGCACGCGGACCCCGGCATTGTCCTCTGGATCCTGATCGGCGACACGAACCACCAGAAACTCGGGCGGCGTGTTCGTCACGGGGAGAACACCCTTGATGCTGGTCTTGCCGATTTCGTTGAACGTATCGGTGCGGAATTGATTGACCCAACTCACACCCACGTCCAGCCCAGGCCATTTGGTGCGTAGGTCTGCGCCCAGCAGCCAGGTGGCGAGGCGCGGGCGATTGGTGGCGAAGGGTGAACCGTGAAAGAGCTGGTCCCTGTTTCCGGCAGCCTCGAATATCGGACGATCCACACGCGAGCCTACCAGGATCAGGGACACGTGGTCGGAACGGGTATCCATGCGAATCCCGTTCATGGCTGCCATATCCAGAGTCAGTGAAGTGAACTTGGTGCGGATTCGGTCGCCGATCATCAAACGCGAGTCCACACCTTTGTAACTTTCGTCAGCGACAACCAGTCGGTTCAGATAGGAGCCGTACAGTCTCGGCTTGCTGATAATGCTGCCAGGTGTAGGCGCGATCGTGTGGAACTGCTGGAGCTCGAACACATTCGTCCCGCTCATGACGAACTGCCCAAGGTGGTCGAATTGTGGCGTGCGATCTCTCCCGTACAGCAACGATTGGTAGGGCCAGTAGCCTTCGCTGGCGTAGTTGACGTAGGGCTCCTCGGCCCGGAAAAGCAGCTGAGCCGCCGACGGCTGGCTTGAGAGACAAGCCAGTAGCATCGTGAGAACGGGGATCTGTCGGTGTTTCGTCATGATCAGCCTATGAAGATCTTGAAGAAATACTCGACGAATCCGAGCGAGGGACGCTGAGAGCTTGAAAAGCTCGTGAACGAGCGATAGGCGCCAAAAAGAAGGGTCAGGTCGTAGCCGCGGTGGTTGCTTCTGTTCTGCAGGAACGCGGTGTAGGTGCGGCGCTGGAAGTCACGCTCGGGACTGGTGGGATCAAGAGACCTTTCGGCAAGAAAGGGCAAGCCCTGCATGCCGCTCTTCAACACCGTGTTGGGACCGACCGGGTATTCCATCCGCAAGATCGGGATGATCCACCGGGTCTGCCTGTCGGCGATTTCACGTTCCGGAAACTTGCTGCGCTGATAGATGTGCTTGAACTGCGAGATCAGCTGGAACTTCCGCCAATGCCACTTGTAGTCCGCCTTGTTGACCATCGAAAAATGGGTGATCGTGCCGGGTGCTGCGGCCATGGGGTCATCCAGAGTCGGCCCGCTCAGATCGATGTGGTTGAAGGCGACAACATTTCGGATGTTCAAACCGGGCACGGTCTTCAGGTCGGCCTCGATGTGCGTCAGGTTGTCCACACTGTCCCTGTGCTGCAACAGATCGGATTGTAGATCGTAACGGGCAGGCCGCGTCAATCCCGAAGGCAGGGTTTCCAATTCGATGTACTGATAGACCGTGTTCTGAATGTTGTCCTTCAACCACTTGGTCCGGTGGACAAGTCGCACGTCCCCGATCTCTTCCCACGTGCGCTTGTATTCCCCTTCCAGATACGTTGCATCACTTGAGGGACCGAGAATAGGTTGATCGACGCGGTAGGCTCCAAGGCGCACCTGTGAGCGGGTCGTCGGCTTGGCCGAAACGAACGCGTGCAGGCCCTGATGGTCCAACGGATACAGGTAGTCCGGCAGATTGTCATTCTCACGCAAGTCGACGATGCCATTGTTGTTGAAATCATCGCCATACACCAACTCGGGCGGGTCCACGTAGTAACCCAGGAAGGGCGTGAAGGCGTTGCCACCAACGTTCAGGTCCAACCGCCCGTCCTGGTTCAAATCCAACCCCGGGAAGACCCCGTAGCCCTGGTTGGTCGAACGCGAGAAGAAACCCAGGGGATCGCTGTGTTCGGTCCAGTCCGGCCAGGCGTCCAGATCATCATTATCCTCGACCAGGGCAAAACGGTTGTACGTATGGCCACCCACCGGAAACCCCAGAGAGGAGCTCTCGAACAGAGAGAAATCTGTGGTGTAATCGGACGGCACGTCGAACCATTCGAATCCAAACTCGGCCTTCTCGGTCACGGATCTCTGGAAGTTCACATAGTACGTCGAGCTCCTGCGTTCGTGACGCGTGCCACCGGTTGACGGCATCTTGAGGAACCTTGCGCTGCGAGCGTATTCCCCCCGTAGACTGAAACCCAGAATCTGAGCATCGAAGTTGACCCCCAATATTCCCAGGCCGGTGGGAAAACCGTAGCGGAAATTGACCTGGCGCACGTTGGCGTCGCTACCCGGGGTGCCTCTGGCGCGCAACGTGTTGTTCCAGTCGTAGTAGATATCTCCGTATTCGACTCCTGAATCGAACAGAGGCACCTGCATGCCACCCACGACGTCGACGCTGTAGTCGTTGGCTAAAGCGGCCTCGAAACGGACGTCCCGGGCCCCTTCCGGGACCTCGAACTCGTAGAACACGACGTCAGTGCCTGTGGCCACCAAGGGAGCACGACTGGAGGCTGCCNCCGTCGGTTGCGTGATCCGGGCCAGCACGATAGGAAAGAAATTGGTGTTGCTGGCCTCCACGACCGCCCGCAGCCAGGGACCATTGCGACGCAGATACTGCACGTCGGTCGGAGTCAGCTGCACCGTATTGCTTCGGTCAGCTGTCACCGTGATGTGCTCGAGAATGCGGTCGATCTTCCCCACCCGCAGTTCCCTCACGGGCTCGTCGTCGGCGAACATCGTCAACCCGTAGATCGTCGCTCCGGGGGCGGCATCGTGAGGCGCATCGTCGGTGAAAAAGACGAAGACCCGACGCAATCCTCCTTCCTNGATCACTCCCGGAACATCACCCTTCAGACCGTTCAGTTTGGAACTGGCCTCGGCGTCGAAACGATGCGTGTTGACGTAGGTCGTGCCGATTTTTAGGAGATCTCCAACCTGACTCTCCCAGTGTCCGCCGACCAGGCTTGTGCCGAACACGCGGCGTTCCTGGATCGCATCATCGAACACGAGCGGATCCCTCAGGTGGGTAGCGATCAGACTGAACCGGCTCTTGCGGGACGAACCGTCCCAGCGTATCCCATTGAAGTTCGGGAGATTCAAGGTCATGGGCGTGAAGACCGTGCGCAGGTGCTCGCCGAAGATCAGTCGTGTTGACCAGCTACCGAACCCTTCGTTGGCGATGACGAGCTTCTGAAAGAAGTCGTTGTAGCCGTCAGAACGGGCCTCATAACTGCCAATCTGTCCTGGCGCATCGCGGCGCACCTCGCTGTACTCGAGAATGTCGACCCCGTCGATCAGGAGATCACCGAAGAAGTCGAAGCGGCGGTTCTCCTCTTCGAAATCGTAGTCCCGATAGCCGTGAGTGCCGTAGTTCTCGAAGACCTCGTTGGTCCATAGGGCGCGCGTATCCCTGGACAGGAATTGCGCCTCTGCCGAGACGGGGGCCAGTAAAAAGCAGCAGAACAGGAGGGGGATAGCAGGGCGCATAGGCCTCAGTACGCGATCCCCACTACCCCGGTTGCGATGACGGCATCGGGTTCGATGTCGATAATGAGGCGGTACAGATACAGCCCCGGGGGCTGAAGTTCCCCGCCCTGCGTGCGTCCGTCCCAGGAGAAGGCAGCTTCAACCCGGACGCCGGGTGCGACAGGAGCGTAGAAGCCGGCGTCCAGACGCTGTTCCGACAGAACCCGGACCTGGTTGCCTGCGAGGTCGTAGATCTCGACGCGAGCCGGTGCTGCCGACACTCTGCCTAGCGTAAAGCCGAATCCAACCCGATCGTTGATCCCATCGTCGTTCGGTGTGAACACGGCGGGATAGGGGCGGACATTCTGCAGAATGGGAAAATCAAAACTTGTGGCTTCCGAGACCACCGAATAGGGCAGTGCCGTTAGTGGATCCTCGCCCTCTCGCGGCTGCACCGACAGCGCTTCGTCAGTGCTCGGGGCGAACAGAAACCCTTGGAAAGTATGGCTCGCCGAAATCAGCCTTGATGTGAAAGGGATCTCCAGTTGCGTGTCGGCCACAATGGGCGGGTCGAAGGCGATCACGAGCGAATCGCCAGTAGCGTAGGTGCCCTCCTCGGCGATGGTCGCCCCCCCTGAAACATCAGCGATATCAAGTTGCGCCGGCCACGGTGTCAGGATAATGAGGCGATCGATCCCCGAGTTCTGCGCATCCACCTCGAGCCCGAGGGAATAGGTGAAGGTCGTGTCCACTCCGATGGAGACCCGCGGCGGCACGATCGAAGCCGTGGCAACGCTTGCGGGCAAAGAGCCGGTGTCATAGATCACGACAAGGCTGTCCAGCCGGGGGCTCACGAAGGCATCGGGCGTCTGCATGCGCAGACGGAACTGGAGAAATCGCCGAGGCTCGGGCACGGTGAGTTCGATTTCGGCAGCCGTACTCCAGGCGGACCAGCCACTCCAGTTTTCGCCGTCGTCTCCACTGCGGAACTGGATGGCCATGTCAGCGGCGACCGACACGTCGCCGAAGCGTAAGACACGATCGAAGTTCTTGCCTTCGGAGGAGCCAAAATCCAATGCCGGGGATAGATAAGTCCCCAGGCGATCAAAGCCCTCTCCAAAGACCTCCAACTCTCCCACGCTTGGAGAGGCATTGCGATTGGCAAACTCCGTGACCACCATCCGTACGTAGCGTGCGATGATCGTTGGAAACCCGACGGCTGTCTCTCGGAAGTCGCTCTGATTCTCCTTGCCAATCTGATTCTGTGATCCCACGGCCAGGTAGTTGACGCCGTCTTTGCTGATCAGTACGTCGTATCCACGCAGTGAGTTGTCTTCGAAACTCCCCGTACGTCCCGGGGGCTGCGTGATCACTTTGATCCCGTTGAGCGGGAACAGGCGGCCGAGGTCGACCTCGACTTCCTCAAACAGGATTCGTGCTCCTTTGGGAAAGCTCTTGGGGGATGCCAGACTGCCATCAATGATCTTGGGATCGCTTGAGAACGTGTTGAAGGCGAGGTTTTGCCCCTCGAAGGATCGCAGTTGCATCCCCCCCTGGCTGCCGTCGAGACCACCGGGAAAACCCGCCACACTGCGAGCCTTCGTGAGATCGAGGTCGGCGAATTGAGCGAATCTCGCCGGTTCGAGACTCCCCGCCTGAACTCCACGCCAGGTCACGGCCTGGTCGTCCACTTCGTGATCGGACAGCTTGTTAAACTTGAGCTTCGTCCACGCTGCGTTCTCTTCGTTGTCGAGAGTAAAATCGGTCCAGAACCAAGGTGTCACGCGGTCTGTGGGTGAACTCGGCATGAGCACCCCTTCCGCCTGCAGGACACAGAACAGACCGTAATCACCGGCAACACCGCCGTGCTCCACGACGACGGCCACCATGTTGGTGCGCTTTTTGAACTCCACCTCGTAGGTCTCTACGGAGCCGGGATCATCATCGATCCCCACCAAATCTCCATTGAGGTAGAGTGTGTAGCGATCTGCAGCAGTGATCCGAATCTGGCCGGTCACTTTGTCCGCAAACTCCGCGTAGCCCAGATAGTAGGTGGTCGTGGCCCACGTGTTGATCTGGGCACGTTCTAGAGCCTGGGTGATTGCGGGCCAGACACAGGCGAGCAAGAGCACCATCGCAAGGGATCGTCCCGGTCGGGGTCTTCGAGTTCCCACCTTGGAATCCTCTGTTTTCTTTGGCTGTCTATGTCAGTGCGGCTTCTGGGTGTATCCGGCTCCATGCTGATCTGCTGAAACCAAAAGGTGCCACCGGCAACTGACCGGTGGCACCTTCGGNATTCTACTGCCCCCTACACAACACTCCTACTTACTTAATGAAGGTGACCTTCTTGCTCAGACTCAGGTCAGTACTGTTNATCTTGTAGATATATACGCCACTGGCGACCTCAGACCCGTTGGAATCTCTTCCATCCCAGGTCACGGAGAAGTTCCCCGGCCCCATGTGATTGTCGATCAGCGTGGTTACAAGCTGACCCTGGTCGTTGTAGACCTCGACCTTGATCGGTGCTTCCCAAGGCAGGCTGAAGTTGATGGTGGTCTCCGGGTTGAACGGGTTCGGATACGCATCACCCAACTCGGCTTGGTCCGGAGTCACGCCGCCCAACTCGGCGACGGCCGTTGGCGTGTCGCCAAGGCTCACCCTCTTCTGATCGTAAGGCAACTGCACCAACCAATGGTAGGAGTAGTAACTGATGATTGCGTCCTCCGGCTTCGGCGGTGCCCAGTCATTGGAGCGGAAGTTGGGGTCATCCTCACCGACGCTGATATAGAAGCCATCCCAGTTGCTGTCGTCGTGATCAACGATGAACGACCACCACGGAATGGAGGAAGGAATATTCTTCGGCTGAATCTTGAACAGGCCTGAGCCGTCCTCGCCTAGTACCGAACCATAGTCGGTGTTATTGACGGCGGTGTGCGTTAGCGTCGTCCAACCCCACTTGGTAGACTGGAAGCCGTACTTGGCACCAGCGCCATCGGGGTGTCCATACTGCCAGTCCGTCCCATCAGCGGCGGCCCCAGCTGAGTTTGCCGTATACATGTCGCCAAAACCGTCGCCGTTGCGGTTGATCCAGCGGACAGCGCCCGTGTCCCATTCAAAACTGGCCATGATGGAAGTGTGGTGACCGCTGGTGGTCAGGCCGAACGGGTCGTTCTTGCCAGCGTAGTCGCGGGCTGTCCAGCCTGGACCGGCGGTACGGGTACCAGCGCGATAGAGAAAGATCTCAGAAACATCCCACTCGTCCACGAAGGCGGCCGTTTCCAGATCCCATTTCACGATGTTTCCGAGCGTTCCGTCGATGCCTGAGGTGGTGTAGACATGCGTGCCCTCAGGGTTGACTGCGACACCGTACTTACGCACGGCCTGCCGGTCTTTGTAGTCTAGGAAGCCGTTTTCGGCGCCGTTGTCAGCACCCCATTCCGTGTCGACGTCTGCCGTGGCAGCCGCAGCATCGTACGAGCCTCTGAACAGCAGCCCGCCACCCTGATTCTGCCCGTTGGCCACATACGTCTGCATGTCTTGAGTGACGTTGCCGCTGCTACCGAGCGGGGTCATGTCAAACACATGAAAGGGATGCGTGCGTTCGGTGTCGTCCCACCAGAACGTATGCTGGCTCGGAGAGAGCTCGTCATCGGCATTCGGAGATTCGTCGTGAATCGCCGTGCGGTCGATGTAATTAGCCGCACTCCGGTTGTTGATGAAGTCGTTGGTCATGTCGACGCTCCACTCGTAGGGACGCGTCAACGTTTGGGCGTCGGGATCGACGATCAGCAACTCACCGCTACCGCCCCTTCCGGGAGCATATCCTACGATGTGGGCGCGAGCATCCGCGTCGAACGCTGCCAAGAATACATCGTATGAACCACTCTCGACGACATTACCGTCATTATCTTTCCCATTCCAGACGATCTCGTTGGCACCAGCTTCGTAAACCGCGCCGTCAGACCGATAGACCAGCAGGTCGACGTTCTGATAGATATGCCAGCCCGGGGCCGCGTAGTTGCCGTCGACGCCAGGGCTATTCTGCTCGCTCGGCGCGCCAGCTGCCGTAGAGCCCGCGATCGTCAGTGGCGGAGACTGCCCGGCGGTGTAGATGATCAACCAGACCGTGGCCGAACCGGTCTGCGTGCCGTCTAGGGTAAAGGGAATACTCAGATCCGAACCATCAAAGGCATAGTTCGAAATGTCCGTCAGACCACTGATGACGAGCGTCGACGGCTGGCCACCGCTATCCATGTCGTTGATGCCCAGATCCTCACTGCCAACATAAGCACGTGGACGTTCTTCCTGGGCGCCGGCCACGCCGGCAAGGATCAACAACGANGCTGCCGCTGTTCCCACTTTTCGCAGTAGAGACATGTACGATTCTCCTTAGTGCCTGTTTATACTTAACTTGAAGTCGTTTATGCTTAACCTGAAGTCGTGGTGGTTCGATGTCATGGCCCAGCCCTCGACACCTCCTTTTCTAGCCCCAAAGCAGAACCTCGGGAAGAGTCCATGTAGCGATGTTATTCCATTCCATTGAACGCAGGGCCCACCCTCAAGCGGGGTTGACCNGTGTTGTTCATACTTGTACTTACAAGCCAGTTCGGTACATNGTATNGCATCCCGAATAAGAAATCAAGAAGAATCACTCTTGCATTCAGCCCTGGCGAAACGGCAACTCCGGACATGCGTCCCATCGTCTATGGTCCTACTCCAGTAGCTGCCCAAGAATGGACGAAACAACGACCGTAGGTGACCGGGTGGTGACGGTCCGCCATCTGCAGCCTGCGGATCGGCCGGACGTTGAGCGGATGATCACCGAAGCCTTCCCCCAGGCGGTTCAGACCAACCCGAAGGCGCTGGACATCCTAGATCAGGAGCCATGGTACGATCCAGAACATGTGCTGGTTGCCGAGGTGGACGGGAGCGTGGTGAGCCATGTGGGGATACGCGCAGGCTTGCTCTGCTTCTCGGGCATTGGTGTGCCCGCGGGACTCGTCGGCACGGTCTGCACCGCCACCGCTGTTCGGGGCAAGGGAATAGGTTCGCTGCTGATGCGCGCCTCCTTCGAACACATGCAGAANNNCCGCTTGGCCCTTTCCTGCCTCCACACCTCGCCCGAGCGCTTCGACTTCTACCGCCGCTTGGGCTACAGAAAGGCGATCATCGAAACGCCGAGGCTGCGCCTGCCGCTCGTCAACCTGAACCTGGACGATGACGCGGCGTGTCCTGAGTCCGCAGCTGTACGAGCCACCGTGAGATCGGCCTCCCCCTCCGATGCCCAGGCCCTCCACCGGATCTACGATGCGCAGTACGTGGGCCAGGTCAGCGGTTCCTGGTCGCGGACCGTGCCTTTCTGGGAGCGCAGACTGCAGCATCTTCCCAAGCTCTTCGCCCCTCCGCAGCCGATGACTTTTCGCGTCACTGGACCGGAAATTCCGGTCGCCTACGTTGGCGTGCTCGAAGCTGATCCGCACACGGCCACAGTCGGTGAATGGGCCTGTCTGCCGGGAGCGGAGATGGACGCCTTCAGGTTGCTCTGCTCGACCTTGCGACAGTGGCGAGATCGGGGGATAGAGACCGCGCAGTTGGCGCTGTCTACCGGTCATCCCATGCGCCCCTCGATCGAGCGCCTGCTTGTGGAAGACCAGACCGGGCACGCCGAGATCTGGCTGCGGGTGCAGGACCCGAGTCTCTACATCGAGACGATTCGCCCGCTCTTGGAACGTCGATCGGCCGCAGCAGGTCTCCGGGTGGAGATCACGTTTCGCGAAGACGGGAGGATGCTGACGGTGGGGCGGGGCGAGACGCTGCAGCTGGAAACCCACACTGGAGATCTGTGCTCCTTGATCTACAATGGGCGACGCCTGCCAGGGCTCGTTGAAGAAGGGGGCATCACTACCGGGGCTGGCGGTGAAGCCGCGCTGCCTCTCGTCTTCCCTGACACCGGTGCCTCGCGCTGTGCCCAGGACGTGTACTAGCCGTGATTCAAGGGCCATCTGAAGGTGTGACCAGACGTGCGTTCGTGATCGGGACGGCGGTAAGTCTGTTCGTCGGCCTCGGCGTGATTCTCGGGGACAACATCGTGCGCGGAAGCGGCATGGCCCGGGATTTCGCTTCCCCGATCGCGCTGTTCATTCTGTTCGTTCTGGTGGCGGTGCTGAACCCCGTGATGGGTTGGTTGCGCCGCCCCTGGCACCTTTCCACTGCTGAAGTCACCCTCGTTTACATCATGGCGCTGGCGGCGGCCACGATCCCGTCCATGGGGCTCACGTCCTTCTTCATTCCGTATTTGACGGGCGCCCGCTACTACGCCACGCCCGAGAACAGGTGGGCGGACGTGTTCATGCCGCACGTCCCCGACTGGCTGGTCCCCCAGGATCCGAGGGCGATCCAGGACTTCTACGAGGGGAATCCTCAGGGTGCAATCGCCTGGGATGCGTGGCTCCCCTCGCTGATGGCCTGGGCGCCGTTTCTGCTGGCGCTGTATATGGTGATGATCGCGGCGATGGTCATCCTCCGGCAGCAGTGGATGCAGCACGAGCGCTTGCAGTATCCGCTGATGCAGCCATCGCTGGCTTTGATCGCCCAGGAGAAGGGGCGATTGCTGCCGCCACTGTTTCGCTACTTCTCCTTCTGGATTGGAGTGAGCATTCCCTTCACCGTCGGTTGTTTCATCGCCCTACACGACTACGACCCCAGTGTACCTGACATCCCGCTGGATACGGCCCTGCCCTTTTTCCCCCGCACCACCTATGTGCTGCCGTCTCTGAGCTTCGCGACGGTTGGCTTCACGTACTTTCTGAGTCGGGACATCTCCCTGGGGATCTGGCTGATCAACCTCATCGCCAAGATGCAGGAAGGCACGCTCGAATACCTGGGGGTCTCCAGCAACGAGCACATGGAATGGGTCACTGTGCCACTGCTGGGTCACCAGAGCATGGGGGCCATGTTCGTCTTCGTGTTCTGGGGTCTCTGGATGGGCCGCCGACACCTGCGCGCCGTCTTCCGCAAGGCTTTTCGCGGCGATGATCAGGTCGATGACAGCGCCGAAATGATGTCGTACCGAACCGCCGTCTTCACTCTGCTGGGAGGCAGTGGATTCATGTGGTGGTGGCTGTGCCAGACGGGCCTGGCTCCGTGGGCAGCGGGCCTGACCCTCTTCGTTGCCTTCGTGATCTTCATCGGTCTCACACGCATGGTGGCCGAGGGCGGCTTCTTCATCACCAGGGCGCCGATGAACCCGGGGAATTTCATGGTCTCCGGTTTCGGGGTAGAAGCCCTGGGCGGGCAAGGAGTAACCGCTCTGGGCTACACCTTCGTGTGGGCTGGGGAGTTGCGCATTTTCCTGATGGCTGCTTGCGCCAACGCCCTGAAGCTCGCCGAAGAACACATCGGCGGTCGGCGGCGCGTACTGCTGTGGGCCATTCTGGTGGCAGTTCTGGTCAGTGCGATCGGGTCGATCTGGATGCAGGTGGCCCTGGGGTATAGCCATGGCGCGATTAATCTGAGCGGTTTCTTCCGGGGCCTCGTACACTATCCCTTCAATTTCACCTCCCGGAACATACTGAACCCGGCAGGCCCCAACTGGACAGGATGGATCTGGACTGCCTATGGTGGCGGCTTGATGGGACTGCTGATGTGGCTCAGACAGCGCTATCTTGGGTTTCCGATTCATCCGATGAGCCTGCCCATCAGCTCGATGTGGATGACGGATGCGATCATGCTGAGTGTCTTCCTGTCGTGGCTGATCAAGGGGCTCATTCTGAAGTATGGGGGCCCTGGACTCTACCAGAAGGGCAAACCATTCTTCGTGGGCCTCGTCATTGGTCAGTTTGTTTCGATGGGCTTCTGGGTGATCGTCGACTACTTCACCGGGATGACGGGCAATCAGGTGTACAAGCTGATCTATGAGTAATGCAAAGGGCGTCCACGAACCCCGTTCATTTCACTTCCTACGATGTTGCTTCAGGAACTGGGGAGACAATGGCATGGTGACTCACGTTACTCCAGGCTTACCGCCTGCCAGTTGAGAGACCATGGCCAATCCTGAGCACATAGCCCTGTTGAAGACGGGATCTGAAAACTGGAACCAGTGGCGACAGGACCACCCCGACATCGTCCCCGATCTGCGCGTGGCTCATCTGCGCCACGCCCGCCTCTGCAACATAGACCTGTCGGGTGCCATCCTCGACGTCGCCATCCTGCACAGCGCAGACCTGAGTAACGCCAACCTGAGTGGCGCCAATCTGAGCAGCGCCAATCTGGAAAGCGCCATGCTGTGCGGAGCCGACCTCACAGCAGCCGACCTCAGAGGCACCAAGCTCACCGGTGGCGACCTGCGGCGAGCCAAGCTGGGGGGCGTCGACCTGCGTAGTGGGGTTCTGTACAACGCAGATCTCGAAGACGCGGATCTGTCTGGCGCCAATCTGGGCAGCACGCTCGTGTACAACGCCCGGAACCTGACGATCGAGCAGTTGTGCAGCGTCGGCTCGTTGTGGCTTACCGAGTTGAACGAGCGCCTGAGTCTGGCAGAACAACACTGCCCGCACCTGCTGGAGCGACCTGCGTCCACCTTCTGAGGACGTCGCTTTGAGATCTCCGAGCCCCCCGGGTGAGACGCTCGGGTAGAGAGCAGATTGAGGACGTCTTCTAAGACAACCAGAAGGAATACAGGCTGGCCTGGCGCAGGTGAAATCTCAGACGAACCGGTGTGTCACCGAGTGGTGTACGTGCGGTACTCGGTCTCCACTTGACCTCGCAGGCGAGATCATCTTCGCACAGTGGCTGGCAGTCATCGGTCGACCAACCTGGAAGTGGATTCAGGCTGCTCGCTTCCACCACCTCGACCGCGACCTGCCCCCCCGCCTTCACGTCCGCATTCACGAGCAGGCTTCCGCCGGTCCAGTCGAAGGCCTTGGACAGCAGATCGCCTCCAGATGAGTCGACCGGATCGAGGGAGACGAAACCGTCCCGTCGCAACCTGGCCAGGCAGATGACGGTGGTGGGATCGAAGAATTCGTCGTTGTAGATCGACGGATCCATGTGCGCGAACAGGTCGCGGTGGCCGCGATGACGGCAGGCGATGTAATAGACCCAGATCTCCTCGTCACGGACGATCGGCACCCCGCAGAGAGCCACCTGGGCTGTGCCGAAGTTGGCGCCGCCGTTCCACGGCTGGACACCGACGAAGATGGCGCGGTCGGCGACCCGTTCCCATGCTCGAGCATCACGCGAGACGGCCAGCTCCACCTGGTTCAGCCCGGTGTGATTGTTCTGCGCCGTATCGGCACCGGAAGGGTTGAAGATCAGCGGGAAGCCGACATAGAGGCCTTCGTAGGGCAGCACGGGCATCATGTAGAGTTGCGCAAGGTACTCCCGGCCATCGACAACCGGGGGAGACAGGTAGGCGAGATCATCGACGACGGCCTGGATTCGCTGCTTGCGATTCTGCTGGTCGAGCTCGTCGGTGTGCATCACGAGCTCGGGATCTGACCAGTGGATGAAATCCGTGCTTGTGGCCAGAAAGGCGGACCGGCCCCACTCAGTCCGGTGCTTGACGATGGCGAGATAGCGTTGGCCCACCTCGTCGTAGACGAGAGTCGAAGTGTCGTGACTGGGAATGGGTGGTCCGCCAGAAATGTCCCAGTGGAAACCGTCCGCCGATACCCCCGGATAGCGGTCCATGTGCTGTTCGTCACTAAAGAGTCCCTTGTAGCGACGCTGCGGGTCCGGATCGACATCATCGCGAATCACGTGGCACAGGTTCGACTTGGCTGACGCAAAGGCAACGTTGTTGGCCCGCTTGCCGTTCCACTCGTACAATCCCACTTCCGTCTCCTCCCAGCAGACGCCATCTGCGGACGTCGCATGGAGGGGCACGTACTCATCGGTATATGTGGTGAATCCCTTGTACCACCACTCCCATCGATCGGTCTCAGGATTCCATTGTGGGACGCTGGCGCTTTGCACGGCCCGCTCTCCTCTTGAGCGGTCGGGGATGATCACGGGCGTGCTGTTGATGGGCTGATGCAGAATGCGCCGCAGACCGGACATCGACTCGACAGCGTCGTCGTTCAGGAACAGTTGCCTGTTTCGCTGTGGGTCGATCATGCGCGTGATCTTCGGCCGTCCAGTCCGGAACTTGGGTTCGTGGAGCGCTTCGGTAAGCTAGGATGGAGTTCGGGCAAGGGCAAAGCATGGCAGCGCGTTGGTCAAGAGGAGACTAGAGATGACGAGACCCGTGGAAGCGGTGTGGACCCGAGTGATTTGCAAGCAACCCGGGCGATACATCGGTTGGCCGACGATCACCCGAACGAGAGCCGGCGAACTGTTGGCCGTGTTCTCCGGTGATCGCGAAGAGCATATCTGTCCCTGGGGCAAGACGCATCTGGTTCGTAGCAGTGACGATGGCGATACGTGGAGCGCTCCACAGATCATCCGAGATTCCCCTATCGACGACCGCGACGCCGGCATCATCGAGACCGCCCGGGGTACGATCCTGGTCAGTTGGTTCAGTGCAACCAGCTTCGAGTCGAACCCCGCCTACCGCGACTACGGCACCACACTCACCACCGAGACGCGAGAGCAGTATCTGGGGAACTGGGTCCTGCGCTCCGAGGATGGTGGTCGCACCTGGGGCGATCCCATTCGAGTCAACGCGTCGGCACCCCATGGGCCGGTGCAACTGCGCGATGGCAGAATCCTCTACCTGGGCGTCGGCAAAATCGATGGCGAGCGCGCCATCGTTGCCGAAGAGTCGACGGACGACGGCCGTACCTGGAACGTGATCGGCACTGTGAATCATCCGCCAGCAACAGCTCACCGCGGACTCGGAGAGCCGCACCTGGTAGAAACGGCCAGCGGCAAGCTCGTCGGCCTGTTCCGCGTTGGCGGCGACCACATGAGTGAACGCTTCCTGTATCAAGCCGACAGCGATGACGGGGGACGCACCTGGACACCTGCCCGGTTGACACCGATGCTCGGTTTTCCACCTCCCCTGACCCGCCTGCAGGACGACCGTCTGCTGGTCGTATACGGGCGACGGCTGGATCCGTTTGGGCAGCGAGCGTGCCTCAGCGACGATGAGGGCGTAACATGGGATTCCAAAAACGAGCGTGTCATGCAGGCTGCACCGAATGATGATCTGGGTTACCCTGCCTCAGCACAGCTCGCCGACGAATCCATCATCACCGTCTATTATCAAGTGCATGAACCCGGGGAAAAGACCTGCCTCATGGCCACCAGATGGCGGTTGTGACGCTTCCGAACGCTGCATGTGACGGTGCCACCCACAGCCACTGGGATTCAATCCACGGTTGGGCTATCTTCGACGCAACTTTCGTAGCGAACTCTGCGATCTCGAGGGAGGTGATTCATTGGAATCTCTTGTCAGACTCGGCTCGACCGACCTCCAGGTCAGTCGCCATGGATTCGGTGCTGCTCGCATTGGCGATGGCGCTCCCCTCGAACGGATTGAAGCCGTTTTCGACGGCCTGCTGAATCTGGGCATCACCTTCATCGACACGGCCGATTGCTACGCCCACAGCGAAGAGCTTATCGGCCGCTATCTGGGCAACCGCATCGGCGAGTTCGTCATCGCAACCAAGTGTGGCTGCATCACCGATGGCGAACAGGGAGAGGAGTACTCACGCCCCGTCATCGAGAGAAGCATCGACCGTTCGCTCGAACGAATGGGCCTCGAGTGCCTTGATCTCGTCTTCCTGCATACGTGTTCGGCCGACATTCTGCGTGCCGGCGAGGCGACGGACGCCCTGCTGCGAGCTCGCGATGCGGGCAAGGTGCGCTACACCGGCTACAGCGGCGACGATGAAGACGCTCTGCAGGCCATCTCCATGGGCGTCTTCGACGCGATTCAGGTGACGTTCAACATCCTGAATCAGACCGCCCTCGACGCGGTGCTTCCCGCCGCCCAGGGCGCCGGCTTGGGCGTGGTCGCCAAACGCCCCATCGCCAACGCCCGGCTGTTGCCCGAAGACTCGCCGCAGTTCCATGCCGGTCCCTACTGGGACCCGGTGCGTTCCCTGTTGGCCGAAGATGGGGCGTGGGACGACCCGCTCGAATGTTCGTTGCGCTTTACCCTGTCCCACCCGGTGATCAGCTCCGCCATCATCGGCACCACCGACCCATCGCACGCGCGCGAGAATGCCAGACGGGCCCAGGCCCCTCCGCTTTCTCCGCAGTTGTTGGATGCGCTGCACCGACTGCGCCCGGAAGACTGAGAACCGATGCCGATTCCACCGGACTATCAGATCATATACAACTGGGATGGCGCGCCCCACGGATACTCGCCGACGCCGCAGTCACTCGACGCGTTTGTCGAGAAGGTGTATGCCCCACTTGAGGACACCCAGGTGGGCGCTCTGTTCTGGAGTGCCGGCGGCCGTGGATCTCGTTGGCCCAGCGAAGTGGTGGAGTTCATCGGACAGGAGCGAGATCGACCGTACGCGAGTGCTTCGGCCTACAACGGCACCGAGAATATTCTGCAGATGTACGACCGCGGCGAAGATCCGCAGCAGGCCCTGATCGCCCGTGGACACGAGCTCGGCCTCGATGTCTACGCCTCCATCCGCATGAACGACAACCACTTTGGCGGCGCCCAGGTCAGTGACCTGGGGGCACTGAACAGGGCGCATCGCGTCGAACCATTACGGTATGAGCACCCGGAGTGGGTGTTGGGCGACCGCACGTCGGAGTGGTTCGCCCTGTCGTGGAACATGGCCGTGCCCCAGATCAGACAGCGCCGCTTCGCCCACGTCGAAGAGGTTTGCCGGCGCTATGACTGGGATGGTGTCGAGCTCGACTGGCAACGTCACGCCTTCCACTTCCCCGATCACGAAGGTTACCGGCTGCGCTACCTGTTAACGGATTTGCAGCGCGCTATCCGGCGCATGACGGAAGCACTGGGGAAGGAGCGCGGGCGACCAGTGTACCTGGCAGCTCGTGTGGCAGGCTCACTGGAGATGTGCCGCCAAATCGGCTACGACATCCCCACCTGGATCGAGGAGGGTCTCGTCGACATCCTCATCCCGGCGGGCAATGCGGTGACGGATGCAAGCGTCGATGTCGCCGGATTTGCCGGGCTGTGCGAGGGTACGGATGTCCTGGTCTACCCCGGTTTCGACAGCAACCTACCCGATCCCTTCGTCGGCCCGGAAGAGCAGGATGAGAAGGACCACCTGCGCACCAAAGCGATCGCCAGCCGCTACCATCGCGCCGGCGCCTCGGGAATCTACGTCTTCAACTGGCACGCAAATCGCGATTCGAAACGACCGCTGCTCACGACGATCGGTTCGCCAGACACGCTGGATTCTGAAGACAAGATTTATGCGGCCACTCACAGATACATTCAACGAGAAGGGGCCTGGCGCGGCGCCTTCCGGATCGATAGACTCTATGGTCAGGTGCCCGTCGACCTAATCCAGACACTGACAGGCGAGGGCCCCACCATCACCCTGGAATTGGCCGACGATTTCGACGCCCACAAGCCGGCGCTGCTACAACTGCGACTGCGGGTGAACGAATGGTCGAACGGCGACGCTGTGCAGGTCACGTGGGACGCGGAGCCGTTGACGCCTCCGATGATCGACCACTGCAGGCTCGACAATCCCTCACCCCCGGGTGGAGCCTTTCTGCCGCCGCCACGTTGGCGAGATATCGGCGAACAAAGCAGTGCAGTGTGGCTGAGCTGGGACCTCACCGACTCAAAGGTGACGCCGGGTGAGCATGAGGTGGGGATCGCTGTTCAAGATCGGAATCCGCTCGTCGGAGCGGCCCTGATCCTCACGGACGTCGAGCTCGTGGTGCGTTACTAGGAACTGCAGCGCGGACCTCAAGCCCTCCTCACATAGGGCGTGAGAGTTGGTAAGCCAGATCACCGGTGTCGTTATCCGGAGGTCCGCGACGGCGGCTGCGTTCACAGCCACGGGAGCTTGGCATCTGTACCTCGGTGCTGGGTGCGGTCGGTCATCTGTTGACCTTCTTCTTTATTTTCAATAGGTTGCTGGAGTTGTATACACAAGACACTACGAGTGATAGAGACCGGATACGTCCGATCTGGACAACTGAAGTTTTGAGGAAGTAGCATGCACACCGGGTCTGATATCACGCTCAAGCGCGACAGCATTGTAACTATCCACGACCAGCTCGTCGCTCATTTCTCGCAACAAATCAGCAGTGGTGAACTCCCGCCAGATACCCAGCTGCCCTCCGAGAATCAGCTGGCCAAAGACCTGAAGATCAGCCGGATGACGGTGAGGCGTGTCTTCGAGACGCTGGGACATGCCGGCCTGGTCTCCAGGCGGCACGGCAAGGGGACCTACGTGGCGCCTGCCGTTTCGCACGAGACGGGTCTGATCGGCTACATCGGACAGTCGCTCACCGAAGGCATGTCCTCCGAGTTGTTCTCGCATCTGTCCGCCGCCTTGGAAGACCGCAAGTCCGTCGGCTGGAACTTGCTCGTGTGTTCGGCCGACAACAGCCTGGAACGGCAGCTCGGATTCGTGTCAACGCTGATGAACCACGATGTCCAGGGGATCCTCCTCACGCCCGCAGTCGTCGAGAACCCGCGCAGCAATCAGGGCGTCATCCATGCCCTTGAGGAATCAGGTGTTCCTTTTGTTCTGGTAGACAGAGTCGTGGCAGGGACCGAAACAGACAGCGTCGTCGCCGATCAATTCAAGGGGGGTTACGCCGGCACTGAATACCTGATCGGTCTCGGGCACGAGCGCATCATTTTTGTCGACAACCCACCCAGTCCTGCCATCCTCGAAATGGACAGGGGATACCGGACCGCTCTCGAAGACCATGGGCTGCCACACTCACCCGACCTGACCTTCAGAAGGTCCGACATCGCGGATCGTATGCCCGCCGTCTTGGCGAGTGGCGCAACAAGCGTGTTCGCCCATTCGGACTTCGCCGCCAGAGACGTCCTCTCATGGTGCTCCAGCAATGGCGTGGACGTTCCCGGACAGATGGCGATTGTGGGCGTTGGGGATCTACGACACGCACAGGGACCCGAGCCCATCCTAACGACTGTCAGGAAAGACTTCCGATTGATGGCTGACCTGGCTCTGGATATCCTGCTCCAACGCATCGAGAGGCAAGGAGGTTCCGAGCGGCGTCATGAGATCATTGGCGTCGATGTGCTCGTGAGAAAAACCTGTGGCGCCGGGCAGGCCAGTCGCTCCGGTTCGAAACCCTGATCATGTGGCTCGATGCCAAGGACCGGTATGTGTCTGCAGATCCCGGCTTCGGGGCCGAGGGCAAGGTAGAGCGCAGGCTTGTGGCAGCGGCACAGGTCGCAGTCAACCACAACATTCGGAGCGGTGGCCGTTGAGCGCGTCGAGGATGAAGGCTACTCACAGCTTCACAGACGACAGCGCGGTGATTCGGCTGGAAGGTCTGACCAGACCGGTTCGCATGCTGCATCTCACCGATACCCATCTGCGCTTCTACGACGAGCGGGATGGTGAAAGATTCCAGGGGTGCGTCGAATACACCAAACGCATTGAAGAGTATCATCGAGAGAGGGGCACTGAGCCAGACCCTGCAAAGCCCTTCCGGCAGTCGATGGCACTGGCAGCCACCCAGGACCTGGACCTGCTGGCATTGACCGGAGACATCATCCACTTCCCGTCACCAGCCTCGGTCGAGTTCGTCATTGAGCAAATCACACAGTTGGGTGTGCCAGCCATCTACACGAGCGGCAATCACGACGTGCACTACACCGACGAGCCGGTCAACGCCGAGATACGGCTGACGAGACTGGCAGCGCTACAGCCGCTGCACAATGGCGACCCGGACTGCAACGCCCGAGACATCGGCGGAATTCGTTTTGTCAGTGTCGACAACTCCGTTCCGCAGCTGTCGCGCAAGCAGGTCGACTTCGTTAACGCGCAACTGCAGCAGGGCCAACCGACGGTCCTGTTGTTCCACTGGCCTCTGAGCCTGCCAACACTACGCGACGCGGTCATCGAGATGCTGGGATCACCGCCGATGATGGGTGACCCGGACTGGTCGACACAGAGTCGGGTCGCCTGGCAGGTCAGTGAGGATACGCCCGAGACCCTCGAGTTCGTCGAGGCGGTGACGACAGCGCCGAATGTGGTGGCCGTCTTCTGCGGCCACGTGCATTTCGCCCATGCCGACGCCATCAACACCCGCGCCGTGCAGTATGTGGGCGCTCCGGGGTTCGAAGGCGGGCGCCGCCTGGTCGAATTCCAGCCCCTTTAACAGCTGCCGGCTGAATGAGCTGGTCTTCTGGCGGCTAGGTGCTTCAGTGGTGTAGATCGCGCCCTATACCGTAGGACCTTCGCCACGCAGCACTAAGCGATCACCAGATCACGCGAGGGGCGCGGTGGATTTCCCCAGTGTCCTGTTGGATCTTCGCCGCTGATCACGACACCCTCCTCGGCCCAACCGAATCCCGGAATGGCACAAACGTCGAGTGCGCAGTATCGCACCGTCAGGCCACAGCGCCTGCGGGCAGAAGCGTTCGCCTCGGAGCTGTGTAGCAGGAGGTCGGAGTGCATGGAGATCTCCCCTGCCTTCAGCTCAACATCCACACACTCGCCGTAACGCTCGACATCGAGAGCGGTCTGGTTGAACAGGTTGTTATCCGCTTCGGTGCTCTGGCGGTACTCCAGATGGCCCTGTACATGTGAGCCGGCGATGAAGCGCATGCAGGAGTTGTGCGTGTCAGCGTCATCGATGGCCAGCCAGATCGTGACGGTCTTCGACGGTGTCAGCGGCCAGTAGCTGGCGTCCTGGTGCCAGGAAATGGCCACCGGATCGTGGGGCATCTTGCAAAAGAACTGTGATGCCAGGCCGACGATGTCTGGGCCCAGAATGTCCTGGGCGTAGGTTACGAGACTCGAGTCACGCATCAGGTCGTACACACGGCCGCACTTCAGATGGGCCGATGAGATGGCGTAGCTGGTGCCACCCGCTGCCATGGTATCGGCCAGCAATCGGTCGAAGTACTGACGATGCTCGCCGATCTCGTCGGCGTCGAACACCGGCAGGCCCTTGAGGTAACCAAGCCTGTTGAACGATTCGATCTGCTCTGTGGAGAGCACCCGGAGGCTCTGGGTGGTACTGGGATAGAACGCCAGGTCCCGGTCCATGTCCTGCAGCTGCTGTGGGCTGGGGCCCGTCTTGAACGTCTGCATCAGTCGAGGTGCCTCACTTCAGCGGCTCTCCGAGTGTTGGTGGGCGCACCCCTTTGAACATTCGGTCATCGGTGTCGCTGCCATCGTGCTGTGCCAGCCGCTTGTACGGGTTCTTGCTTGTCGACATCATGTCGAGGCCGAACAGCTGTCTGCGCTCGGGTGTATTGAGTTGGCCCACCGCTTCCAGCGCGACGGCGGCCTCGATCGTCACCCCTGGCTGTTTCTGGTAGAACGGACAGTAGAGCGTGATCACGCACCAACGATCCCGGTCTCCCGTGTTGGGCAGTGTCGTATGCCACAGCCGCGTGTTGAACAGAAAGGCGCTACCCGCCTTCACCTCGGCGGCAACCATGCCCGGCATGTCGCGCTGGTCGCAGACCTTCGTCGCCTGGTTGTCTCCGCCACCCATGCCCTTGTAGACCAGGTGATCTGGCCGGCGATCCCACAGATGCGAGCCGGGTACGCAAGCCGTACAGCCGTCATCCTCACCAACATCGGTCAGGTAGAGGAGGACCTTGGTGTTGAGTGGCCGCCCAGAGAACCGCCACTCTTCGTCGCTGCTGTGGTCCCGGTGCCAATTGACATACCCCCCCTCCTCCTGTGCGTCTTGTGCCGTCTGCGGCTCCAGAACCCGGACCTGGATCGTCGCCGTTTGAACGTCCTCGCCGACGCTGGCGCTAAGAAACGGGAAGAGCTGTGGATGAGCGATCACCTCGACACACGCGTCGTCCTGCTCGAGTAGATGGAGGGGATAGATGTCGAAATATTTCCTGCCGTGGAAGGTGCCAGAGGCATAATACTCACCATTTTCCGACACGCCTTTACCCTTGGCCCTCCCCGCTTCCCAGTCGAGGCGGGTCACGGCCTGGGCCTTCTCGAAAGCGGCTTGAACTCGAGACAACTCATCCCCCTGCAGCACGTCCTCGATGATGATGAACCCATCGCGTTTGTAGGCCTCTATTTGGCCCTCTAAAAGGGTGTGCCCTGCTGGCGCCTGCGTGCCTGCCGGAGATCTTGTCACTGTCGTCATATCCGTTGCTCCATCCTTTGACGGTTACAGCGCTGTTCCAGTGGTCGAATAATAGGCAATCAACCCCTGGCCTGTCGCTCAGCTCTCATCTCATCCCACTTCGGATCTTCCCATCTCAGCGTCGGTCTCTGGCTGGTCACGTCGATGAAACGGACATGCATCTTGCGATCCCGGACATGGACGATGTTGTAGCCACCACCGGTGCGTTCGTGGATCATCTGCTTCTCATGGGACCATGTGATCGTCGTGCACACGCCGTTGGCGATGGCGGCGGGAACACCCGCAAAGTTGCTCAGATAGGACATATGGAAATGGCCATTGAGGATGCCTATGACATTGTGACCCGCCATGATCCCGGCCAGTCGCGGCGCATTGATGACGTCTTCCTCGTCGCGGCCAAATACGACCTTGCCAGGTGGGTGGTGAAAGGCGAGAAGAACGTCCATATCGGGTGAGGCCGTTAGTTCGGCGCTCAACCAGTCCAGTTGTTCGTGATCGAACTCCCCGAAGTGTTCACCATCGGCATGCGAGTCGAGGACGATGACCTTGGGTCCATCGATGACGTGACTGTGGTAGTAGCGGGTCGAGGTAATCGGTCCGGTTTCGCCGAGCACGATGCGGCGGAATGGCTCGTTCGTGTCACCGTTGCCCAGCGCCAGCAGAACCGGAACGCCAAACTCCGCCTCCATCTGCTCCACCAGCCTCTTGACGTTGGGGTAGCCTGCTTCGGCGTTGCGCGCCCCCATGACCAGATCTCCCGTGATGACGAATAGGCTCGGCACGGGCGCGTATCGCCGCAGATGGTCAAGCGTGTTCTCGACCTCGGTGTAGCTGTCCAGGTGTTCGAGGTGACGGATACCTTCGGTGTGGAAGTGCAACTCGGACAGGTGGATGATGGTCAGGTCGCTGGCCGGCACTCGTTCATCTCCCTTGTAAGGGTTGAAGGAATAACACGGACATCTCCTAGATGAGGTGCGGAATCGTGAAACGAACGTACGTTCCTCTGCCCCATCCGTGCTCGAGAACAACCGGCTCGCTGATACGTCGACACTGTCCCATTCTTGCCTCGGTTGAAGTCAAAAACTCGTCGGTGATACTCCCTTGGAAACCATGAGCACGGAGGCGCAGACCATTCCGACCAGCGATATCCCAACGCCGAAGCCGACGGCCAGAACCATAGCGTACTGACGCCACTGCTGGGTGCCATACCGCGGCCAGAAATAGTACTTCGCCAGCAGGGCCCCGATCACTTCCGTGATCAACGTGAAGAAGGTAGCAGCCCCCGCAGATGCCACGGCGCGGATATATCCCCAGATGAAGAACATGGGCATACCGAAGATGCCCAGGATTGCGTAGAACCCGAGTCCGAACACGGCTCCCAGTACCAGGATCGGCCATTTCTCTCCGCGGATTGGGTGGTGCAGGTCCTCATCGATGAAGCCATCCCCGTCATCATCCTTCTGATTCAGGTATTCCTCGTCGATGCGACCGTCGTGATCGTCGTCCTTATTGTCACCCGTAAAGCGCAGGTCCTTCCAGTAGATCTCGAAGAACACAGGCCTGTCCGTGGATCCCTGGAAGAAGCCGCCATCAAAATCGGGATCCGTGTCCAATTCGAACACGACCGCCAGTCGTTCGTCCCAATCGGCGGGCACCCTCACTCGCAGGTAGGTCTCGTGGGTCACCACCGTCGCTCCCGGCGCCGGCCCTGTCAACTCGACCCCCGGCAGGTGCGCTGTCCTCTCATTCTCATCTGAGGCAACGGCGATCACCGGGGCGGGTACGTCGCCCGCTCCGGTAAAGTCAGTGTAGAAATGACCGGTCCTCGACCACGGTCCGTATTCGCGGAGATCGGGATTCCTTACACCCAACTCGTCCGAAAGCCGTACCCGCCAGTAATACAGCGAGTTGTCGCGCAGATTGGCAGGACTCCACACCACCTCGCCGGGAGCGACCAACTCCCCTTCGACCTGCTCGCCCGCACGCCACATCTGACTGTACTGGGTCGCCGAATACCTCACCGCCTCCTGGAAGGCACGCGCCGGCCAGAATGTCTGCACGTACGGGTAGGCATCTGATGGAATGGGAGCCAGCCTCCACAGAAAGCTCCAGTACATGAGACTGGCTCCGAGCACGATCGGTATCATCACGAGTTCCGCTTTCAGCAGACTCGTGAAACGCATCCCCGTGAGTTCGACGATGCGAAACGTCTCTGCTCCGCCTCCGAAGTCGGAGCCTGCCAGCGGCACGAACCAGATCTCCACGCCTCGGTAGCCGGTCATGAACACGGCTGCCTCGTGCAGATGCGGAATCTGGATGTTCTGCCCGATCAATCCGTCAAGTCGCGCCGAGACGAAAGACATGATCGGCGCGTAGACGAAGGCCAGCAGGAGGATGACGACGAGCAGACTTGTGCTCACAAGCAGGGGAAACAGAGTCTTGGCCAGCACGATCGGGTAGGCCGCCGCAACAAAGAACAGGGTGAGGCAGATCCACAGCGGGAAGTCGCCGCGACCGAGGTGCTTGATGCAATAGCCGCGGACCTGGGCATCCTGGTGACAATCGGGATGCTTGCACATGCCCGGCTCGGAGCGTGCGGCGCCGGCCCGGTCTTCACGACGCTCCCGTCCAGCCCGGATGACCTGCGTAATGCTGATGACGGCGACCGCCAGTGTGATGCCCATCCCGAAGGGTTGCCAGAAATCGACGCCGGCCACGATCTGCGTCTGCACGGCCCCCATTCCCGGCACCCACCGCGGCATGAAACCGTAGTGGTGTAATAGCGGCGACGTGATCATGAACAGCAGAACCCCTGCGAAGGATCCCATGACGCTCCAGAACGGCAGCAGCAAACCGGCGAAGATCGGGGCCAGAGAGAAACTGATGGCGATCGGCGTCGCCCCCACGAATCGTCCCAGCATCGGCGTCAGGTCGGCGAAGGGGATGGGCAGGACCGTCACCTTCTTGCCCGCAAAGGTCTCGGTCAGGGCGGGGACCCCCACGTAGATCAGACCGAATACCATGCCGATGGTGGCACCAATGAGAAAGCAAGGCCATTTCCACGTCTGTTCCTCCGACCCGCTCTCCTCGGCCAGGGCCATCGACGCCAACGCTGACTGCGGGGCGGTGGGAAAGGGCAGCTGCTCGCGGTCCGATACCAGGCGAAACAGGACGTACCCGGAGGTGAACCAGGTCACCCTGGCAACGATGATGCCCATGACCAGCAGACCGATCGGCAGCGCCCAGTCGACGTGGAAGAAGGTGCGCTCGACGATCGCTGCCGAGTCCGGCGACGGAGAGAACCAGCTGTACCCCATGAATTTGAGGTTGACGAGTTTCTCCTGCAGCCCGAAACGCACAGCCTCTTTGGAGCCGACGAAATACTGGCGCCAGATCAGCTGCAGAAAAGTCCCCGTCTCCGCGCGCACGATCAGCTGCGAGGCCACGTACGTGAGCAGGAAGATCTCCTGCCGGCGCAGCGTCGTGAAAGATCGCTTGGCGATCTCCAGAAAGAGGATGACCGTCACCCACTGAGCCGCCTCGCCGATGCCGATCCCGGTCACCAGAGACAGATACATCTGTCCAGGCGTCATGATGAAGGCGATGAAGAGGACGCCGACGATGGTCTTGGCCGTGAACCCGGACTCGAAGCGGTCTGGCGCTTGTAGGAGATCGCGGTACTCGTTGATCTCCTGATACTGGCGCTTGCGTTTTTCGCTCGTATCTCGGGGCATCAGCTATCAGAACCATCCATCCCATGAACGTGCGCCGACCGACACACGCTGGCCCGAACCTCTCGAAGTGCCCTACTTTCTGGGTGCCAAGTGCCTATGTCAAATCAGCAAGGGTGGATCGCCATGCGACAGCGCCGCACCATCTACTTCAACGACGCCCGTCACTACTATCTGTTCGTCTACGATCCGCCGATGCGGATGGAGGACGCCTGGTCACCCATCGACGAGGTCGCTGGCACCTCCGTCGACACCTTCAGCTACGGCGTCTCGCGGGCCGATGGTCTGTTCTACCCGTCGAAAGTCGGACTCCAATGGGGGTCTGATCGCATGCCTTTTCAGAACGCCTACGAGTGGCGCTGCTGGGAGAACATGCAGAGCCTGACGGCCCGTGGTCTCGACCCTCTTCAGGTCCTCATCGACCGGGCCCATGAGAAGAACATGGACTTTATCGCCAGTCTGAGACTGGGAGAGTATGGAGGGATGGACCCAGATCACAGTGTGGGAAACGGTGGGCGCGGTTTCGTCCATTCCGAAGTGCGCGACCACCAACGCTCCGTCGTGGAAGAACTGGCCACTGCCTACAACACCGAAGCGGTGGAGTTGGACTTCTCGGCCGCTCCCGGAGGCTGCGCACATTGCCTCAACCCGGACGAAGCGCCCGCACAGGCATCCGTGCTGACTGACTTCGTACGCGATTGCGCCACCGCCGTCAGGGGTCGATCCGGAGATGCGGGTTTGCTCGGTGCGCGGGTGTATCCGAGCCCGGACCTGAATCAGCGAGCCGGCCTCGACGTCGACACCTGGTTGAACGAAGGCCTCGTCGATTTCCTCATTCCTTCGTCCTACTCATGCTTCTTCCTCGATTCCCAGATGCCCATCGACTGGATCGTGGAAGCCGCCCACCGACAGGACACCTCCGTCTACGGGATTCTACAGCCCTACTACCTCGACGGCAGCCGCATCAACACCAACATCGAGCACATGTCGACGGAGAAGATGAGAGCGGCGGCTGCCAACTTCTGGCAAGCGGACGTCGACGGCCTGTGTACGTGGTTCATGGATTGGCCCCTTGAGCAAGTGCAGCGGCAGATCCTCACCGAGCTCGGCGACCCTGATCTGACCCGGGAGGGCACCAAGCACTACTTCCTGCGTCAGCGTGCGGAGAATCCGGCCCGCTTCGTCTACGACGCCGAGCTGCCTGTTGCCATCAAGGCAGATGCAGACAAGACACACGAGATTTCGTTCACGATCTGCGACGATCCGGCGAACGAGCGCATCGGCCGGATACGCTTGAAGATCAACGTCGCCGATCTCGTGCCCGCCGACGTCTTCGATGTGCGCCTCAATGGCGTCTGCCTCGCTTCGGAGCCCTGCCGTCGTTATCCGCGATGGCACGACGCCTACATCGGCACGTGGATGGAATTCGAGTTGAACACCGTGCGCCCGGTGAGAGGAACCAATACGCTACAGTTCGCTCTGCGGGAGAGGCCGGCGAGCCTCGAGGGAGAAATCAGCATCGACGACGTCGAGCTTATCGTTGAATATGACCTGTATGCAGCCCAGAACGAAACCGCGAGAGAGGGCGCTGTGACATGAGAGCCCGTCTGACAACCTTGATCGTCGCAACCTTGCTGATGACGCCCGCCGTGGTCTGCGCCACCGAACAAGTTGCCGACCTGCCCGAGCACACCATCATGCGCGCCACCGGTCCGATCGTGATCGATGGCCGCATCGACGAACCCTCCTGGGGTGCGGCAGCGGCAGTCGGTGATTTCGTCTTCCCCTGGTGGGAAGCAGGTGACAAGGAGCAGACCGAAGCGCGGCTGCTGTGGGACGACGCCAATCTCTACATCTCCTTCGTAGCCGATGACAGGCACATCTCGGCCGTCCACACCGACCGCGATGCGCCGGTCTCCCAGGATGACTGCGTCGAGATCTTCATCATGCCCGACACAAGCCATATCCGTCACTACTACAACTTCGAGGTCAACGTCCTGGGCACCATCCTCGACCGTTTCCAACTCTCGGAGCCAACTGGCGCCTACACGTCGAAACTGTCGACGGCCACGCAGATCGACGGCACCCTCAACGACGATACCGATGAGGACACCGGCTTTGTCACCGAGATCGCTATTCCCTTCGATTCATTCGTCGACACCGCCCCGAATGTGCCTCCCAAACCGGGAGACATATGGCGTCTCAACCTGTACCGCATCGGCGGCAAGGTGAACGCCCAGTACAGCCAGTGGTCGAACACGGGCACGCCGCAGCCCCGATACCACGTTCCCGAACGCTTCGGTATCGTGCACTTCTCCGCCGATTCGGTGGCTGTGAAGATGGCGACGCCTACGGCAGACTAGCCGAAAGGCTGACAGCCGTCGAAGGGCGCTTTTACACCGAACTCTTCGGCTGCCTCTTCCAACCTCTCCCTGTGTCTTTCGCTGACGGGGATGCCGTCCCTCTTGTTCTCCAGTTGCCAGCGGTGCTCAAGACCGCCAGGTAGTACCGCCTCATCGGAACCGGGGAGTGGTATCGTCTTGCCCACGTCGTTGATGTAGCGGTCCATCTCTGCCTTGAAGTCATCGACACGCATGAAATGGGAAACGTTGAAGACGGCCACGAAGGCTCCCTGGTTGGACTGCCAGCCCTCGCGTGACTCCATCAACTCCTGCCGGTAAATGCCGGCGAGGAGACCTCCGAGGATGGTTACGGCCACATTGACTCCGAACCCCTTGAAGAAGGGGCTGGGCGCCTCCCCGAAGCGCTCCTCCGAGTACGGCAGGTCAAAGCCACCACCGTCGAAGACGAAGGGCGGCTGCTCGCCGGCGGGGACGGCGATACTGAATGGTCCCCAGGTGACTGCATCGAGGACGGACCTTTCGGGATTGGGAACGAACCGATTCGACGAGACTGCCAGGCCGATGCAGTCGCTTTCGAGGGCACAGCGAGACCAGGTTCCCGCCGCACCAAAGTGGTGGTGATTGGTCGTCGTGGCGGCAGCGGTTCCCGTGGTCAGGGCTTTCCGAATCGTGATCTTCATCGCTTCGTGGCAGGCGAAGTAGCCGAGGCTGCCGTCACCGTCGACGACGGTGGCCGCCGCAGAGTCCTCGATGACACTGATCTCTGGAGCCGGGTTGATTCTGCCTTCTCGCATGGCACGGGCGTAGCCGGGAGCCTGACTGGTACCGTGGCTGAAGACGCATCTCAGGTCGCTGCGCACAAGATAGTCGGCCATCTCTGCACAGCGATCCGGTGGCATGTCAACTCGTGAAAACAGGTCGGCGACGAAGGCGCGCAACTGAGGCGGTGGGACGCGGATGCCGGCGACGGGAGGTTTGTTATTGCTCGCCATGTCAGAAGCGACTCGGCTCGCTCATCTCTTGCCTCGCCTTTGCCACCAGACGGGGCAGGTGGTCGGCGTGGGCCAGGCGCTGCTCCAGATGGCGCATGCGGCCCGGTCCGGCGCTTTGCACCATCAGAGGGGTATACACACTTTCATACCAGAAGCCCGCCAGGCTGGCGATGCACTCTCGCAGCAACTCCTCGTCCTGTTCGAGAAACCGCTGCTGCAGGTTGATCGTGAACATGCGCCGACTCGTGCTGCCCCCGAAGGAGGCGTGCTTGAGGCGGTGGTTGAAAACCACCAGATCACCGGGCTCCGCTTCGAGGGCAAGGGCGGGGACATCGGTGCCGGGGATGCCCCAGTCCTGCTCGGTGCGATTGGAACCCGACGTAGCGATCGTCTTGTGTACCCCTTCAGCGTAGGAGTCACCCATTTCCTGACTTCCAGGCACGACGCGGAGGCAGCCGCTGTCGCGGCCTACTGTGTCGAGGTAGAAGGCCAGCTTGATCGAACGGTAGCCTGGCGCACGCTGGTAGCCATCCGAGTGCCAGACCGTGTCCCCCACGAAGTAGTTGCCGTCGCTCGACATGTAGTTGAAGTCCTCTCCGAGCAGTGCCGCACCAATGCTCTCAACACGCTCGTCGTCGAGCAGCGAGCAAAGATATGGATGTCTGTCAATGAAGGGCAGCAGGGCCGAGTTCCGCTCGTGATCGTGGGGCCGTTGGTTGTGGCCGCCGCCGTGCTCCGCCCACACCGCTTCGAAGGCCTCGGTGATTTCCTCGGACTCACGAGCGAAGAGGCCGGGGAAGGTCAGATAACCGAAGACGTCAAAGAACCGTGCTTCTTGTTCTGTCACAGATAAATCGCTTCTCCGATTCGAGTTGACACCCCCGGCTGCAACCAGCTTTTATAGTCAGTTCGAACCAGCTTAGCAAATCTCCGACGCGTCTCCTGGGCCACCGCTGGTGGAGATTTTGGTTTGCGAAAACCCATAGCCCAACGAAGATCCTTCACAGACGCTCGAGCCGGCGCACTTGCGGGGAAAATTCGGTCACAGGAGGAAGCAAATCATGACTTCGGACGAAAAGAGTAAGATCAGCGCAGACGAAGACTAC
>PATE01000021.1 GCA_002712305.1 Gemmatimonadota bacterium | reverse complement strand
CACGGCGACCCCGAAGGGCCCCCACGGTCGAAGTCCACTCTCGCCACGGACAGAGGAGGTGGGGAGAATCCGATCAACCCCCCAGAGCAAAACCGGCGTCACGATCGCCGTCGACTTGCATCCAAGCGCGAGAACGAACAAGAGCAAGCTGCCTGGCCGCTGGGCCCGGCGCCAGGCAAGCAAAGACGCCAGCATGAAGAGGGTGCTCATACTTTCAGATCGGGCACTGATGTAGAGTGCCGTCTCACTGGCCACCGGATGGAGCAGAAAACCGACACCGGCCAGCACCGCGAAGGTGGAGTTCCCTGAACGTTCTACACCATATTGAACCAGAGCCCAGACCAGCCAACTGACTGCGACATGGAGCAGGACGTTGACCAGATGCAAAGAGGCCGCCCACTGCGCCTCACCAGAAATCGCCCAGCCCACTGCATAGCTGGCCAGCAGCAGCGGTCGGTACATGGCCCGATCCGATTCCCCGGAGAACGCCGTGGCGTCTGCGAGGAAGGACGGAACTCTACCCAGATCCCGGAGATTCGGATTCTCCCGTATCGAGTGGTGATCATCGAATTGGAAGGGAGCATCGAAGGACGGATGGAACAGTACAACACCCGCCACAGTGAGCAGGGCCAGCATAGCGAGACCGCGAACTGGCGTCGCCATGCCGCCCACGCCTATTCGTAAACTCGAGTGCTCAAATACCGCAGACCACTGTCACAGAGGATGGTGACGACTCGATGGTCTGGAGGCAGATCTCGAGCGACCTGTGTGGCGAGCCACACATTGGCGCCAGCCGAAATACCGACCAGAATCCCCTCTTCCCGAGCCAGACGGCGGCACATCTCGTAGGCATCGTCATCCTCGATCATGCGCACCTCGTCCACCACATCCATGTCGAGTGTGTCCGGGACGAAACCAGCGCCGATCCCTTCGATATACGTGATACCGGGCTCTCCACCAGACAGAACCGGCGATCCGGCCGGCTCTCCAGCGATGACGCGAATCCGCTCACCCAATTCCTGCTTCAATACAGCACCGACCCCACTGATCGAGCCGCCGGTACCGACACCGGCGACAAATGCATCGATCCCCTCCTCCATCTGCGACATGATCTCACGAGCCGTGGTGAGACGGTGGATCTCGGGGTTTGCGGGGTTTTCGAACTGTTGGGGCATGAAGTAACCGGGATTCTCGCGTACGAGCTCTTGTGCACGATCAATGGCCCCTCGCATCCCGTCCGCAGCGGAGGTCAGTTCCACTTCGGCCCCAAANGCCTGCATCTGCAGACGGCGCTCCCGGCTGGCCGTGTCGAACATCGTCACGATCAGTCGATAACCCTTCACTGCAGCGACCATCGCCAACCCAATTCCCGTGTTGCCACTGGTGGGTTCCACGATCGTGCCACCGGCTTGCAGCTGCCCTTGCGCTTCGGCCTTCTCGATCATGGCCAGAGCGATCCGGTCCTTGACGCTCCCGCCCGGGTTGGCGGATTCGAGTTTCGCCCAGACTTGGGCCCCCTCGCCAGCGGCGACCTTGTTCAGTCGAACCAGCGGCGTCGCGCCAATGAGTTCGAGGATGTTCTGTGCTCGCTTCACGCCAGGGTTCCTTCAGCCATCTGAAAGAAGCTTCATTCGCTCTCGTACGACCTTCTCCATCTGGGGTACTACCGGCCACGATTGGAGAAATCGCTGATAGTTTGTAATCGCCAGATCGGACCGGCCCAATTCGTCATAGGCCTGCCCCAACAGGTAATACAACTTGCCCTGCACGGGCCCCACAAGCAAGGCAGCCTCGCACACCTGCCGCGCCATAGACGGGTTGCCGACAGTCAGACTGAGCAAAGCGAGATTGAAAATCGCCCCCTGATGGTCCGGGCGCTGACGGATCGCAGCCTCGTATCGCTGGGTCGCCTCAACGGAACGTCCGTAGTCGGACAAGAGATTCCCCAGGCTGTAGAGTGACTCCACGTGGGTGNGATCGGCGCTCAGCGCNGCTCTCAGATCACGTTCGGCGGCCACGTCATCCCGCTGACCACGATGAATCAGCGCTCGACGCCGATAGAGTTCGGCGTTGCCAGGCCGAAGACCAATCGTTGAAGACAACAGGTCGATCGCCGCGGCGGGATCGCCCAACTCATTGTGCAGGAGCGCGAGGTTGATCGCCGCGTTGGCGAATCCCGGCGCCACGTCCAGACTCTTGCGAAAAGCTGTGATGGCCCCCGCCGAATCGTGTGCGGCGAGCAGGGCGTTGCCGTAGTTGTAGTTCGTTAGTTGATCATGGGGTGCCAGTTCCACAGCAGTACGAAACGAGCCCAACGCCGCTTTCGTGTCTCCCGCAGCTTCGTATTGACCTCCGAGGTGAAGATGTGCGCGATGCATCCCTGGTGCCTTGGCCACGGCATCCGTCCACAGGCTCATCTCCGTGGACCAAACGCCGACCCGCTGAGCACTGAGCAGACTCATTGCAGCCAGAAGGATGACGAACAAACTCGTCTGGCGCCGGCTATGGGCCCGATATCCGACACCCTTGATCAACGCGGGCGCCAACAGCGCCAGTACTGGGTACAGTCGGTGATCATTCACCAACACATTCAGGGGCACAAGCGTCGACGGAGCCAGCGTCAGCACACTTCCGAGGAAGGCAAAGCGCAGCAGAGAGGAGGCGCAGCGCCAGATGACGATAGCGACGGAGCAGACGACCAGACCGGCCGCGATCACCGTGAGATCTGGAATGTGCGATTCAGAGAATGCGTGTTCGACGTTCAGTCTTGTGGGGATCACGAGCAGGTTGAGGTAATAGACCAGCGCCTTGGTCTGCGTCAGCCCCTGCGCGAAAAGCGAGCGCACAGGTTCGCCGACGGCCGTTCCGACAGCCGCACGCATCTGCACCAGATAGACACAGGCCATCAGTGCGAAAGGGGTCAGCGCGATCCATCGCTTCCCGGTCCGTAACTCCCAGAGCGAAACAAGCGCGAGGGAGACGATGGCCGTCGCCTTCGCCAGCAACCCCCACCCCATCGAAGCGATGGCCGAGCCAGCCCAGATCGTGCAACCCGTCCGTCGCGCCTGGACATAGGCGATGAGGGTGAGCGACAAACCGATCGCTGCCAGCGACTCGGAGCGGGCGCTGACATAGGTGGCGACTTCGACTGCGACCGGATGCGTCGAAAACAGCGCCGCAACGGGCAAGGCATGGCGGGTGAATCCCGCCGTGACCGAGAACCACCCCACCAACACGCTGCACGCAAGGTGAACGAAGACGTTGAGAAGGTGGTAACCACTCGGATCCAGCCCGCCGAGTTCGTAATTGAGTACGTAACTCAATACAACAAGGGGCCGGAACATGGAGCGATCAGGATCTACTGAAAAGCTCCTTGGGTCAAAGAGCCTCCCCACACCGTCCACGTCCCGGATATGAGGATTGGTGACGATACTGTGGTCATCGTCGTAGTGGAAGGGAAAGTCAACGGCCGGCGCATACACGACCCCCAGCACCACCGCGAGCAGAAGCCAGCCTCCCAAGAACCAATGGCGGGCTGGTCCCGTCCGCTTTGCCCACAACGTCTCGGCAGACGACTGAACACTCATCGACGGGGTGCCGGGAGCCAGGACAGATGAATCGGCTCAGCTGAAGGTGACTCAGCAACCACCGGCGATGGCTGGAACGATCGTGACACTGTCACCCGCGTTCAGCGCGGTCTCCTTGCCGTCGAGGAATCGGATGTCCTCGTCATTGACATACAGATTCACGTAGCGACGGATCTCGCCGGCATCGTCGAGCAGCTTCTCCTTGATACCTTCGTGAGCGGCCTCGAGATTCTCGACAAGCTCACCCACACTTGCTGCTTCGACTTCTACTTCAGCGGCGTTGCCCGTCAGCTTTCTCAACGGGGTCGGGATATTGACGGTGATGGCCATGGATTCTCCTCCGGCTATTCTTTTTTCGGTAACGATGTGTCTGGTTTCTGTGGTCAGGTTGATCTGTACTCTTGTTGACTTGTAGTCAGGTCGATTTGTAATGAGGGCGACTCGTAACGGTCTTCAGTGCACTCACTTCAAAGCTCTCAGCCGATCGATAGCCGACTGCCGAATGACATCATCTTCTGCGGCGCATTCGATGGCACGAGTGAAGGCCTGCACCGCCTCTGTTCTGTTCTCTTGCTCGACGTACAGATTGCCAAGATTGTACCAAACATCCGCAGAAGCCGGTGCCTTCGCGAGAGCGGCGCGATAGGCGGCCAACGCCGCCTCACCTCGGCCGAGCCGCCGCAAGACGATTCCGCGCGACACGTGCAGGTCCACTGACGTCTCGCCCGCCGCCTCTGCCTGCTCAAGCCACCTCAAGACCTGTGCAGCTGGGGAATCCTGACGCAGCCCGATCTGTGCGATCCGCAGTTGGGCCCGCCCGTGCGTCGTCCCATACGCCATGACCGCCTCATACTGAACTCGAGCCTCGTCAAGCCGCCCCTGCCGAAACAGGATCTGAGCGAGATTCATTCTCGCGGGCACGTTATCGGGTGACACATTCAGCAGGAGTCCGAACTGCGTCTGCGCCTCATCCCAGCGCCCCTGAACCAGGTACATCCGGCCTAGGTTGTTACGCGTCGCTGGATGGTGCGAACGCAGGGCAAGAGCCCGCAGATATGCCGCTTCTGCCAGCTCGACATCCCCCTTGAAGGCCAGTGCATCTGCCCACCGTAGCTGCGCCTTCAATGAGGCGGGCGCCTTGGTTGCCGCATCCTCCCAAACAGATCGCTCGGACTGCCAGACTTCGATCCGCCCCACGGTCAGCAGGGCGAGCATGATAGTATACGCGGCGATCAAAATGACAGCTACCGGCCGCCCCTCGCTGCGCTGACTCTGAATCGCCGTGGCGATCATTGCGAAGCCGCCGACACTCGCCGCATACAGCCGGTGTTCGTTGACCAGCACGATAAGGGGAACAACGATCGTAGGCAGAAGGCAGATCAGCCACCACGCGACGCCCCAGCGCCATGGATGAGCTCGCCAGGCCACCAAGACCAGACTCAGCAGAAAGGCTCCACCCATTGCAACGGTCGGGTCGAGATCGCGACTCACGAGAAACTGATGTTCGACGCTCAGTCGTATGGGCATCACTGTCAGCCAGATGTAGTAACCGAGCGCCTTTGTCTGCGTGGCCAACTGAGGGACCATGTCTCGCACAGGGCTATCCACGACAGCACGAGTGACCAGTGAGCGAATGGCGAACAGATAAACCACGACAATAGCCACCACTGCGGATCCAACGGGCAGCAGCGACCGCACCTTCGCCCTTACACCCGCATCGCTCGCCAAGCCGACAATGGCCAGCACAGGCGCGACAATGGCGACCGACTTTGAAAGGAGCGCCGCTCCCATGGCAACCACCGTGGCGAGTCGATGAGTCCACCGGGTCGAGCAGGTCAGTGCAAGACCACAGAAGAGGAACATGCCGAGACTGGCCAGCAGTTCGGACCGGCTGCTCACATACGCCACAGCCTCACTGTTGATCGGATGGATCGCGAATAGAGTCGCCGCAAGGGCACTTGTACCGGCGGTCAGTCCGAGAAGTCGAAGCAGCCAGAGGATGATCGCTGCATTGCCGGCGTGCAGCAGAACGTTGGCCAGGTGATAGGACCACGGCTCGTCGCCCGACATCCATCGATTCAGGGTGAACGTTATCAGAAGCAACGGACGATACATCGTGCTCTCCGGATTGACGGAGAACAGCCCTGGATCGAGAAAGAACTGACCAACATTGGCGGGAATCAGATGGGGGTTTCTTACGATGGAGTGGAAATCGTCGTACTGAAATCCACTGCGGATCGTCCCCTGATACAGGACACAAACCAGCAGCGCCAGCAAGAGGGCACCGCGTCGGAGGTTTCCGTCAATCGACAATGTCGATTTCGACATCGACGAAATCCCGGCTCTCCTCATTCCAACCAAATGCCTTCGTGTTGCGCACCTCGTCTCCGTAGACGGAGACCACGACATATACCGCATCAGGATACGCCGGCTCATCCCAGGCCATGGCGCGCTCCTTGTCCTCATCCGAGAAGTAGGCATCACAGTCGATGTGACTGTGGTAGAAACCGGTCACAACCTCACCCTTTTTTTCGGCCCCTGCCACAATCTGGTAGAGCTGCTGAGGATCGATGAAATAGGCAATCCGGGCTTCTCTCGGATACTGCTGCGGATCCTTGGCGTGTAGCTCGTTCTGGATATTGCGACACCGATGGACCTGCGAGGGTTCGTCGACGGTCGGTGCTGTCAGAATGCCACAACACTCATCCGGATACTCTGTACGAGACTGCTCAAAGATCTGCTCCAGGTCCTGACGACGCAGTTTCATGTCCCTCTTTCCTGGTGGTGCCCTTTGCGACAAGCCATCGAGCTGTCACAGGATATCACGGTTATTCTACAAGGCCGACTCGACGGCCGCTTCAACGACGGGTCGCCACATAGCCGTCGTCATGTATTTGTCGCCTCCGTCACAGAACACGGTAACGATCACCCCCTCGTCCAACTCGCGGGCCAGTTCTCGAGCGGCCCAATAGGCAGCCCCCGAAGATTGTCCAACGAGCATCCCATATTCTCGCGCGAGCCAGACATTGGTATCGTAGGCGTCCTCGGTGTCAACGCCCATCTTGCGATCCAGTGCGTCTTCATCGTAGATCCCAGGAACAATGGAACTCTCCATATGTTTAAGCCCCTCGATCCCATGAAACGCATCGGCAGGCTCCGCACCCACGATACAGATCTGCTGATTGAATTGCTTGAGCCCGTACCCGGTTCCCATGACCGTCCCACTGGTTCCCATGGTCGCCACCAGATGGGTAATCCGGTGCGAGCTCTGCTCCCAGAGCTCAGGCGCAGTTGAGTCGCGATGGGCCCACCAGTTGGCGGGGTTGTTGTACTGATCGGGTTTGAAGTACGCCGACGGATCTTCCTCGAAGATCTTACGTGCTTCAAGGATCGCTCCGTCTGAGCCTTCGGCGGGGTCGGTGAGCACAACCTCGGCACCATAGGCGGCCAGGATCGCCTTTCGTTCCTTGGTGACGCTGGCAGGCATGGCCAGCTTTACCGGATAACCGAGTGCGGCTCCGATCATTGCGTAGGCGATACCCGTGTTTCCCGAGGTGGAATCGAGAATCACCTTTCCTTCGCACAGATCACCGCTGCGCAATCCCTCGAGGATCATCCGCCTTGCAGGGCGATCTTTGACGGAACCCCCTGGGTTGCAGAATTCGCATTTGGCGTAGATCTCGACGCCCGGCTTCAGAGCCGGATCGTCGATCCTGACCAGGGGCGTGTTGCCGATTTCGTCCACAACACTGTCGTGCCGGGACCTGCCATTGTCCGGCTCACCGACCTCCTCGCTCATCCGTCGGTCCTCAGCAGACTAGCGAACTCGGCGCGAGCAGCCTCGAGTCGCCGTCGAAGCGATTGCAGACTCTTCAACTGCGTATCGTGGTTTTGTTGACTGTCGACCAAGCGGGCTGTGAGTATGGTCAGCACGTTCTGATGGACCTGACGCGAAATCGCCAGGTGCTTTCTCATCAATCCCTCAAAGACCGCTTTTCTCAGCGACAGGACCGTCGACCTCTGGTGGGCTCTCACCGTGGCCGAACGAGGCTGTGTCGTGAGCATCCCCATCTCGCCCACAGGAGCGACCGGTTCGATCTGCGCCAGATCAACACCACTTTCACTGAGGACGGTGAGCCCGCCACTCAACAGGATGTAGAAGGCATCGCTCGGTTCCCTAACCCTGCACAGAATCGCTCCGTCGTCCAGATGCTGAACCTCGCACGCCCGAACCACTCGAGCGGCATTCTCCTGGCCCACTGAACTGAACATCGGGATCAGTTCGACGACCTTCAGCAGCGCTTGCGTCTTGGCGTTGCTCACACACTTGAGCCTGGTGGGGGTACACTACAGATGGCGGGCCGAATATACGGGCACCTACTTGGTTGTCAAAGCGGGCTGCACGAGACGGCCAACGAATTGACACTAGTCTAAGGCCTACATAGGTTTAGCGGGTTCTGTAGACCGACTTTTCTGCCCCGACACCAACCTGCCCGACCGTCAGCGGCTCGAGACTGCAAACATCGAGATTGCAAGCAGGTTGGGCCGTGCTGCAGGGCACTCGAGACACAGGGAACTCGAGGCGGGGCCCCACCAGTAACCACACAGACTCCATGACCCAGCAACTTGATCGCCTCGGCGACTGGCAACGTTCCCACGACTGTGGGACCCTTACTGACCATCAACTTGGTGACGAAGTGACCCTCATGGGCTGGGTCGCCACTCGACGTGACCACGGGGGGGTCATCTTCGTCGACCTGCGTGACCGATATGGCATCACGCAGGTTGTGTTCAACCCCCAGCATTCTGCCACTGCACACGAGAAAGCTGACGCCCTGCGAAGCGAGTTTGTGATCGCTGTGCATGGGGTGGTTGAACAACGACCAGAGGGTATGAGGAACCCGCGCCTTGTTACAGGCGCCATAGAGGTCAATTGCGACGACCTGCGCATCCTGAATGCCTCAGAAGCGATCCCCTTCCAACTCGACGATCAGACGGAAGTCGGCGAGGAAACCCGCCTGCGATACCGCTACCTCGACCTGCGTCGCACATCGATGCAGCAGAATCTGATCACGAGGCATCGCGCCTATCAGGCTACCCGAGGGTATCTCGATCGTGAGCAATTCCTCGAGGTAGAGACGCCATTCCTGATTCGCAGCACTCCTGAGGGTGCACGTGACTACCTGGTTCCGAGCAGGGTCAACAGAGGTCGCTTCTTCGCGCTTCCGCAGTCACCGCAGACCTACAAGCAATTGCTGATGATGGCCGGCTTTGATCGCTATTTCCAGATCGTTAAGTGCTTCAGAGATGAAGATTTGCGTGCCGATCGACAGCCCGAGTTCACGCAGATTGATATCGAGATGTCCTTTGTCGCCGAGCAGGACATCATGCAAATGGCTGAGTCGCTGACCCGCCACATCTGTGCCGAGGTTTGCGAGTTGAGCCTACCCGAACCCTTTCCTCGCATGACCTATGCCGAGGCGATGAACCGTTTTGGCTCTGACAAGCCAGATACTCGCTTTGGACTTGAGTTGAAAGGCGCTGAGCCGGCCGGGCGAGCTTCAGACTATAAGATCTTCCAAAGCGTCCTCGACAGCGGCGGACAGGTAAAGGGGATTAACGCAAAGGGCTGCAGCGACTTACCGCGAAGTCGTATCGATGCGCTGATCGCCTTTGCGCAGGAACATGGGGCCAAAGGCCTTTCCTGGATCAAACACACGGACAAGGGCCTCGAAGCCTCGATCGCCAAGTTCTTCCCGGATGAGGCCCAGCAACTGCTGATTTCCTGCTTGGAATCGGAACCGGGCGATCTGCTGCTGCTGGTCGCCGATTCTCCCGAGATGGTCGCCAAAGTACTCGGGGCCTTGAGGCTGGAACTGGCCCGTCAGCTAGAGCTGGTGGCGGCCGATACCTGGCATCCCCTGTGGGTGACCGAGTTTCCCCTGCTGGAGCGGGATGACGAGGCGAATCGCTTCGTCGCCAAGCACCATCCCTTCACCTCACCGATGGAGGAGGATGTGCCACTGATGGAGAGTGATCCGGGGGCGGTACGAGCTCGTGCATACGACCTGGTACTGAATGGGAACGAGGTGGCAGGCGGCAGCATCCGAATCTTCCAGCAGCAGATGCAGGAACAGGTCTTTCGCTTGCTCGCGATCGACGAACAGGAGGCACGAGCCAAGTTTGGCTTCCTCCTCGATGCTCTGACGTATGGAGCCCCGCCCCACGGTGGCATCGCCTTTGGCTTCGACCGCCTGGTGGCTCTCCTCGCCGGACAGAGCAACATCCGCGAGGTGATCGCCTTTCCCAAGACCAACAAGGCTGTAGGTCTGATGGAAGAGGCCCCGGGGGGTGTCGACGAAATGCAGATGCGGGAGCTCGGAATTCGCCTCCGCTGACGCTCGNCTCTGCTTTGACCAATTCTGGCGATCCATCAAGGTCCCGAAAGTCACCTAAGCCTTTGTAATGGCAGGGATTCGCTCTTGACATCCCATAGGGGCCGTATTAACTTTGCCGCGACTTTTGGGGGGGTGCAAATTCAGTGCGTTCTGCTCTGTGCCCCGCTTTAGCTAGTGATGTTTGGCGTTGTTATGTTGAAACGAACCTTTCTATCTAATCTGCAAAGGGAGTACGCTCGATGAGCTACCGTGTCCGTAGGGTCCGCCGAGGACTCTTCGCCATCGCCTTTGCCTCCTTGGCTGTCGTGGCCGGTTGTTCCACCGGGCCCTCAGAGAAGGAGCTGAGTCTCCTCGAAGAGCGGCGTATGGCGATGGAGGCCGCCGAAAAGCAGGTGGCACAGAAGAAGGCGGAGAAGGCTCGCCTCGAGCGCCAACTCGCCAATGAGAAGGCTGAGTTGCAGTCGCTTGAAGCCAAGCTCGCCTCAACCCAACAGAATCTCGCAGGCGACCAATAACCGAAGATTTGGCCAACTTTCCTGCACTTGTTTAGGACGTTGGCATCCAGAAAAGGACTGATAGAATGACCAAGGGTATCACGAGCATGCTGGTCCTGCTCTTCGTCTTCGGATTCGCCACGAGCGCCGTCGCGCAAGAAGAGATGACCCGCGAGGAATATGCTTCACGCCTTGCTGACTACACCGGTCGGGAAGCGAAGGCCAAGACAAACATCGTCGGCCTCGACGCTTCCATCAGCGACCTGAAAGTTCAGNTCAGCGGCGTGCAGAAGCAGATTGACGAGTTGAACGCTCGCATTCTCGCCGCAATCGGTTCCACTGAGGCAGAGGTTCGTGCCTTCGGACAGCAGCTTGACGGTTTGCTGCGTCAGCTCGAGGGACTTGCTGCCCTCGCCCCTGAAGAATTGCAGCGTCGACGTGGCGAGCTCAAAGAGGCTGGCGCCATGCTCGGCGAGCTTCGCATGAGCAAGATCGCCGCGCTTCCTGAGATGGCGGCTAAGATCGATCGCGCTCAGCGGCTTCTCGACGAGCTCTGGATGCGGGCTCCCGACAGCATCACCTATGAAGTCGTGACGGGTGATCATCTGTGGGGAATCTCTTCCAAGACCGAAGTCTACGACGATCCCTACATGTGGCCGCGTCTGTATCGTGCGAATCGCGACCAGATCAAAGATCCGGATATGATCTATCCGAATCAGGTCCTGAATGTTCCGATCGCCATCGGTGAGAGCCAGTATCTTGTCACCTCCGGTGATTTCCTTAGCAGCATCGCTTCGGCCGTCTACAATGACCCGACGATGTGGCACAAGATCTACAAGGCAAATGCCGAGCAGATCGTTGAGCCGAGTCTTGTCTTCCCGGCTCAGGTGCTGGAGATCCCGTCGAACTGACGATCGCCTGAGAGCCTTGGACAGCAAGCCCTCCCTGCACGCAGGCAAGGACATCCGCCAAGGCTCCTGAGGAGCCAATACGGAAAGGGGTTCGAGCCCTGGACACAACGGTGTCTACGGCCCGAACCCCTTTCGGTTTTCTCCCCTCACGTTCCCTGTTTCCCTACCCCCCCCTGTATCGCGAAAGATCCTCAGCCCTGAAGAAGAGCATCTCTATTTCCGAAGTCGATCCGGTCCTGTTATTTGGCCAGAACGATCGGAACCTGCTAACCCTCCAGGAGCGCTGTGGCATCTCGCTGGTGGCCCGCGGAGATCAGTTGCTGCTCGATGGCAAGCCCGAGTCCGTACAGGTTGCCGTCGACNTGCTCCAGACGGCGATTGAAAGCCTTCGGCGCAACCCTGACATCAATCAGGATGACGTGGAGTCACTGCTGCGGCAGGATCTGGCGGCCCACGACGACCGACCCGGGATGGAGTTGCAGGAACGTGTCATTCACACGTATCGAACGGCCGTGCGGGCACGCAGTCGTGGGCAACTGGCCTACCTGCAATCGGTTTCACGACAGGATATCGTATTCTGCATTGGACCAGCCGGCACGGGCAAAACCTACCTTGCCGTTGCGTCAGCGGTTTCTGCNCTGAAGCGCAAGGAGGTCTCTCGAATCGTGCTTGTACGACCTGCCGTCGAGGCAGGAGAGCAACTGGGGTTCCTTCCGGGAGCCCTGGAGGATAAGGTCGACCCTTACCTTCGACCTCTGTACGACGCCCTGCAGGAGTTGCTGGAGCCAGAACGCATGCTTCGCCTGCAGAGCATGAAGGTCGTGGAGGTCGCTCCCCTCGCCTTCATGCGAGGACGCACGCTGAATGAGTCCTTCGTCATCCTCGACGAAGCACAAAACACGACCCCGGCGCAGATGAAGATGTTCCTCACACGACTCGGCGCAGGATCCAAAGCCGTGATCACGGGTGACATTACCCAGATCGATCTGCCAAAGGGACAGCCATCTGGACTGATCGAAGTGCGCAACATCCTTCGTGACGTCGATGGACTCGACTTCATTCATCTCAGCGAACGCGACGTCGTGCGCAATCCCCTGGTTCAGCGGATCGTGCAGGCCTACGAGCAGCAGGATGGCCCGGGGGTAGATCCCTCTCGCCCCGCCTCATCGACATCGACGACATCTTCAGCGGACAGCCAGGAACCGTGAACGCTCAACGTCTCAAGCGCTGGTGGTCTCCGGTAACGGGATCGGGTGACCGTGCGACATCCCGCCCAAGACAACCTCGCCGAAGTCTTCGGATTTTCCGAGTCGCCCTTGCGCTGGTGTCAGTGGGTCTGCTGACCTACTTCTCACCCTCACAGCGCCCTTACAGCATCACAGACCTTCGAGTTGGCTCGGTTGCCCCCGAACGAATCAATGCCCCCCTGCCATTCTACGTCCGCAAGAGTGTCGACGAACTCGACGCGGAACGTCTGCAGGCGGAACGCTCCATTCCGACCGTGCTGATCCATGATACGCAAACCGGCCCCGCGCAATTGACCTATCTGGATTCAGTGTTCGGCGTGTTGCTGCCGAATCTCCGTATGCAGATGCCTGATTCGCTGAAACACTCCCGCCTGCAGCGCGAGCTCCCCGACGTGATCGGATCCTTGTCAGAGGCAGCCCTGCGTCAACTCAGTGGCAGTGTGGCACGCCTGGGGGCTCCCGAACTGACCGAGTTCGTTGCGGCCAGTCACCAGGTATTGTCGGATGTCTATGCCACCGGGATTCTGGCGTCACGCGAGGGTCCCCTGACCCGTGTCACGCCGCAGATACGAATCGGCGAAAGCGAACTTTCCATCAGTTCTGTTCACGAGGAGCTGTCCCTGCAGCGAGGCGAGTTGCTGTCGTTGATTCAGGGATATCGGCCGCTGGTGGACACCGGTTCAGCCGTGGCGATCCACGAGTTTCTGAGCCTCTTCCTGAAACCCAATCTTGCTGTCGATGTGGAGCAGACCCAACGCCTCCGCGACGAGGCGAGACGCAGTGTGGCGAGCATCAAACGACGTTATCTGCAGGATGAAATGATCGTCGACCAGAATACGAAGGTCGAACAGCATCACGTGGACGCGCTGGAGTCCTTGGCCGCCCACCTCGCTGAAGAAGAGCGTAAGGACGAGACAGTCCGTCTGCTGCAGACCATCGCGGCGGCGACCATTGCTGCCTTTCTCCTGATCGTACTCGGATACTATCTCGCGACGCGGGAGCCACAGATCTACTACAGCACGGGGCTTCTGCTGCTGTTGACGCTGGTTGGACTCGCCACCGCAGGCTCAGCGTCGTATATCCAGACCAACGACATTCCCACCTACTTTGCACCAACGCCGTTGGCCGCCATGCTGCTGACGATCTTACTCACACCACAGGTCGCGCTGGTTATGTCCCTGCTGCTGGCGTTGTTCATCGGCAGCCTGTTTGGTGACTTCTATGTTGCCCTGATCTGCGCACTGACCGCTGCAGTGGCGGTGTTCTCTGTGAGACACGTTCGGCATCGCAATCAGTTCTATCGCGCCATGATCCTGCTGCCCGCCTCGTATGGCGTGCTGATCACGGCGACAGATGTGTTGCGTTTTGTGCCGCACGAACAGATCTACTCTCATGTGCTGCCCGGACTCGTCATCGGCATTGCTACGCCCATCGTGATTCAGGGCCTGTTGCCGATCTTCGAGAGCATCTTCAACGTCACGACAGACATTACGCTCCTCGAACTGTCGGATCTGAATCGTCCCCTGCTGCGGGAACTCGCGATTCGCGCTCCCGGCACGTACACACATTCTCTGATCATGGCCAACCTGTCGGAGGCGGCAGCACAGCGAATCAACGCCAGCCCCCTGCTGGCGCGTGTCGGTTGTTACTATCACGACATTGGCAAGATGCTCAAACCAGAATACTTCACAGAGAATCAAGGACTTCGCGGTGGGCGGAATCCTCACGATCACCTCACGCCAAGCATGAGTGCGTTGATCATCGACTCCCATGTGAAGGATGGCGTCTATCTCGCAGAGGAGAATGGTCTGCCGCAGGCACTCATCGACCTGATCCCACAGCATCACGGCACAACCGTTCTGGAGACGTTCTACAATCGTGCCATCGAGCTGGGGGTGGAAAACGTGCGGCGAGATGACTTCCGATATGATGGACCGAAGCCACAGACCAAAGAGGCCGGAATCCTCATGCTCGCCGACTCCATCGAATCGGCGGCGCGGACCTTGTCCGAGAGGACACCGAGCAGAGTCCGGCAGTTGGTTCGTCGCATCGTGCAGCAGAAATTCTCTGCGGGTGAGCTCGATGAATGCCCCCTCACGTTGCGAGACCTCCACGGCATCGAAGATGCCTTTATCCCGGTTTTGATGGGTACCCTTCATGGACGTGTCGAGTACCCATGGCAGAAGGAAGCAGGACGAAAGGAGCGTCGTGGTGGCGGACCGATTGCATCTGCACTTCCCGGACGACCATCCTGAGCTCCTTGATCCCTCCGTCGCCCAACACCTCACCGCTCTGGGTCATTCGGTGCTTGAGGCTCACCCCGTGCGCGGTCTTATCGATATCGTGTTGACGGATAACAAAGAGCTGCATCGGCTGAATTCGAGCTTTCGTGGAATGGATCGACCGACAGACGTGTTGTCCTTCTCTTTGGCGGAGGGACAACCCATCGTCACCGAACACGAAGAGGCCGTACCCAGCGGTGAGATCTACATTTCGGTGAACCAGGCGCAGCTACAGGCCGAAGAACTTGATGTGTCACTGCAGGACGAAGTTGGTCGTCTCATGGTCCATGGCATTCTGCATCTGGCAGGATATGACCATGACACGGAGGAGACACTGCGTTTCATGGAACATGAAACGCAGCGCTTTCTCGACTTGCATAGTAGTTGTCCTGGCGGACAGCATATCTGAAAGGAGCACCACCGCCCTTCGTGGAACCCCCGCAAATAGCTCTTTGGATCAGTATCGCCGTCGGTTCAGCGCTCGCCCTGTTTGCGCTGGCCAGCTATGAAGCCACCTTCGCCTCCCTGTCGCGATCCTCTTTGGAGCGATTCAGTGAGAATGGTGTAAGGCGAGCCGATGCGATGCTGCGCATCTTCGCACCACGTCATCGTCTTCAGGTCATGACCAGGATCGGACTCGGTCTTCTCGCAGTGTGCCAGGCGATTGCCCTTGGCCAACTCTTCGATAGCCTACCGGGTGCCCTGCTGCCCGTGTTGCTCACTGTCATCGTTGGCGGTGTCGTGCTGCTGTCCACAGGATTGGCGGGCCGACTGCGCTTCGAAGCAGAAGGCGAGGAACCTCGCATTTCCCCCTTGGCGCTGTCCTTCATTCCCCTCTACTACGCCCTGATTCCCTGTGCCCTGCTCGTGGAGCGACTCTCCTCCTCCGGCGACTACACAGATGAGGAGTTCAAGGCGGAAAAGGAGGAAGAGTTGCGCAGTCTGGTCGAGTCAGAGGGCGAATCAGGCGTTCTTGAAGAGGGCGAGCGTGACATGATCGAAGGCGTCTTCGGATTCCACGAGCGTGTCGTTCGAGAGGTCATGGTTCCTCGGTTGGATATGGCCGCCGTTGAAGCAGACTCTCCCCTTACCATGGTCGCTGAAACCATGGTGACCCGAGGCCACAGCC
>PATE01000020.1 GCA_002712305.1 Gemmatimonadota bacterium | reverse complement strand
ATGGGTCGCCAGTTCATCACCGAGGACTCGGGTCAGCTTCAGGTCGGCGCCGAACTGCAGGATCCTCTGGTGATCAACTTCGAAGGCACGGCCGCCGAACTGACCGAACGGACCTTCGCCTTCGATCTGGACACCGATGGCGAGACAGAGCAGATCCACTTTGTCGGCCCGAACTCGGGCTTCCTTGCTCTGGACGTCAACGACAATGGCCAGGTCGACGACGGATCCGAATTGTTTGGTACCGTGGAAGGAAATGGTTTCGGAGAACTATCTCTCTACGATGAAGACGGCAATGACTTCATCGACGAAGGGGACTCGGTGTATGAAGGACTGCGCATCTGGCAGAAGGATGCAGCCGGCAACGGCCGGCTCATCGCACTCGGAGAGGCAGGGGTCGGTGCCATTTATCTCGGCTCGACGATGACACCTTTCCAGGTAAAGGATGATGAAAACGAGCTGCAAGGTGTTGTCCGCAGCTCAGGGATCTACCTCAAGGAAGAGGATGGTCAGCCGACAGGTGTCGGCTCTGTTCAACAGTTGGACCTCGTGATCTGAACTACCGTCGTGGAGGGTCCGAACCCCCTTCGGATCATCCGCGACCCACGTAGGGCATCTTCGTCGCCATCACTGTCATGAACAGGATGTTCGCGTCCAAGGGCAGGGAGGCCATGTGGACGACGGCGTCGGAGACACACTTCACATCCATTCTCGGTTCCACCATTTTCGTGCCATTGGCCTGAGGGACTCCGTCGGCCATCCGATGCGTCATCTTCGTCGTCGCATTTCCGATGTCGATCTGGCCGCAGGCGATGTCGAAGTCACGACCATCGAGAGATGTGGCCTTCGTTAATCCCGTCATGGCATGTTTCGTCGCCGTGTAGGGCGCTGAGTTGGGTCTTGGCATCTGCGCCGACACCGAACCATTGTTGATGATACGGCCCCCACGTGGGTCCTGAGCCTTCATCATGCGGAAGGCCCCCTGCGTACACAGGAAGGCGCCCGTCAGATTCACGCCGACCACGTCCGACCACTGCTCGAAGGTGAGTTCCTCGAGGGGCACACCCGGCGCTCCGATGCCGGCGTTGTTGAACAACACATCGAGGCGGCCAAATCGACTCGCCGTCTGTTCGAACAAGGCCTCCACCGCTTCGGGGTCACCTACATCCGTGGGCACCACCAGAGTCNCTGCCTCNCCCGCTCCTGCAGCGGTCTNTTCAAGCGCCTCCTTGCGGCGGCCGACCAACACAAGACTGTAGCCCACCTCAGCCAGGGCCCATGCGGAATGCTGGCCGATGCCGCTGCCGGCACCGGTGATGAGGGCAACACGTTCGTGCGAGCTCATGATTTGGTCTCTCTTCACGTGAGGATGCTCGTGCAACGGTTTCACGGGGGATGGATGATCGTGGCGCCAACAGTACGGTGCAATCAGTGTGGGCGCGACCCATCGACAACAGCCCGTCTGGCCAGCCCACCCTTGGCAGGGTTGTTGGGGGTCTGGTGCATTGTCGGCTCTCTGATCGGGTGTTTTCTTCCCGTCACTTACCTCCTGACACGGAATGCGCGATGATCGACGAGAAGGATTGGAGCTATTTCAATCAACACGGATACGTGCTGATCAAGGGTGTGTTGCAGGGCGACCATCTGCGCAGCATTCAACAGAGCTTCAATGAGGTGTGGGAAGCGGAACCGGCGCCACGCAACCAGCACAAACTGCTGAAGTACAGGTCCTTCATCGACCTGGTCGAACATCCGCCGATCCTCGAAAACCACCGCGCCATCTTCGGATCACAGACGCAGCTGCTGCAATACGACCTGCTTCGCCAGGGACCGGGCAACGACGGACCGGATCGGTCCTGGCATCGGGATTTCAGCTTCCCAGGGGACGCGCCGCTGTCGATCAACACCATCCTCTATCTGGACGAGATGACTCCGGAACGAGGTCCCACGCACGTGTTGCCCGGTTCACACCGCGGCTGGCGGCAGCCGCCGACCGGCGAAGAGCGCCAACAACCGCTGGAAGGGGAGGTGGCCGTGATCGCGGAGCCGGGCGATGCGGCCTTCATCAACAGCGCCATTTGGCACTCAGGGGGCATCAATCGGAGCGAGGGTCTGCGTCGGGGGATCTATCTCTACTTTGGCCATTGGTGGCTCAAGCGTTACGAGTGGCAGCAGGAGATTCCCTGGCAGGCGCTGGAGAATGCCGATGAGCAGCGACTGCAGTTGCTCGGACTGCGCCAACCCGGCGATCTGCACATCTATCCACCTGATGCGGTNCGGAATCGAGATCTCGTCTGATGCCGACCCTGTCTGCGGCGGATCATGAACACTTCATCGAGCACGGTTATGTCGTATTACGCGCCGCCGTGCCACACGACACGATCGAAGTGGCCGTCGAGTATCTGGAGGCCCATCCCGACGATCGGGGGCGTCAGACCGACGTCGTGTCCGCCTGTACGACGGAAAGGATGCTGGACGGGATCGCCGAGCTGTTCGGCGCGCCAACCTACACCCTGGCGCGTCGTCGTGGTGGCAACAACATGCCACGCCCCTACCAACCGGACGGAGAGTGGGTCGAACCCGTGGCCCACGTGGACGACAGCTATCCCACGACGATGCCCAACGGTTGGGCCGTCGGGTCGTTCATCTTTCTGACAAAAGTGAGACCACGCGGTGGCGCCTTCGTCGTGTTTCCCGGTTCCTATCTGCGCTACCGGCAGCAGCTGGCGGCAAGCTGCCACTGCATCAAGGGTGCCGCAGCGATGGTCGAGAACTCAGGTGAAGGACAGCCCTTTCTGGCCGAACCGGGAGATGTGCTCCTCTTCCACCATCTGACCGGCCACACGGGGTCGGACAATCTCGCCGATCCGGTGACGCGTCACGCCCTACTGAGCCGCTGGTATCCCGAGCAGCGCATCGTGCCAGGGGCCAAGCCGTTCGACCACATGACCACGATCGAGAAGGTGAACTCAGCTCGCTATCTGGCCGATCGTTTCGATCTGCCATCGCCGGTGACTCCGCAAGCGACGGCGTCGACGACCCTGGCGGACGGTCTCGATCTGGGAGCTGACATCCGTGCCCATGCCATCCTCCACCACGGTGGGCGTTTTCATCTGCTGGCGACCAGCGAAAGCGACACGACTCGCCTGCGTCACTGGGTCAGTGAAGCGGGGCTCGACTGGTCAGAGCTCGAACACGTGCGAACCACCGAAGACCCAATCAAGGGGATCCAGTTCCATCAATACGATCTGGACGTGATCCTCGCCGTCACCGACGAAGCGGGATCGACGCAGTTGTCGAGTTGCAACGATCTGCAGAGGTGGCTGGTTTTCGCACGTCGATCCGAGAATCTGGTGATGACGCCGTGGTTCGTCTACGCGAACTATCCAAGCAAGGTCGCCGGCGGCCGTGCCCTGTTTGAAGTGAAGACGCAGCAGCCCAGTCGGCTTGTTTGCCGATGGGGAGACCGCTGGCAGGATGTGGCAGAATGGGAGACGGATTCCGAGGCGCTTTTTGCGGAGGATCAGGCGACCATCGAGGACGTGACGATCGCCGCCCACGTAGGTGACTCGACGTGCACCTTCGTCGTCGATCTGCTTCACGGAGGCGAATCTTCGCCGTACTACGTGCAGCCTGTGGACGTGGCTGTCGCCATGGAGTCACTCCAACCCCTGCCCTTTTCGACGCCGACAACACCGAGTCGGCTGCGCATTGTCAATCGGTCGCGCAACTACTGGCTCGTGACCTACCTGCGCACAGCTTCGGCAGGCCAGCGGCGACTGTTCTGGGGGTTCATCGACTGGAGCGATCCGACGCCGACGCTCGAAGAATTGAGTACGCCGGCGGCACTCGAAGAGGCGCAGGCGATCGTCGGATTCATCTGACGAGCCCTGGCCCGTCAAGCGTGTGTCTGTTCAGCCCGCGTACTGGTGATTTGGGTCTGCCGCGCTGTTCCGACGTTCACCGTGAGAATTCACGCGATCAGTCCCTCTTCGCGCAGACGCTCCCGCCAGGGGCGGATTCTGGCCGGTGGAAATTCTCCTGCTACAATGGTGTCGACCAGTCTCTACATCTGACGCAGCGTATGGGACGCCTGTGCCGGGGTGATGATCCCCAGGTTGACCGCCTCTGCGAGATCGTCGAGATCGACGATCGTGTGTTGTCGCCGATCCTGATGAACCAGGATGTCGACGAACAGATCGGTGAAGACCCAGGCGCCAAGATCTGGACGCCACTGATGATCACCGATGTGGACATACCAACTCCACTCGGGCCCCATCTGTGGATGGTGAGCATTCTCGACGATCAGCAGGTGTTGATCGGGCAGGTGGTAGCAGAGGACTTCGTCGGCTCGTGGCCAGTCGACGCCGGGGCGATTCTTCTCGATCAGCAGTTGGTCGTCGATCTGCCACCATGACCATGTGTCAGCGGCGACGCTGCGAAAATCTTCGACCTTCGCCCGCAGACTCGCCTCAACGACATCGGGTGAATTGCGCTGAAATCCCGCGTTTTCCCGGTGCTCTTTGCCAGTTCGCCGCCAGACGATGAGCGTTTCGCGCATCTCCATCACCCACCTGAAGTCTGGTCGGCCTCATCGAGTTTGTCCTGCAGCTGTTGAGGCAGACCGGGTCGCCGCCCCTTGTCGGTGTCGAGGATTCCCGTGCCGACGATGCGAGCCTCCACCATGAGCCGCTCGTCGGCAGCCCTGAGAATGATCTGATCGAAGGCGAAACGGATTTTTCCAGAGCGGCCGACCCGCGTTCGCACGAGGAATTGATCGCCCGATCGCAGAGGCTGTCGATAGTCGACCTCGGCCCGCGTCACCACCAGATCGCATCCCGACTCGTGCAGGTCGGCAAAGTCGAGTCCCAAATCGATCAGACATCGATGCCGGGCGTGTTCGAGATAGTTCAGATACACGGCATTGTTGACGACACCCTGCAGGTCGCACTCATAGTCGCGCACGTCGAGGGGTCCCACCTCAAAGGGCCATGTCGTCGCCTCGTTCATAGGCTGTTCTGGATGCCTTGTATCTTGTTCATGCTCTGGAGGACGGCTATGTTCGCCGCCGAGACCGCAGACTCAGGCGCGACACACATCCGGGACGAATGGCTTCGATGATACGAATCTCTGTCTGGCACGGCGACTTATCCGACCAATACCTACGACTGGTGACGCAGCTGGGGGCCGACTGCATCGACTTTGGCAGAGGGGAGTTCTGGCCAGGTGTGAAGGAGCAGGGTTATCCTGATGTCGCAAAGGTGAAAGAGATTCGGCGCAGAATCCGAGATTTCGGTTTGGATATCAACCGGGTCACGTTGCCGGATATCATACAGCCCGTGATGGATGGCGAGGTGGACACGCAGGTCGCCAAGGACAACAGTTGCCGTGCTCTTGAAGCCTTTGCCGAAGCAGGTGTGACCATTGCGCGACAGCGCTTTTCGGGAGACACCTTTCCAGGCCAGGTCGTTCGTTATCGCGCCGTGCATCGAGGAGGGTATCGATCACGCGGCGAATCGATGGGGATGGCCAAGGAGCCGCCGCCCACACCGACCCAGGAAGAACTGGACGCGTGGTGGGAGCGATTCCTGGACATCTACGGAGCACTGGTCCCCATCGCCGAAGAGGCAGACATCCGGCTGGCCATGCATCCGTCGGATTCGCCCCACGTGGACACGCCCTTCGGGGCCCTGGGATATCACCGCATCATCGACGCCTTCCCGTCGCGGCATGTGGGATATCTGTATTGCTGTGGTACACGCGCCGAGGCCGGTGGCAGTGCGCTGATCCTGGACGAGATCCATAACTACGGACGCAAGGGGCGACTCTTTACCCTGCACATGCGCAACGTGCGCGGATCACTGGCCACGGCCGGTGCCTTCGAAGAAACACTTCTCGACGATGGTGACATCAACATGTTCAAGGTTTTGCAAGAGTTGAGGCGCGTGGGCTTCGACGGCTGCATCAATCCAGATCATATCCCCGCCGTCGAGGGGGATGGCGAGGGGGTCTACCAGGGCCTGTCCTACTCGATCGGATATCTGAAGGCGCTGTTGGCCGCCGAGACTGCCTCCCGATGAAGAAAAAGATCGCTGCCCTCATCACCGTCTATCGCCCCGGCTCTCACGCGGACGTATTGGTCGGTAAGTATCTGCAGGGGTTCCCCACAGACGAAGCCTTCAACGATCCGCGTGTCGAGATCGTCTCTTTCTACATCGACCAGATGTTTGAAGACGACATGAGCCGAGATCTGTCCGAGCGTTTCGGCATTCCCATCTACCCCAGCATCGTCGGTGCTCTAACCCTGGGTGGCAAGCAACTGGCTGTCGACGGGGTTCTGCTTATCGGGGAACATGGCGACTACGCGTGGAATGAAAAAGAGCAACACCTGTATCCACGCCGCCATTTCATGGAACAGATCACCGGTGTTATGGCCACCTCCGGGCGAGGCGTGCCCATCTACAACGACAAACATCTCTCCTGGCGCTGGGAGGATGCCAAATGGATGGCAGACCGTGCCGTCGAACTCGGGGCTCCTTTTATGGCGGGTTCGTCCCTTCCCGTCTGCTGGCGGGATCCGTTCCTCGAGCACGATCTCGATACACCCCTGACCGAGGCGGTGGCCATCGGTTTCTCGGGGCTAGATATCTACGGCTTCCACACTCTCGAGGTTCTGCAGTGCATGGTCGAACGTCGCGCAGGCGGTGAGACGGGCATTGCTGCCGTCACCTGTCTGGAGGGAGAGGCGGCGTGGGCACACGGCCGTGGCGAGGGGAAGTGGTGGAAGGAGTTGGCCGAAGCGGCCTGCGAGACGATCGACGAGACGGGTCGCCAGGTGGGCTCGATGGAAGAGCACTGCGACAATCCCGCGCTCTTCCTGCTTGAATACCGTGACGGTTTCAAAGGAGCAGTGCTGATGCTCAATGGCTACATCACCGAATTGGGGTATGCATCTCGAGGCTCGGCCGGACAGGTCGACGCGACGTGGTTCAAGTGTCAGGGCCACGGGGGCCCTATCGGGGCCTATGCCCACTTCAGCTATCTCGGTCTCAATGTGGAGGAGATGTTCCTCACGGGACAGGCGCAGTATCCACTGGAGAGAACGCTGCTGACATCGGGCGCACTGGAGGCGGCCCTGACCTCCAGGCACGAGGGATATGTGCGTCTCGAGACGCCCTGGCTCGACGTGAGGTACCGCTCTTTCGAGAAACTGCGATGGCGGCCGACGGCCCCTTCGCCCACCGGGGTCAGTCTCGATCCATTTCCACCTGAGAAGGGCTGATGGCACCCGGCTTTGAAATTACCGGTTTCGCCGACGAGATCGCGCCGGCCATGGACGAGCAGATCGCCGGCCTGCAGGCCACGGGGGTCTCCTGGGTAGAGGTTCGTGGAGTGGACGGTGTGAATGTCCTGGATCTAACCGACAGCCAGGCCGAGAAGCTGCGAAGCAGACTCGACGACACCGACATCCGTGTGTCGTCCATTGGCTCGCCCATTGGCAAGGTCGATGTCGGCGACGATCTCGAGGATCACTTCCGCCGATTCGGTATTGCCCTGCAGCGGGCCTCCCAGTTGGGTTGTGACTTCGTCCGGATCTTCTCCTTCTACCACAAGGATCAGAATCCCGAGGACGTCCGCGACGTCGTTCTGGAGCAAATCTCGCGCATGGCACGCGCCGCCGAGACGGCGGGCATCGTGCTGCTTCACGAAAACGAAAAGGGCATCTACGGAGACAGCCCCGAGCGTTGTCTCGATCTGCTGACGCACGCCAAGTCAGATCACTTCAAGGCGGCCTTTGACCCGGCCAATTTCGTGCAGTGCGGGTTTCGTCCCGGCCCCGCTTTCGACCTGCTCGCCGATCACGTCGCCTACTTCCACATCAAAGATGCCGTGGCTGACACGGGGCGCGTAGTGCCCGCAGGGCATGGCGATGGTGATGTGGAACAGATCCTCAAGTGGGCGGATGAGCGTGGGATTTCTGGATTCGTCTCGGTAGAGCCCCACCTGAAGGCGGACGATCCGGAGTATGGGGGCACCGGTGCCGAACGATTTGCCATCGCGGTGACGGAACTGCGTAAGCTGCTGGACCGGCTGGCTGGCTAGGACCACTCAACACCCATGAACAAGACGCTGTGTGACCAGCGCCGCATCCGCTGTCGCGGCACGTGGCGGAATCTCGACGGCACAAACGGGCTTCCCGGTCCGGTGATCAGTCTCTTTCAAGACCTGCGTGGTTTTCTGTGCATGGGTTTGTGGGGATGTGGCGCCGTCCGTCATGACGGGGACACACTGTCCTCCTATGGCGTGGCGGACGGCTTGTCCGGTGACACGGTTTGGGGAATCACACAAGACGCTGACGGCCACATCTGGTTTGCCGCCACCGATGGTGTGTCTATGTGGGACGGCGATCGATTTCACAACTACGGTGTTGACGAGCTCGCACGTTGTATCTCGCCTACGGCGATGCCACCACCGAAGGGGGTGCGGTGTTAGCCCGTATTCAGGTGAAAAAACGCGGCTATCAGTTGCCCAAGCCCTATATCGAACCGCCGGCTACGTGAATCGGGTTGCGATCATAGGTTCAGGCGGGGCCGGAAAGTCGACGCTGGCGCGGCAGTTGGGGGTCATCCTCCAACTGCCGACCATCCACCTCGATCGAGAATACTGGCAGCCTGGGTGGGTGATGACGGAACGCGAAGCCCGTGTTCGACTCGAGGCACAGATGATCGCCGCTGAGCGCTGGCTCATCGACGGTAACTATGGCAGCACAATGGACGTAAGGCTTGCGGCGGCCGATACGGTTCTGTTTCTCGATCTGCACCCGGTCCGGTGTCTCTGGCGTGTCATCATGCGAGGTCTGCGCTGGCGAGGTAGAACGCGTTCCGATATGGCACCCGGCTGCCCCGAGCGTCTGCCAGGTTGGGACTTTCTCACCTGGATCGCCACCTATCGTCGACGCCAGCGTCCTCACATCAAACAGCTGCTGGATCAGCTGCCATCGACGACGGGTGTCCACGTTCTTTCCTCTCCCCGACAGATCCGGCGATTCATCCAGCGAGTTCGCCTCGAGACTTCCCTGGGAAAGGCGGCACTCACGGCCGCGTTGAATGAGGTGGAACGCTTCGCGTGAGACTCAGTCTGCCGGCACCTGACCTCTCGCGGCAACGACTGGAGGCCTATCGGCGTATGGGTGTCGAGGCGCTCACGGTGCCCCGGCGACTGCGAACCGAATTCGTGGCGAAATCGCCCAAGCTACTTGTGCCCGCCGCAGCCACCGGTGATCGGTCGCCCCGGGCGGCACTGCCCGACGCCGCTGAACTGAATCGCATCGTCGCCCGCTGTCATGAATTCGATCTGGAACCTTCCTCGACGGGGCTCGGATTCTCGACAGCCATTCTTTCGGGCCCTGCTGCAGAGCAAATTGGATCGTGAAATAGAAGGTGCTTCCGTGCCCCATTCCCTCACTCTCCAGCCACATTCGTCCACCCATCATCTGTGACAACTGACGGGAAATGGCCAGCCCGAGACCCGTGCCGCAGGGACGTCAGCAAGATGACGGGAATCGATCGCAACTGGGGGTCGTCTTTGATCGCTTCACACAGCGCGTACCCATCCATGTTTGGAATGTCCACATCGCTGATGATGAGGGACGGGGCCTGTTCACGCACCGCAGCCAGGCCCTCCACGCCATCTACGGCGCCACGTACTCGATATCCACGGCGAATCCACGGTGTTCGAGACTCAGACGCAGTGCCTCAGACTGAACTCGGCTATCCTCGACGACGAGGACGTCGGTCACATCTTCGGGCTGACGTCCGTTCTCATCCGTCATCACGCAGTCTACCTTGCATCTGCTGCACGAACGAATTGTCCACGAAGGTGCCACGTACGGAGCTGAAGTCTGTGTCACGGGCCTCGTCGCCCTCCTCGGCTCCATAACCATACTGGGCGATGGAATCGAACTCCTTCTCTGCGTCGGCGAGGATCTTCTTGATCGTGGAGTTGGACATCTTTCGGTGACTTGCGTCGATCTTGTCGAGATCGTCGGTGCCCAACGTTTCGGGAAGAGCGCCGGTTCGCTGCGCCCAAACCCGGCAGATCCACGCCCATTCATCTGCGGCATACGCTTCGGCGGCACCGGCAAAGGCCGCATCTACCTGAGACGGTGTGGCGAGTGCACCCGAGGCGATTCCTTCCTCGATCTGAGCCAGACGGGCGAGGGGAACCAACTGTCCGCCCACATCGCTCCAATCGCCGTCACCGATGCCGTCCCCAACGGCCAGGGCCTCACGCACCTCCTGATCGCCATCAGCTCGTGCTTCGGCGAGTCGTTCGAGGATCTTGCCCTGCAGATACACATCGATTCCGTCGCGATAGTTACGAGCTCCCTTGCGCAACATCAGCCGTTTGACGAGCACGCCTTTGTAGCGGACCTGCTCAACGTCACGATCGGTCTCTTCATAGAGGCTCGTGAGCGCCTCTTCGGCACGCACCATCTTGCCCACCGTGTAAGGGCTGTAGACCTCGAAACAGATCTGATCTCTCTTGTTCGTCGCCGTTCGGCGGTCCCGGGTGGGCCACTTTTCTCCGTCCCGTACGGTGCCTACGGTGAACATGTTCATGGCCGGCGTGAGGAGGGAGTCCCCTTCCTCTTCGGTGACGTAGGAGAATGGCAGGTCTCCGATATCGAAGTTGTTGAGATGTTTGCCGATGATGACGCAGAAGGGCCCCACCACGGTGGGCCAGCGCATATACGAGAAAGACCCGCTTTTCGTGCCTCGCTGAATCACGCCCTGATGAACCGGGCCGAGTTTGTACATGTGGTTGCTCTGGTTGGTCCCAGAGCCCGCGTTGTAGAAGGAGTAGATGCCGGCAATCAGCAACGTGCTCTTGTGATGGGTGACCGTATACGGTCCTGCAAAGATCGAACACGCCTCACCGTGAAAACCCTCACAGTTGGCGAAGAACAGCGAATTCTCGGCGGAGAATTGCTTGCCCATCTTCGAACCCTGGCCCACAAAGCAGCTGTGGAGGACCACACCATCCACGACCTGGGCGCCTTCGGCGATGATGAAGTCCTCGGCCACGACGGCAGCGCCCACCTCGGTGACGGCGTCTGCCTCAGAGAGGATCGTGCCGTTGTGAAGTCGTTGAGCGCCCACGATCTGCGCCGCGGGGCCCACCTGCACGTCGATCATCTCTCCCACGTGAGACACGCGCGCACCGGCGCCGATGACGCCACGGTCACTCCGAGTAGCGTCGGTGTAGTCAGAGACCATGGCCTGCAGTTTCTCCACCACGTCACCCCGATGTCGGTGCATGGCCATCAGATAGGCGAACTGACTCGACAGTTCAGCGAACAGGCCGATCTCCCGCCCACCCCCTTCGTTGATCGTCTCTGCCTCTACGCCATTGCCGAAGACGGCGCCCGGCCCCGTGGCGATGGTTCCTACGTCTGTGATGCGGGCACCGGCTTCGATCTTCATACGGGCAATATGACCGCCGATGCGGGAGATCAGAACCTCATCACCGATCTCGCAATCGATCAGATGGGCGTCGCGGATTCCGGTTTCGATCTGCACGTCGCCTTCGAGGGCGATGGTGCTAGACAGGGATCCCAGTGTTACGCTGCCGTCGAAACGGGTGTTACGAACGCGCAGAGGGTCAAAGCCTTCGGCGACATGAACGGTGGACCAGTCAGCGGCCGAGCAGCCCTGCTGCTCGAGGGTGGCGATCTGCTTGTCACTCAGCGGGGAAAAGGCGGTCATAGAGGGGATCCCGATTCGTCTATCTTACTGAAAACGTTGTGGTTAAAGGATGAGCCAAGCAGGTAGTATAGCCGCCGGTCGTCGAAAGCGTCAACCGTCGCGCGATGGGTCACGTACAGGGTTGCGCTCACCTTTACACTCCTGTGCCATTCCCCTAACTTCATCGGTTCGACTCATCACGATTCAAACCACGACTCGCAGGGGCGATTCCCAGGCGAGCTTTTCCGCGATACGAGTAAATGGCTGGCAATATACGACTCAAGATCTGTGACGACGCAGCTCAGGTGGCCATCGAAGCGGCCGCCATGTTCGACGAACTGATCCGTGCCAACCCAGACAGCGTCATCGGTCTGGCCACCGGCTCGACGCCCGAGGCGACCTATGCCGAGATCGCCCGCCGGCACAAAGAAGACGGCCTGAGTCTTGCCGGGGTCAGTTCCTTCAATCTCGATGAGTATTGGGGGCTTGGTGGGGATCACGACCAGAGCTACCGGTATTTCATGCAAGACAATCTGTTCAGGCACGTCGATATTCTGCCCTTCAACACCCACGTCCTGAATGGCAAGGCTCGTTTTCCTCAGCTGGAGTGTGAGGGATTCGAAAATCGCATTCTGGCCGCTGGTGGCATCGACATGTGGCTGCTGGGTATCGGGGGCAATGGTCACATCGCCTTTAATGAACCCGGCTCGGGTGTCGACAGCCGAACGCGCCTGGTTAGTCTGACCCAGGAGACCATCGACGCCAACAGTGATGGACGCTTCTTCTCCGACGCTTCCGAGGTTCCCCGGTGCGCACTGTCTGCCGGTATCGGTACGATTCGCGAGTCCCGCCGCCTCGTGTTGCTGGCGACGGGTGCCAAGAAGGCAGATGCCATCGCCGCCGCCGTCGATGGCCCCTTCAGCGAGGATTGCCCCGCAAGTCTTTTGCAGGACCACCCCGACTGCACATTCATCGTCGACCGCGATGCCGCGTCGAAGCTGTCCAACTAAACACAGCGCGCGAAGAGAGGATGTTTCTATCATGAATCGTGACGACGTCAAAGCACGCGTCTACAAAGTCATCGCCCAGGTTCTCAAAATCGAGGAGAGCCAGATCGATGAGGCGAATTCCTTCACTGCCGATCTCGGAGCTGAGTCGGTTCAGTCCGTTGAATTGATGGCGGGATTTGAGGAGGAATTCGATATCGAAATGGATGAGGACGAGGCCCTCGAGGTGCAGAATGTCGGGGGTGCTATTGACTTCATCGGTAGGTACTTGGACTAGACACTAGCAGCCGTCCATTTGGAATTGATCCGCTCTCTGAGGCGATCCTGTCGCGACCGAAACGATCCCCAAGAGCCGATCCAACGCGAGCATAGGAGCAAGTAATGGCCACCGAGGTCAAACCATTGGTAGAAGTCGACGAGCCCAACACGCTCGATGACATGTTCGATTACAGCCGCCCGCCGAAGGTCGTGTATGATGCAACGATCTACGAAGAGATCAACGGCGAAGTCGTGAAATTCGACCCGCAGGAAGCGCTCAAGCGTGATCTGGTCGTCACAGATACCACCTTTCGTGATGGCCAGCAGGCGCGTCCGCCCTACACCGTAGAGCAGCAGGTCAAGCTCTTCGACATGATGGCCAAGCTCGGTGGCCCCAACGGAGTGATTCGACAGACCGAATTCTTCCTGTACACGGCCAATGATCGTCGTGCGCTGGACGACTGCCGTGCCCTGGGCCACAAGTTTCCGGAGGTCACGTCCTGGATCCGGGCCGACAAGGGTGACTTTCGCCTGGTCAAGGAAGCGGAGGTGCACGAAACCGGTCTGCTCACGCCTTCATCCGACTACCACATCTTCTACAAGCTGAAGAAGGATCGGAAGAAGGCCTTCGACGACTATATCGAGATCGTCGATGCTGCCTGGGAGGCGGGAATCCGTCCTCGCGTACACCTGGAAGATGTCACTCGCGCCGATATCGACGGATTCGTCAAGCCCTATGTAGGCGAACTGGTGCGACGCTCGGAGCAGGTGGCACCTGACATGCACGTGAAGATTCGCCTCTGTGATACGATGGGATTTGGTGTGCCGAGCCCAGGTGTGGCTCTGCCCCGGTCGATTCCGAAACTCGTGCACACCATGACGCACGAACTGGGTCTGCCCCACGAGTGTCTCGAATGGCATGGGCACAACGATTTCCACAAGGTGCATATCAATGGCGCCACGGCTTGGATGTATGGCTGCAATGCGGTCAACACCACCCTCTTCGGGTTCGGAGAGCGCACCGGCAATCCACCGTTGGAAGGCGCCCTGATCGAGTACATCTCTCTGCACGGTGACCTGTGTGGTATCGACACGATGATGATTCAGGAGATGGCCGACTATATGCGGTCCATCGGCGTCGACATTGCGCCGAACTATCCGTTCATCGGTCGAGATTTCAACACGACACGAGCGGGAATCCATGCGGGCGGTCTTCGTTCGGATGAGCGCATCTACAACATCTTCGACACGACGACCCTCTTCGGTCGTCCGCCCCGAGTGTCGATTACCGACAAGTCCGGTGTCGACGGTGTGGCGTTGTGGGTGAACAATTTTCTCGGGCTTGAGGGAGACGACAAACTGTCGAAGATTAAGGTCCACAAGGTGGCGCGTTGGGTGATGGATCAGTACGAGGTACATTCGCGGATGAGTGCCATCACCGATGATGAATTGGCCGAACAGGTGAAGATCAATCTCCCTGACTACTACGCACGCAAGGCCGGCTGACCCGCCGCACTACTCGATTCACGGCGCCGGTCTCCCTGCATGAGGGGGCCGGCGCCGTTGCATTTTCACCAAGACCCATTCCCCCCGAGTTCCGATGGTCCTTTTGACCCCTGTCGAACAGACCGAGGCCAACATTTTTGTACCGGTCTCGCTCAATATGTTCGCTATAATGCATAACGCGTTCATCAACACGTTCATTTCCCAGGCCGAGGCTTCGTTCCCGAGTTCGGAACACGACGGTCCATTCTCCGAACTGGCCAGCAAGTACAGGTGGAACAGTATCAGCGTGTGAAGACGTGTCTGGGACGCGAGTGGTTCTACAATCATCCGAGCGCTCTGATTCGAGGAACGCGTGGTCTGGTTTTTCTGCGAGAGCTCGAATTGGATGAGTTTCATCAACGCAGCCGTCAGCTGCGCCAGGCCGCCGAGAACGCATAAACGGGAAGATGCCAATGCTTAGTAAGCCGATGCAGGATGCACTCAATTGCCAGATTAACGTCGAATTCGCCTCGGCGAATCAATACCTGGCCCTGTCGGCGTTCTTTGAACGGATCAACATGAAGGGCTGTGCTCACTGGATGCGAATCCAGCATGAGGAAGAGCTCGCCCATGGGATGAAGATCCTCGACTACATCCATGATCGAGACGGCGAGGTGACCATCGGCACCGTCGAGGCCCCCGATACCAACTGGGGAACTCCACAGGAGGGGTTTCAGGCGGCCCTGGACGGTGAACGACAAAACAGCAAGCAGATCGGTGATCTTGTCGAATTGGCTACATCTGAGAAGGACCACTCGACCCACGCGTTCCTTCAATGGTTCGTGAACGAGCAGATCGAGGAGGAAGCGACGGCGCAGGACATCATCGATAAGCTCACCTTTGTGGGCGATGACCGGACAGGCCAGTTCATGATCGATCAGGAGTTGGCTCAGAGAGTGCCTCCGCCGGAGACACAGGCCGAGCAAGACTGATATTCGCTTCACCCGGTGCCGGGGGCCGTTCGTTACGGTCTGGTCCCTGATCTACATTCTGTCCGACGCAGCAGACCCCAGTCCAGGATCTTGGCCATGTTCGAAGCCATAGCGTCCTGTCCCGCCTTCGCCCGCGATCGGGTGTCGCCATGAGGATTCTGGTGACCGGTAGTGCCGGACGCATCGGGCGTTATGTGGTGCGCGATCTGGTTGCAGCAGGCCACGACGTCGTCGGTGCCGACGTGAGGCCCGGCGTCGAGTCTGGTGCACGGCATCTCCAGATTGATCTCACCGATGCTGGTCAGGTCTATGCCAGTCTAGCCGGCATCGATGCCGTCGCTCACCTGGGTGCCTGGGCGAATGCCGGCGTCGTCCCCGATCCAGGGACCTATGGTGACAACGTGCGTGGCACCTTCCACGTTCTTCAGGCGGCAGCAGAGGTGGGTATTCAGCGCGTCGTGTCCGCTTCCAGCGCACAGGTGTACGGTCTCTTCAGCCATCCGCCGCAGTATCTGCCCGTCGACGAAGATCACCCCCTTCGACCGGTCAACAGTTACGCCCTCTCCAAGACGGCGGGTGAGTCAGCTGCCGCCTATATCACCGACCGGTACGGTCTGCCCATTCTCAGTTTCCGCATCATGGGTGTGCGGACACCTGATGAGATGCCGGCGCAGATCGAACAACTGCAAGCCAATCCCGCCCGTGATACGGGCCTGCTGTGGACTCGCACCGATGCGCGCGATGCGGCCACCGCCGTCCGTCTCGCCCTGGAGTCGGATGCCGAAGCAGGGATCTACAATATCACGGCCACCGACGCGGTCGTTGACATACCGACACAAGACCTGATCTCCCGCTATTTCCCGGGGGTCGCTGTTCGCTGCGGCCTTGCGGGACAGACGTCGCCCATGACCTGTGCGAGAGCGCGTTCGGCTTTCGGTTTCGAACCGAGATACCTGTGGTCACCTCGTCGCCTCCATTCAGAGGGGGACTGACATGGACGACGCCACCGTCTTCGCCGCCATCCCATGCCAGCAACACTCATTGATACCGAGGGTCTGATCGTCGATGTGAACGAGATCTTCCTCGAGTGGGCAAGAAGCATGGGGCGTGACCTGCGCAAGGAAGACCGCATCGGTCACCATGTGGCAGAATTCTCCGGTGTCTTCGAAGAACGTGAGCAATTCGTCGATTTCATCGACAAGCTCCTCGGAGAACAGCGCAGCCAGCAGCTGCGATGGGAGGGCAGGCCGGAAGACGGCCACCTCGTCTGGGGAGATATCCGGGGACAGGTGATCCACGATCAGGATGGCACACTGGTGGGGGCCATTATTCTTCGTGAGGATGTCACCCAGGAAGTGATCCGCGAACGGCGTCAGCAGTTGTCACAACGACTGCGGGACGAGATCTGGCGCATGCGCGATGCCGATGACATGGGACGGGTCATGGTGGCGGTGCAGTCAACGTTTACCCTGCACCTACCCGTCTCCACCGAGAGCTCTGAACAGAGCCCGGCGCCGACGACAGCGGCACCCGAAGGGGGCCAGGGCCGTGTGCTGGTGATGGATGACGAGGAAGAGATCTGTCGACTTCTGGAACGTATGCTCGCCCATCTCGGCTATCGATCCGCCTTCGCCCAGTCTGGGGACGAGGCCGTAAGGTTATCAGTCGGCGCTGGCGGAAGACCCTTTCGACGTGGTTGTACTCGACCTCACCGTGCCCGGCGGCATGGGGGGCGCCCAAACCCTCAATGCCCTGCGAGAACTCGACCTCGAGGTGCGCGCCGTGGTCTCCAGTGGATACTCCAACGATCCGGTGATGGCGCGTTTCGAGGAACACGGTTTTCGCGGTGTCGTGCGCAAACCGTACGTCATCGATCAGATGGCCGAAGCGTTGGTGATGGCGCTGAACTGAGGCCAAATCGAGGATTTGTTGATCAGCTCTCCTCGTTCAAAGCCCACACCATGCACCCCCGGATGTGCTGTCGGAACCAGGACTGCGCCCAAAGATCGTCGGGATGCCCCAGAGCGGTGTAGATGACCCGTCCCGCGCCGAAGTCATGGCACCAACCCATGGCGTAGTCGTCATCTTCCCGCTGGGCCTTTGTGGTGTCCACCGTGTCATTGTCGATCCGCATCAGCACATGGGTTTTGCCCCGGTCCCATTGCTTGAACGTGTAGATCTCGTCGACCACCTCGAAACGGTCACCCAGCATGCGCGTCGCCGGATGGTCCGTGTCCTCAACGAGGATACCCACCTGCTGATGCCACGGGTGCCCGTCGAAATAGCCACCCATCATCTCACCGTATTCTGGCCAGTCATAACCGGTATCGGTGGCATTGTGAATACCCAAGAACGCGCCGCCCTTTTCCACATAGGAAATGATGGCTCGCTTCTGCCCTTCGTCGAAGGCCAGATTGCCTGTCGTGGCGAAAATGAGCAGGTCTGTGTCTGCCAAACTTTCGGCGGTCACTTTCTGCAATAGGTGCGTCGTCGTAACCTTCCAACCCTCCGCGAGGCCGATTTGTTTGATGGCTACCTCTGCATCTGGCAGGTAGCTGTGCTCATATCCAGCGGAGTGTCGCAGCATCAGAATAGACTTGGGCAAACCGTGCCTCCTCAGGCGCAGGGGTTCCACGGCGGACGAGGTAACGTCATCGCCATGGACAATCCATTTCAGCTTCCGCCAACTTAAGCCACGGGTGGAGGCTGTTTCCAGGCAAAGGGGCCAGGATGAAATTTGGCATCATCGGTTGTGGTTCGATTGCACGCAGTTCCTTCGCACCGAGTCTCGTGAACTCATCGAAGGTGGAACTGGCCGCGGTTTGTCGCCGAGATCTGGCTGCTGCCCAGAGTTTTGCCGCGGATTTCGGAGGGTGTTCGGCCTACGACTCTGGGCAGAGGCTGCTTGAAGATCCCGAAGTAGAAGCGGTCATCGTGTCGACGCCCACCGACACCCATCGTGACTACACGGTGGCTGCAGCGGCAGCGGGCAAGCACGTGTTGTGCGAGAAACCGATGGCACGGAACCGCGACGAGTGCCGTGAAATGATCGACGCGTGTGATCGTGCGGGTGTGAAGCTTGCTGTCGCTTACCGTCGGCGCACGTTCCCGCAGGTGGTGGAGGCCAAACGGCTCATCGCCGCCGGAGCGATAGGCACTCCCGTGTGCGCCCGAACCCACTACAGCGGATGGGGCGACCTGCGATCCGGTGCCTGGCAGAAGGAGCCAGGGATTGGCGGTGCTCTCATGGAGATGGCGGTTCATCGCCTGGAGGTGTTGCTGAACCTGGCCGACGCCGAGCCGGTTGCCGTCAGTGCCATGATCGACACCGTCCACCACGATTGGGAAGTGGACGATACAGATGCCATTCTGATCCGCTTCGCCGATGGTCGGATCGGTGTACACTCGACGATTATGACCTCTAAACCTCGCCGCGATTTCGCCCAGGTCGACGGTGCCGATGGTCGGATTCTCATTCAGAGTCTGGAATTTGGTTCTGACCACATCGAATTGGAGACAGACGCCGGCGTGGAACGCGTCGCGGTGACCCCATTGGAGAAGCCCTTCTTCGACCAGCCGATGATCGAAGACCTCGCCGAGTCTGCCGGTAGCGCTCGCCAACCGGTCTGCGATGGTCACATGGGATTCAGGGTGCAGGCGGTCTGCGATGCCGCCCGCGCTTCATCCGCAAGCGGTCAACAGGTCGACGTCGAACGATTCGCCTGAGCGATGACGAATGTCCTCTTCATTCTCACCGACGATCAGGGCCCGTGGGCCATGGGGTGTGCGGGCAACGACGAGATCCGCACGCCGCATCTCGATCGACTCGCCGCCAGTGGCGCCCGCTTCAGCCACTTCTTCTGCTCCTCTCCCGTCTGTTCGCCGTCCCGTGCCAGTTTTCTCACGGGTAGGATACCTTCACAACACGGCGTTCATGACTGGATTCGTGAAGGAAATGTGGGCGATGATACGGCGGCCTACCTCGAAGGGGAGATCGCCTACACGGATGTGCTGGCTGGGCGGGGCTGGGACTGCGCCCTGTCCGGCAAATGGCACCTTGGCCACAGCCAACTCGTGCAGCACGGATTCAGCCACTGGTACACCCACCAGCGAGGCGGCGGAGACTACAATCTCCCGGAGATGATCCGTGATGGAGAACTGCTGACCGAACAGGGATATGTCACCCACCTGATCACGGACGACGCGCTGGCCTATCTCGACCGTCGTGCCGACGCCATCGACTCGGCCCCAGCTGGTGATCCGCCGCCGCCGTTCTATCTGAGTGTCCACTACACCGCTCCCCACAGCCCCTGGACAGGACATCCTCAGGACATCGTCGATTCATACGAGGGATGTTCCTTTGACAGTTGCCCGCAGGAACCGATCCATCCGTGGGCGATCGGACACGGGTTGACGGAAGGATCGTTGGGCAATCGAGAGCACCTGAAAGGGTATTTCGCCGCCGTGACGGCCATGGATGCCGATGTCGGCCGCCTGCTCGACAAACTCGAGAAGCGGAATCTGCGAGATGATACGCTCGTCGTCTTCGTCAGCGACAACGGCTTCAGTTGTGGCCATCATGGATTCTGGGGCAAGGGCAATGGCACGTTTCCTCTGAATATGTATGAGAATTCGGTGACCGTCCCCTTCCTCATCAGTCAACCAGGACGCATCGAAGCGGGCACGGTCGTTGACGATCTGCACAACGCCTATGATGTGTTCCCCACGTTGCTCGACTATCTCCACGTGGACATGCCTGACGACGGAATGGACCGGCCGGGTCGGTCTTTCGTTTCCACCCTCGACGGATCGGGACGGGCGACGACGACCGCCTCCCAAGGACACGATGCCGTTGTTGTGGATGGGGGGGAGCCAGGACGGCCCGAATACGCCGAATACGGGGCATCGCGGATGGTGCGCACCCGACGGTGGAAGTATGTCGATCGGGGAGCGGAGTTACCGGCCGAACTCTATGACCTGACCGAGGACCCTGACGAGCGGACCAATCTCGCTGAAGATGGCGGATATACGGCGGTGGGCAACGAGTTACGTGGCGTGCTGCACGATTGGTTCGCCACTCGCATGCGCAACTCAACCGTCGATGGCCATCAATACCCGATCAGTGGTGGTGGGCAACTGCAGCCGGTTCGCACGCGACCCGGCGCCGACCCAAACGAGGCGTTTGCGGGTCGCTAGCCGGCAGGAGACCGCCGTGCACACTGAGGCTCTTTTTGGGGGCTGCTTTTGGGAGACACGTCTTGGAGAGCTCCCATGAACCGAACGAACGAACCAGGAGATGAAGATGGGATATGTCGACGCACACGTGCACGTGTGGACCGATAACTTCGACCAGTTTCCCTTTGCCAGCGGCGTCGATCCGGCCATCGCCAAACCGACGACCTTTCACGCCGAGGATATCCTCGGGCACGCCCATGCGTGTGGCGTCGACAAAGTCGTGCTCGTGCAGATGAGCCACTACGGTGAAGACAATCGTTACATGCTCAAGGTGATGGCCGACCACCCCGGTGTCTTTGGGGGGATCGGTGTGGTGAATCCAGACAAACCCGACCCCGATCAGAAGATGCGCGACCTCGCCGCGCAGGGGGTTTACGGTTTCCGCGTTGCACCCAGGCAACGGCCCATCGACAGCTGGTGCGACAGCGATGGGTTTGAGCGCATGTTCAGGGCGGGAGCCGAAGATCGATTGGCCCTGTGTCCACTCATCACGCCAGTTGCACTGCCGGCGCTGCGAAGACGATGTGATCAGTTTCCGGAGACACCCGTTATCATCGATCATCTGTGCCTTATCGGAGAGGGCGGGCCGATCAAGGAGTCAGAGGTGGTGGCCCTGTGCGAGATGGCCGCCTGCGATAACGTGATGGTGAAGGTATCGGCCTTCTATGCACTGGGGGAGACGGCGCCATACCACGACCTGCGGGACCTGATCCACCGTGTGGTCGATGCCTTTGGCCCACAGCGACTGATGTGGGCCAGCGACGCACCATATCAAGTACAGCCACCCCACGAATATCGACCTAGTGTCGAATTGATCTCGGAAGGGCTCGACTTTCTCTCCGCCGAAGATCGCGACCAGATTCTCGGCAACACGGCGCGGGATTTCTTCTACCGCTGAGTTGCGGCCCGCACGATGTCGATCACGAGCTGCACGTCGTGTCGTGCCTCGGCGAGAGAGGCGCGACAGGGTGTTTGTGCAGCTACACAGTCGTGGAAGTGGCGCAGTTCGCGAACAAAGGCGATCTCGCCCTCGATGACCGGTTGCCACTGAGCGCCTGTGCCCTCGGCGTCAGGGCCGCGTACGGTGAGTGTGGCTACCTCGCGTGCGAATCCCGTGGGATAGGTCAGGATCAACCCCCGGCCATCACCGTAGACTTCGAGGGTTTCGTGGAAATACCGGATGTCGAGCAACTCGACCCATGTGGCTGTGCAACGGATGCCTTCGCCACAATCGAGAATGGTCGAGATGCCATCCCCCTCATTCCAGAACTCGGCACTGACCACGCCGCGCACGGGCCCGAACAAACGGCGTAATCCATACAGGTCGTGGATCATGCTGCCCGCCAGATGGAAAAAGGCCCTCCTCGCACCCCCTTCCACCGGACCCAGCGCCCGCAGCACGTGCGCGTCACGAGCCTGCCCCAGCTGCTGCGCCCCTTCCTTGGTCAGGTCGTCGGCGCGCACCAGATCATATGCGGCAAGATGATGGGCATTGTTCGTGTGCAGATGATTGATCTGCACAAATCGGATCGTGTCGCCCAATGCATCGACTTCGGTGACCAGCTGCTCGAAGGCGGGATCGAAGATCTTCATGTACCCCGCCTGGGCGACCAATCCTGCTGCCTGTGCAGATGCGGCCAGCTCGTCGACGTCTTCAGGTACGAAGGCGACGGGTTTTTCGATGAACAGGTGTTTTCCTGCTGACAACACCGCCCGGGCGGCCTCGATCTTCGGGTCCGTCTGGCACAACAACACTGCGTCTAGGGTTGCCTGATTCAGCATAGACGCCAGGTCGGTGTAGGCTGCCTCTACCTGGTACGTGCGAGCCATGTGCTGGCTCAACGTCGCCGACACATCACACACGGCGCTGATCTGAAAGGCCTCGGGGAGAGCTGCCAGATTTGGCAGGTGTTGGATCTGTGCGATGGCGCCGCAGCCGACCACACCGATCCGCAGGGGGCTGGCCATGGCCTGTTACTTCACTCGACCTGCGCGAGGTGCCACCGCATTCCACAACTCGGTGAGCTCGTCGAGTTTGTGATAGACCCGGTAGAGTCCGAACCACATGGCGTCGCGCTGACTGTCGGCAGCATCCCAGTTACCGGAGGAGATGGCTCGGGTCAGTCGAGCACCGGCCATGCGCTGTTCTTCTGAAGCGGTCTGTGTGATCTTGGCGAACTCGTCGAACAGATCGACAAATCGGTTGACCAACTCCTCCATGGGCGTGCGTGTGTCCGTATCGATGTCATACGCCGCCGACGGCATGAAGTGCGTCGGTAGTCGCTCTCCATTGCGATCGAGCATTGTGTGTGTCGGCTGCACGTGAGGGGTTACCGACAGATACATCGTCATGGGGTCGTCACCGACGACGGTGACCTTGTGCGGCTCGTCGACCTTGGCGATGCACAATTGCCCAGGACCCAGTTCGGCCTCGTCTTCCCCGATTTCGAACAAGGCACGACCCTTTAGCACGAGAAACACTTCGTGGCCCACGTCGTGGCTGTGGATCTGAGACACCTCACCCGGCTGCATCTGCAGGAAGCGTGCGCGGATCTGCGGCGAGACGAACAGATTCTTGATGTCGTGACGTACGTCAAAGACTTCGATGCTCATAACATTGGCTCGTGGATCTGATTCAAGGGTCTAGATAGTCCATCTCGGGACGCAGGTCCCATCGAAACTCGTCCTCTGGTTCGGTCTGCCTGGCCCACCGGGCCAGAATCTCCCGATCCAGACGCTGATGCGCCATGTGTTCTGCGATGTCGTCCGGGTTCCAGCCGTCCAGCACACGCTCTGTCAACTCCGAGACGACGTCGGCGCAGTCAGGGTCGGCGATCCTGTCGTTGGTCTCACGCGGATCTTCCTGCAGGTTGAACAGTTGCGATGGCTGCTGGTGGTAGTAGTTGAGTTTCCACTCTCCGCAGCGAATCATGCGCTGGAATACACCTTCCTCGCCCACCGGCCCTGCAGCGCCTGCCGGATCGAGACAGAATTCGCAGAAGGCGACGTCTTCCCAGGTCTGCGATTCATTCCGGAGTAGGGGCAGCATCGATCGTCCGCGGGACTCGGGTAGCGACGGACAATTCAAGGCGTCGAGCATGGTCGCATTCAGATCGAGACTGCTGCACACGCGATCACAGTGGATCCCGGAGGGCAGTTGGGACGGCCACCACAGGATGGCGGGAATTCGAGCCGAATCTTCGTAGAAGGTCTGTTTCCACCACAGACCGTGTTCGCCCACCTGTTCGCCGTGATCGGAGGTGTAGACGATGAGGGTATTGTGGAGCAGGTCATTCTGTTCCAGGGCTGCAAGGAGCTGACCGATCATGCGGTCCATACGATCCACCAGACCCCAGTAGGCGGTACGCGCTCGTGCGATCTCCTCCTCGGTGACCTCTTCGATGCCGCATCTTGAACGCCAGTCGCGCAGGTGCGGGTGGAGGGCGTCGGAGAAGGCAACGGGCGTGCGTGGTGGACCCACACGGCCCGCATATCGCTCGTAGTCTTCGGCACGAGCCACGAAGGGTTGGTGCGGGAGCATGTAACCGACGGAGAGCGAAAAGGGATTCTCAGTCTGTCCCGCACGTCGACGCACGCCATACCGATTCAGCCAATCAACGGACGCTGCCGTCACATCCTCGTCATGCACCTGATAGGCACTCTGGCCGGGTCCCGATTTGGTCAGACTCACCCGTGAGGGTCCGGCTGTACCGGACAGGTCGCCGTGGTCGGCGCCGCGACCGCCGATGTGATTGGGTCCGTGGTCTCCCACCAGGCGCTCTACATACCCGTGCAACTGGTCGGGTCCAACCGAATGCATGCGGCCCACCAGAGCCGGTCGATAGCCCCCGGCGCCCATGGCGTGGGCGAGAGTGGGTGTGGACGAGGCGAGCATATGGCTGTTGGTCCACACGCGATTGTCTGAAGGATACCGTCCGGCCAGGGTCGCCATGCGCGACGGAACACACAGAGGCGACGGGCAGTAACAGGCATCGAGGACCACGCCCTCGCTGGCGAGTCGATCCAGGTGGGGCGTCTCCACGACGGGATCGCCGGCACATCCCATCACGAAGGGACTGTGCTGATCGGAGTGGATGTAGAGAAGATTGGGGCCAGACATGGGGCGGCAACCTATCAACGCGTGCCGACGTCGGCAAGGTGCCAGGTGGGTGTTGAGAGGGCAGGCTATATTGCCTGCACTCGACCCTCGGCCGCGAAAACGAATCGATGCACTCCACCTCTGAACCTCGTGATCCTGACCAGCTGCTGCTGCGCCTTCAGAGGGCGGCCAACAGCGAAGACCACGCTCGTCGTAGGACCCAGTTGCACATTCTGGGTACCATCGATGATGCCCCTGTGGTGCACGTGGAGATCAACCCGCTCAAGCGTCCCCGAATCCTGGTGCTTGCCGGNACCCACGGCGATGAACCGGCCACGGTGGAGGCGGCGCTACAGCTGTTGNAACACTTCCCCACCCATTGGTTGGATCGGTTTNGGGTCGACGTGCTGCCCTGCACAAATCCCATCGGCTGGCGTCAGGGCACACGCGAGAACGGTTGCGGCATCGATATCAATTGGGCCTTCGACCGCGAGGGGATCGCCGAAGTCGACATCCTACGGCGGTTTCTGCGGGGCCGCCGCTGGCAGGTGGTGGTCGATTTTCATGAAGACTGGGAGGCGACGGGGTTCTACCTCTACGAACACCAGAAGCAGTCGCACTTCATCGGCCCCGCGGTAACCGCCTGCGTGGAACCGGTTTGCGCCCTCGAACCGGCGACCCAGATCGACGGTTGGCCTGCCGAAGGTGCTGTAATTCACGCCGACGACAGTGTCGAAAGGCTACAACGAGGTGACGGGCTTCCTCTGATCCTACTGCGCGATCACACGGACCACAAACTGACGACGGAGACCCCGACGTGTTTGCCGATGGAGACACGTGTCAGGGCCCATCACACCGCACTCGAGGCGATTGTCGACTACCATCTCAACGACAGTCATCACCCCCGTTCAACGTCGTAGGGCCATGGCCGACGACCGAGGTCCCCGGCCCGCTGTTTGGAGCCTGGCCTCTGGTGCCTAGGCTGGTACCGGAGCGTCCGGGTGAAGCAGTTTCTCGTGTCGCAGTTCCGCCCAGTAGTCAGCGGGGATGGGAACCTTCAGCAATTCGAAGTTCTCGGTGACACGGTCGGGCTGCCGAGTGCCGGGGATGATGGATGTCACCACCGGATGGGCGAGGGCGAATTGGGAAGCGGCTGCTTTGATGTCGACATCGTGTCGATCGCTGACCTCTTCCAGCCGCCGGGCGCGGTCGATGATGTCTTCGGGCGCGTCGCCGTAGTTGTATTTCGCCCCCGGCGCGGCACCCTTGGCGAGAATCCCGCTGTTGTAGGTGCCGCCTGCGAGGATGCCGATGTTCTTTTCGGCACACAGTGGCAGCAGCACGTCCAACGACTCCTGCTCGAGCAGACTGTAGCGGCCTGCCAACAGAAAACAGTCGAAATCGCCCGCCCGCGCGAAATCGGCGAGCATCTCCCACTGATTCATGCCAGCACTCACACCGGTGATGGCGCCCTGTTCGCGCAGGGCAGCAATCGCCGGATAGGCGCTTGTGATGGCCTCGGTGTAGTGATCGTCGGGATCGTGAATGTGTAGGATGTCGACACGATCCAGCTGCAGTCTCTGAAGACTCTCTTCGAAGGAACGCATGACCCCATCGTTGCTGTAGTCGAACACCGGCTTGAAGGGAGGCGGTTGGTCGAAGATTTCCTGGCCTCGGTCTTCGTCCTCATCCGTCACCGGATCGAGGACACGTCCCACCTTCGTGCAAAGCACAAAGTCGTCACGCGGAATATCCTTGAGCACCTCACCGACGCGGATTTCGCTCTTGCCGGACCCATACAGAGGCGCTGTGTCGAAGAGATTGAGCCCCAGGTCCAACGCACGCTGAACGACGGCGTGGGCCTGCTCGTCCGGAATGTCACCATACAGACCGCCCAGGGCTGCACAACCTAGACCGAGCTGGGTCACTTGTAGACCCGTACTGCCCAACACCTTCCGCTCCAACGGATCCATCACCGAGTCTCCTCATGTTGACGTGGCGGTACACGTCGCTGCATATCTCTTGCTCTGCATAGACCTTGTTCTGGGGCGTAATATATTCAAACGACGTCTTCATGAATCGACAACGACACGGAACCCCTCAACGATGAGTTGGGCACAGAGAGACTGGCCTGGGAACTGGCCCATGGGTGCGCACATCGCCCGCCACGGCGTTGAGTGCGTGACTCGATGCCTGACCGGCCGCCTGGTGCTGGCTGTGGGCCTGCTCGTGGGTCTGTCGGCGTGTTCTGACACGGTGCAGCCCCCCGACGTTGTCGTGGTGCACGACGAGGTGTCTACGGACCCAGCGACGCCGTATCCATCCGACGATCCATCCAACGCTGCAGCCATTGAGTGGCGCGAATGGAACCAGGCCTCCCTTGCCGAGGCGCGCAGACTTCAGCGTCCTCTCTTACTCTACATAGCCACGGCGGGTGCCGATGGGTTGTTTTCGGCGGAGGACGAGTTGGTCAGGTCGTTGGCGGAGGAGCGATTCGTTCCCATTCGAATCGACCCCTGGTTGCAGCCGGAACTCGACCGTCGTTACGGAGGTAGCTGGCCGACACTTGCCGTCGTGCTTCCAGGCGGTGCGCTGATGGCGCAGGCGCCTGATATTTCTCCGGCGCGCGTCCGTGTTTTTCTATTGCGGATGCTTGCCCATCTTCAGGACCGGCCCGAGATCGTCGAGGCAGAGATCGTGCTGCCGGCGCTCGAGCGGGCTCCGCTGAGTGTTGAGCAGGTGTTGTCCGCAGCGGCGACGCAGTTCGATGCGGTCCACGGTGGCTTTGGTCGGTCGGCCAAACATCCGGAGATGACGTTGCTCGAGTTTCTGGGCAACTATGGCACTCGTCACGAGGGATCGGAAGCCAGCACCATGCGGCGTCGAACTCTGGACGCGATCGTGGCCAGTGAATTGTGGAACAGGATACACGGGCCATTGGTCTACGCCCATACGGCCTCCTGGCGTCTGCCGCGCCACGAAATAGACGCTGCCGTCGTGGCAGGACTGCTGCGTGTGTTTGGCTCAGACAAGACGGCTCCGGCCAGCGATCGACACGCAGCGGGGCAATTGCTGGCGACGATCGCCAACACGCTGTTTGATGAAGAACACCAGACCTTTACCAGTCGTCGGCTTCCACTGATCGACGATGAGTGGTGGTCGGACCCGACACTTTATGCAGATCGAATCGCGTACATGACCTGGACCCTCTACGACACCGACCAGCAGATCACCAGCGATCTGGTTTCCATGCGACGCTTGGCGGCCGAAGGGCTGACCTCCATGGTGTCCGCCGCCGGTGTGGTCCAGCATGCCCGCGGGGTCGACGGTCCGGTGGGGAGTCGTGGCCTCTTGCGCGATCAGCTGCTGGTCAGCCTGGCCCTGTCTACGGCAGGGAACGTGGAAGACCGCCCCGATTGGTCACAGATGGGCCAACGAACGTGGGAATGGGCCCAGGAGAGTCTGTACGATGAGCAGGTCGGTGCCTTTCGCGATTGCCTCGCGCCAGACGAGATGCCCGACTGGCAGATCTACACTCCCTTCGACGATGATGTGATGCCTTCTGGAAACGCTCTGGCTGCCCTGTGGTGGCTTCGACACGGTGAACCGGAACGGGCACGGCAACTGCTGCAACGGGTCTCCCACCATCCGATCGAACGATCCCACGCGGCGGCAGCGAGTGTTCTGCTGCAGCTCGAGGATGGCGCATGAGGATTCTCGTTACCGGCGCCCGGGGACTGCTGGGTCGGTCACTGCTGGCTGTGCCGCATGACGACATCGACTTCGTGGGAGGAGCCCGTCAACCCGGCCATATCGCGGACATCCCGCTGGTTGCCGTTGACCTTCAACGACCACAAACCCTCGTGGATGCCGTCACGCAGACCCGTCCCGATGCGGTGATTCACACGGCAGCATTGACCAATGTCGATGAGTGCGAGCGGTCCCCCGATTTCGCTCAACAGGTCAACGAGGAAGCGGTCCGTGTGCTGGCCGAGCACTGTGCCGCCGTGGATATCGCGATGGTCCATCTCTCTACGGANTACGTCTTTGACGGCCAAGCNGGACCGTATGCGGAAACCGACACGCCGCGGCCGCTATCACGATACGGACAGATCAAGCTCGACAGCGAATCGCCAGTGCTGGCGCTGGATCGAGGCATCGTCGTTCGCACCCTATGGCTCTATGGTCATTTCGATGGGGCACGCCGCAATCTGGTCACTTGGCCCATCGAATCACTGGCGAAGGGCGAGATTCTGCGCATCGTCGACGATCAATGGGGCAATCCGACCTGCGCCCCTGACCTGGCGGCGGGCCTGCTGGAATTGCTGCGTGCTTCGGCGACGGGTTTGTTCCACTTTGGAGGGGAGACCTTCCTCACCCGCCTGGAGCTGGTTCAGCGGATCGCCGACTACTTTGGACTGGATGCATCGTGCGTCGAGCCCATGAAGACGGCCCAGGCCGGCCAGGATGCACCCCGCCCCTTGCGATCCGGGCTGCGCAGCGATCGGGCTCGGCAGACTATCGGTCGTGCTCCGCTGTCCCTCGAAGCAGGACTCGACCGCCTGGCGACACAGGCTCATTTCCGCCAGGACTTCGGTGCACTACTAGGTCTGGGCTAAGTTGGTATTGCGTGACGTTGATGACTGCACACAGGTTGATCCAGAGCTGAACTGAATCAGGATCGCAATGAACTCGACACCGGACGAACACCGTGCCTGATCCCATCCAGATCTCCATCGTCACACCGACGTACAACGAACGCGAGAATGTGGCCCTTCTGGCCGAGGAGATCTTCGGGATTCTCGCCCCTTGTGACGACATCGACGCCGAGTTGATCATCGTCGACGACAACTCGCCGGATGGCACCGGGCCGGCTGCGGACGAACTGCGGGATCAGTATCCAGTACAGGTCATCCATCGGGCAGGGAAACTCGGCCTGGGATCGGCCGTCATGGAGGGCTGGAATCTGTCGACGCGCCCCTANCTGGGCGTCATCGACGCCGACCTGAGCCACGATCCTTCCATCCTGCCCGACCTGATCCGATCCCTTCGCGACCACGATCTGGCCATGGGGTCTCGATTTGGCGCGACCAGTCTCGTAGAAAAATGGGCATTCCATCGTCGTCTAATCTCGGTCGTCGGCGTCGGCATGGCGCGAATCCTGACCGGTGCGGAAGATCCGCTCTCTGGATACTTCTGCCTGCGACGTGAGGTGCTGGCCGATGATTTNCGACTGACATCCTCCGGCTACAAGATTCTGCTCGAGATACTCATGAAGGGGGACCTCAGTTCGACGCATGCCATTCCCTTCGTCTTCCGCAATCGGCAATTCTCCAGGAGCAAGCTCAACTGGAAGGAACACGCCCTGTTTCTGAAACAGATCCTCGTGTTCAGCCTCCAGAGATTGTTCAAACCACGCCGTCGATGACGACCCCCAACCCCGCAACGAGAATCAACGATGCTTTTCCAGAAGGAGAGGCATCCTGTGACCTGACGGTGGTGATTCCCAGCTACAACACGCGCGACCTGATGGAACAGGCCATGCGCACGGTTGAGGAGGCGTCCGGCGATCTATCGGTAGAGATCATCGTCGTTGATAACGCGTCCCACGATGGCAGTCAGCAGATGGTGCGAGACCGCTTTCCGCACGTGGAGTTGATCTGCAACGACAGCAATCTTGGTTTTGCGGGAGCCAATAATCTCGCCTTCCGTCAGGCCCGGGGACGCCACATCCTGCTGCTGAATTCGGACACGATCGTCAGGCCCGATACCCTCAAGACCATGGTCGGTTTCCTCGACGATCATCCCGAGGTGGGTGCGGCGGGGTGCAAGATCCTCAATCCGGACGGCACGCTGCAGTTGGATTGCCGTCGTTCCTTTCCGACGCCCTCGGCTGCCATCTACAAGCTGACCGGTCTGAGCCGCCTGTTTCCCAACAGCCGGCGCTTTGGCCGCTACAATCTGACCTTCCTCGACGAAGACGAGGTGGCTGAGGTCGATGCCCTATCCGGTTCGTGCATGCTCGTTCGTCGACAGGCTCTGCAACAGGTGGGTGGGCTCGACGAGGCCTATTTCATGTACGGGGAGGATCTCGACTGGTGTTACCGCATGCGCGGGGCGGGGTGGAAGATCTTCTATGTCCCTACGACCGAGATCATCCATTTTCGCGGTGAGAGTGGTCGTTCCCGTGCGTTGCGTATCCAGTTCCGCAAGAACGAGGCGATGGCCATCTTCGTGCACAAGCATATGCGACGGCGGTATCGCTTGTTCCCTGTGTGGCTTCTGCACGTGGGCATCGTCGCCTACAGCTTGTATGCCTTCATCAAGNCGCTGCTCCGNAGGCTTCTCCTGCCTGCCGTCGATGCGACGCTGCTGCTGGTAGGTGTGTGGTTGGGCATCGCCCTGCGTTATCATCCGACCCTGGAGCCCGGAATTCGAGCGATCGAGGGCGTGAGTCGTGGTCTCGGTGTCGATGTGGAACCCACACGATGGCTCGTACCGCCGGCATATTCGGATGCCCAATGGATCGTCGTCTATGCGGCGCCCGTCGCCATCTGGATCGTCACCCTCGCCCTACTCGGGGCCTATGATCGCCGTCGATATTCTCCGGGCAGAGCCATCCTTGGCGTCAGTCTCGGTTTCGCCATCATCATCACGACCGTCTTCTTTTTCAAGGATTACAACTTCTCGCGCCTTGCCGCCGCCGCGGCCTGGGGCTGCAACACGTTGCTGGTCGGCGGCTGGCGCTGGGGAGCTCGACGTCTCAGCGGCGCCAGTACGGGTAGACGTCTCGGGCGTCGTCGATTGCTCGTGGTGGGCACCGATGAAGCGGCCGAATCACTGGTAAGCGCTCTGGCAGGGTGGGGTGGNCTCGACAGCCAGTTGGTCGGTCTCGTGAGCACTGCCTCCGATCAGAGAGGACAGGACGTGGCCGACCATCCCGTGGTGGGGTTGGTCGATGAATTGCCCGGCCTGGTCAAGGAGTACGACATCGACGAACTGATCTTCACCGCCACGAGTGTGTCAGATGCCCTGCGTTACGCGACGGCTCGGCCAGCTCGACTTCGGCTGCGGATGGTGTCGGGCCAGGTGGACGCGACCTCTCCTGCACCCACCTCGATCGACGAATTGCCCCTCATCGATATTCGGCCCGGTACGTGATGATTCGCGTGCAACCAGATTCAATGCTTGATTCGTCGCCCTTGCACGGGCTATGTTACCCCCGGTTCGGCGGTCGTGATCNTTTGTGCGTCCGTTTCTCTCCCCACNTAGGTCTTGGAGTTCGTCTGATATGACCGAGCAGGCCCTGTCGAAACTGGCCGGTGGGCGCGAGATCGTCCTGCCCTTGAGCAAGGCGCTGGAGATCAGTCTGCGCAGCCTGAAGATCCGCTTTGGCCGCTCTATCATCACCACCAGTGGAATCATCCTCGCCATCGCCTTTCTGATGTCCGTCTGGAGCAACAACGAAGTCATCGGATCCCTCAGGGAAGCGAACAAGAGCGAGATCAACCTGCTGTTGCAGAAAAACGGCATCGAAACCCTCGTNGCAGAGGGCGCAGCGGCTTCCCCTGAAGCACAGGCACGCTTGGCAGAAGAAAAGTCCAAGCAGACCTGGCTCATCAGCTTGTCCTTGCTGGTGTGTGTCGTGGGGATCACCAATGCCATGCTCATGTCGGTGACCGAACGTTTTCGCGAGATCGGCACGATGAAGTGTCTCGGCGCGCTGGACACATTTATCATCAAGCTCTTTCTCCTTGAGTCGACTTTCCAAGGCGCGGCGGGTACCGTGGTGGGAATCATCATCGGTCTGGTGATGACCCTCCTGCTGGCCCTGCTCGATTATGGTTTGTTCGTCTTCGACTATTTCCCCACGGCGGGCATTCTGCGATCCGCGATCGCTGCCATCTTCGCCGGGACCACCCTCTCTCTCATCGGCGCCATGTTGCCTGCCTACAAGGCGGCCAAGATGGAACCGGTCGAGGCCATGCGTTCGGACACGTAAGGCGAATCCATGACTGAGCAGACCACAACGGCACCAGAGGCCACGGCCGGCGGCGACGACGAAAAACGCACCGTCGTTCGCACGCAGGATGTGAAGAAGCTGTATACGATGGGCTCCATGGAGGTCCACGCCCTGCGTGGGGTCGATCTCGAGATCTATTCGGGCGAATACATGTCCATCATGGGCCCGTCGGGTTCGGGCAAGAGCACGCTGTTCAACATGGTGGGCGGTCTGGACAAACCCTCAGAGGGCAAGGTCTACATCGACGAGGTCGATGTGGCCCAGCTCGACGCCTACGAACTGGCCTGGCTGCGCTGCCGAAAGATCGGCTACATCTTTCAGTCCTTTAATCTGATCCCGGTGATGACGGCGCTCGAGAATGTCACGCTGCCGATGGTGTTTGCAGGTCTGACCAGTGACGAGTCCCGAGACAAGGGCATCGATCTGCTGAAGAAGGTCGGACTCGGCGAGCGTCACTCCCACAAGCCTTACGAGTTATCCGGTGGACAGCAGCAGCGCGTCGCTGTTGCGCGAGCCCTGGCCAACGACCCTGCCGTCATTCTGGCAGATGAACCGACGGCAAACCTCGATCTGAGCACGGGAACCGAAATCATCGAACTTCTACGGTCGATGAATCGTGACTTCGGCGTCACCGTCATTTCCGCCACACACGACCACAAGATGTTGTCTGTCTCCGATCGCGTGGTGTGGATCATGGATGGGCAGGTGGANCGCATCGCTCTTCGTGACGAACTCGAGATCGAGACCGTATCGGTCGGCGACGAGCAACACTAGTCGCAGACACGACGAACACCTACCTTTCCGGTCGAGAATTCAGGCCTAGACTTGCCGGCCGTCACGACATAGGTTGTAGCACCACTCCCCCACCGTGAGGCGGGCCGAGGCCCGGGGTTGGCCTATCAAACCGATCCCGGGCCTCGGTGTGTACCCCCCCATGAAGAAGCCAGCCACCGATCTTGCTCGACTTGCTGCCTGATTACCCGGCTCTTTTCTGGCCCGCCGCGGCCATGGCCGTCGTCTTCATCGGTGTCGCCAAGGCGGGATTTGGTGGGGGCGCCGGCGTCATCGGCACACCCTTGATGGCTTTGACCATCTCCGTCGGTGATGCGGTAGCTCTGTTGTTGCCCCTGTTGATCTTCTGCGACTTTTTCTCGGTCTGGCACTACCGCACCACCTTCCACCGGCGCAGTGCCCGCCTGATGCTACCCGGGGCGGCCCTCGGCATCGGCATTGGCATGCTCTTCTTCGGTCAGTTTCTCGGCAACCAGCAGGTGATGCGGGGTGGTATCGGCACGCTGGCCCTGCTCTTCGTCATCTATCAGATCTTCCGTGTACGATGGCTGGGGCGAATCGAAGCGCGTCACCCCCATGCGGCAGAGGGTGTGCTCATGGGCACGATCTCCGGATTCACCTCAACCCTGGCTCACGCTGGGGGCCCACCCGTGGCGATTTTCCTGCTTCCACAACATCTGCCCCGTCGTGAGTTCGTCGGCAGTACAGTGATCATCTTTGCGGCGATCAATCTGATGAAGGTCGGGCCCTACGTCTGGCTCGACTTGTATCACGTGGGCAATCTGGCGACCGTGGTCGTCCTGGCCCCGTTGACTTTCGTCGGCGTGCGACTCGGGATCTGGCTGAATGCACGATTCACCGACTCCTGGTTCAATCGCGCCGTGTATGCGATCCTCGTGGTCACCGGCATTCGTCTGGTCAGCCAGGCCATGGGCTGGTGAACAGGCCTTGGGTGGCTGAGCACTCATCATGTGTCCACCCCCTGTGTGTCTGTCCCTTGGAGGGCAGCGGAGGAAAGATGTTGACAAAGAAGAGACCCGCCGCTACACTGAATCACCTCGCCGAGAGCGAGCACAAAACCATGATGACACGCAAACTGACACAATCACTGACACCGGCGCAGGCAACCCCGCCGCACCGCTATTGGTGGCGATTCTGGTTCTCTACGACTGAGACGGAGTGCGTCTACCCCTAGTACCGGCGATCGATCTGATGATCCCCAGTCCGCGGACGCACCTTCAAGCGTCGGCGGTTTTTTTGTGCCCAANCGGCAATCACGTTGGGCCACGCAACGGCGCCTGAGGGGGCCATCAAAGATCGAACTCGAAATTGCACCGAGCCGACATCACATCAGGCAAAATGATGAACACGACAACATCGCCCACCGAATTGAGACCCACTGTCGAGCAGTTCGCCGAACTGTCCGCCGGTGGCCTCAGTGTTCCGGTGACTAAGGAAATCCTCGCCGACACGCTGACGCCTGTGTCGGCGTATCTCAAGTTGCGCTCCAAGAGCGACTTCACCTTCCTCTTCGAGAGTGTGGAGGGTGGAGAGCGCGCCGCACGGTATTCCTTCCTGGGAATCCGCCCTTCGATCATCTTCCGATCTCGCGGCCAGCAGGCGACGATCGAAGATCGACGCTCGGGGACGACCCAGACCATCGACGGTGACCCACGGCAGGTGCTTCGCCAACTGATGGCCAAGCACCAGGGGGTTCACCTAGATGGATTGCCCCGCTTCACAGGCGGTGCCGTCGGATTTCTCGGATACGATGGCATTCGCCTCGCCGAAGAGCTCCCCGACAGTTGTGAAGATGACCTGGGTCTCGACGACATGGTGTTTGGCCTGTTTGAGACGGTCCTCGCCTTCGACAACCTGCGCCACACGGTGGTGCTCATCACCAATGTGCGCGTCGAGGAGGGCCAGAATGCCGAGACGGCCTATGGCGAGGCCAAAGCACGCATCGGCGAGGTTGAAGACCTGTTGGCTGAACTGACACCGGCACCGCGTCTGCCCGGGGGGCGAAGGATGGGCGCCGTGCACTCCAACATCTCGCGCGAACAGTACACAGACGCTGTCGAGCGCTGCCTGGAATACATCCGTGCCGGCGACATCTTTCAGGTCGTGTTCGCGCAGCGCTTCCAGCTGAAGTACGAGGCCGATCCCTTCGAGATCTATCGGGTTCTGCGAACGGTGAATCCATCGCCGTATATGTTCCACATTACGCAGGGTGATCTGCAGATACTTGGGGCATCCCCCGAGATTCTCGTTCGAGTGGAGGATGGATCCCTCGAGGTGCGCCCCCTTGCTGGCACGCGTGCTCGCGGCAGGGACGAGGCCGAAGACCAGCGGTTGGAAGAGGAACTGCTCGCCGACGAGAAGGATCGCTCCGAACATGTCATGCTCGTGGATCTGGGCCGCAACGACGTGGGGCGGGTCTCAATCTTTGATACGGTCCGCGTGACGGATATGATGACGGTTGAGCGTTATTCCCACGTCATGCACATCGTCTCCGACGTACGTGGCCAACTGCTGGAGGGGATGGACGCACTCGACGCCTTGTTTGCCTGCTATCCGGCGGGCACGCTGTCGGGGGCACCAAAGATCCGGGCCATGGAGATCATCGACGAGCTGGAACCAACCCGCCGTGGAATCTACGGAGGTGCCGTGGGTTATCTCGACTTCTCAGGAAATCTCGATACGTGTATCGCCATCCGCACGATGGTCGTGAAAGATGGGGTCGCTTACATCCAGGCAGGGGGTGGCATCGTCGCCGATTCCGATCCGGATGCCGAATACCAGGAAACGGTCAACAAGGCGATGGCCTTGTTCCGGGCCGTCGAGATGGCCACGCGAGGTTCGATCGCGCCAAGTGGAGACAGTATCAGTGGGCTGCACGAGGGCACGGTGACCAGTTTTCTCGATTCGGCGTCGACGGACGAGGATGTGTCCCGATGATTCTTCTGATAGACAATCACGATTCCCCTCCGATTGGCACCGAGGTGGCAAGATGATCCTGCTGATAGACAATTACGATTCGTTCACATACAATCTCGTCCAGTATCTGGGCGAGATCGGCGCCACCGACCTGCAGGTCTTTCGCAACGACAAGATCGAGCTCGATCAGATCGCCGAACTGGCGCCGGAGCGTCTGATTATCTCTCCTGGGCCCTGCACACCGGACGTGGCCGGGATCAGTCTCGATCTGGTGCATCGATTCTCGGGTCAGATCCCGATTCTTGGCGTCTGTCTTGGTCATCAGACCATCGGACAGGCGTTCGGTGGGATCGTGGAGCGTGCGCCCTACATCATGCACGGCAAGACGTCGGAGATTCGGCACGACGGCCAGGGCATCTATTCGGGTTTGCCGAATCCGTTTACAGCGACCCGTTATCACTCTCTGATCGTGCGACGTGACAGTGTTCCTGAGTGTCTGGAGGTCGTGGCCGAGACCGATGATGGTCTGGTGATGGGACTGCGTCACAAGGAACTGAGCGTGGAGGGAGTTCAGTTCCACCCCGAATCGGTGCTAACGGGTCAGAAGGGCAAAAAACTGCTGTCGAACTTCGTTCTGCAGACAGGAAACCAGAAGGAGATGGTGAAATGATTCAGGCAGCGATTGGCCGGTTGATCGCCGGCGAGAGTCTCGACCGAGATGAGGCCCGCGGCGTGATGGAGCAGATCATGAGTGGCGACGCCACCGACGCGCAGATCGGCGGATTCCTGATGGCCCTGCGCGCAAAGGGTGAAACGATCGACGAAATCGCCGGCTTTGCCGAGACCATGCGCGCCAAAGCGACACAGATCACCGGTGGCAAGGCACCTCTGGTCGACACGTGTGGTACCGGTGGTGATGCTTCGGGGACCTTCAACATCTCAACCACCGTTGCTTTCGTGGTGGCGGGCGCCGGGTTGACCGTAGCCAAACACGGCAACCGTGCCATGTCGAGTCGCTGTGGTTCGGCCGACGTGTTGGCCCAGTTGGGCGTGAATGTCGAAGCCACGCCGGATCAGGTCGGCCACTGTCTCGACGAGGCGGGTATCGGATTCCTTTTTGCACCTGCCCTGCATGGGGCCATGAAACACGCCATCGGACCGCGCAAGGAACTGGGAACGCGGACCGTGTTCAACGTTCTGGGCCCGCTGACCAATCCTGCAGGGGCAAAACGGCAGTTGATTGGCGTCTTCGCACCCGATCTCACCGAAACGATGGCAGGCGTGCTGGGTGCTCTCGGTTCAGAGCGCGCCTTTGTTGTACACGGTCACGATGGTCTGGACGAGCTTACCCTCACCGGTCCAAGTCGTGTGACCGAGTTGGCCGATGGGGCGACGAAGACGTACGACGTCACGCCTGAAGACTTTGGACTGCAGCGAGTGAGTGTCGACCAGTTGGCCGGTGGAGATGCCGCACAGAATGCGGCGATCCTCACCAGCATTCTCGATGGCGAACTAGGACCGGCCGCAGACGTGGTGGTCATGAACGCCGCAGCGGCCATCGTTGCCGGTGGTGTCTCTCAGGACCTGGCGTCAGGTGTCAAGGTCGCTCGCGATTCGATCGAATTCGGCAAGGCACGGGCGTCTCTGGATCGTCTGCGTGACGTCAGCAACGCCTGAGGACGGAGAACGTGGCCAGTATTCTAGAAGAAATCGCGCTTTACAAACGAGAGTTTGTGGCACGGCGAATGGTGGATGCCCCCCTCGAGGAAGTGGTCGCCCAGGCACGCGATATGGAACCGCCCGCCGACTTTGCCGGAATCCTGGTGACAGATCCCATCGCGCTGATTGCGGAGGTGAAGAAGGCGTCGCCTTCCAAGGGTGTCATTCGCGAGGACTTTGATCCTGAACAGATCGCTCGGACCTATGCCGAGAACGGGGCTCGTGCGCTTTCGGTGCTCACCGACGAAGCCTATTTTCAAGGCCGCGACGACTATCTTACGCGTGCCCGGGCTGTGGCCCGGATCCCCGTGTTACGCAAGGATTTCACCGTCGGTCCCTACCAGATTCACGAGGCCCGCCTGCTGGGCGCTGATGCGATCTTGCTGATCGTCGCCCTCATGGACGGTGGTCAGCTCGAGGATCTTCAGGGTCTGGGACGCGATCTGGGTCTATCGGTTCTGGTGGAAGTACACACACGAGAAGAACTCGAACGTGCCCTGGGCGCGGGAGCCGGTCTGATCGGGATCAACAATCGGGATCTGAAAACCTTCGAGACGTCTCTCGAGACGACGTTTGAATTGCGTGAGCACGTGCCAGAGACGGTGACCCTGGTCAGCGAGAGTGGGATTCGGGATCATGACGATGTGCGACAGCTCACCGAAGCGGGAATCGACGCGATTCTCGTGGGAGAGTCGTTGATGAGGGAGCAGGATATCGGCATGGCAGTGCAGCGGTTGCTGAATGGGTAGGATGAGGGGAATGGAGAGAAGAAGATGAGCAACAAACCGCGAGTATTCTCAGGAATCCAGCCATCCGGTGAACCGCATCTGGGCAACTACGTCGGCGCCATCCGCAACTGGGTGGATGATCAGGAGCGCTACGACAACTTCTTCTGCGTCGTCGATCAGCACGCCATCACGGTACCGTATGATCCGCAGCAGTTGCGCAGCAGCGTGCGGCAGCTGGCGGCTGTCCTGATCGCCTGTGGTATCGATCCAGAGCGTTCAGTGCTCTTCGTTCAATCCCATGTGCCCGAACACACCGAACTCGCATGGCTGCTCACCTGCAGCACCCCCCTGGGGTGGCTGCAACGAATGACCCAGTTCAAGGACAAGTCGACGGGGCAGGGCGAGAGTGTGGGCTCGGGACTGCTGACCTATCCAACGTTGATGGCTGCCGATATCCTGTTGTATCAGGCGGCCATCGTACCTGTGGGTGACGATCAGAAACAGCACGTGGAATTGGCTCGCGATATTGCCGGACGCTTCAACAATCTCTATGGCGAATCCTTTGTCGTGCCCGAGCCGGTGATTCGTCAAGTCGGCGCTCGAGTGATGGGGCTCGACGATCCCACGCGCAAGATGTCGAAGTCCGAGGATGGGCAGTTTCACGCTGTAGGCCTGCTCGACGAACCCAAGATGATTCAGAAGAAATTCTCGCGTGCTGTGACCGATTCGCAGACCGACATCGTCTTCGACCCGGAGAGACCGGGGGTGACGAACCTGCTCACGATCTATCAGGCCCTTTCAGGGGAAACCAGTGAGGTGATCGAAGCCCGTTTTGCCGGCAAGGGTTACGGTGACCTAAAGAAGAATCTCGCCGAGCTTGTCATCGAGACGCTGGCCCCCATTCGTCAGCGATATGAAGAACTCACTGCCGACCCTTCCACACTCGATGAGCTGCTGGCAGCCGGTGTGGAACGCGCGCGTCCCATCGCAGAATCGACGATGGATCACGTGCGGCAGGTGATGGGCCTTCGTTAAGTGGCTGCATAGGAGACGCACTCCAATGGACATCAGTGATTGGCGCGCTCGCATCGATACGGTAGACCAGATCATCATCGATCTGCTCAATCGTCGGATGGGGTACGCGCAGGAGATCGGTCATCTCAAACAGGCCAAAGGGCAGCAGGTTCGTGACCCGNAAAGAGAGCGCGAGGTGATCGATCGTCTCAAGGCTTACAATCAAGGACCGATCGGCGACGAAGCGATTGCGGATCTCTACACGAGGATCATCGCCGAGGCGCGGAACCTCGAGGGTGAGGCACCCTGAGCCTCCAATAGGCAGCTATGGACGAGACGCCCTTCCAACGCGCAGCGATTCTCGGTGTCGGTCTCATCGGTGGTTCGATGGGGTTGGCTCTGCGACGCATCGGTTTTCCGGGTCAGATTGTCGGCATCAGTCGACNGGAGACGACGCAGCGGGCCATCGAGCTGGGCGCCATCGACGAGGGGTTTGACTACGATCACTTGGCCTCTGCCCTCGACGGGGTCGATCTCGTATTCGTCTGTTCCCCGATTCGGCACATCATCGACATCCTGCCTTCGGTGATCGAGGCGGCCGCACCGGGTACGCTGATCACGGATGCAGGAAGTACGAAACGACAGATCGTGGCCGCCGCCGAGGCTGTGGGGCGTGAGGACGTCTATTTCCTCGGCGGACATCCGATGGCCGGATCGGAGAAGTCCGGTGTCGGCGCAGCAGATCCATTCCTCTTCCAGAATGCGATCTACGTGCTGGTCCCCAATCCGTCCGTGCCGGAGGGTCTGCATGTGGGGCTGCGTGACCTCGTGCGCGGTGTTGGAGCTCGAGTGCTGGAACTGACGGCTGGGGCCCACGACACGGTGGTGGCCGCCATCAGCCACGTGCCACAATTGCTGGCGACGAGTCTGGTGGAGATGGTCGGTCATCTCGACGAAGGAGACGAAGCGCGGGGTGCGTTCCTCATGCTGGCGGCNGGGGGGTTCCGTGATATGACGCGTATCGCGTCCAGNCCTTTCGCACCTGTCTGGAGTGACATCTGCGGTACCAATGGCGATCGCATCGCCGATATGATCGAACAGTTCCGCACACAGTTGGCGCAAGTGACCGATCGTGTGGGGGATGAGGCACTTGCCCAGAACTTCGACTATGCCAATCGGGTGNGAGACACCATACCGCGTGATGCCAAGGGTTTCCTGCATCGGCTGTCCGAAATCCTGGTCGTGTGCGAGGACAAACCCGGTGTGATCGCCGAGATTGCATCCGTGTTGTCGAGGCAAGCGGTGAACATCAACGATATCGAAGTTGTGAAGGTGCGGGAGGGGGAAGGTGGCACACTGCGTCTGGGTTTCGAAGACGATGCGGCCGCCGATCTGGCGCTGAAGATTCTGGCCGAGCACGACTACCGCGCTCGGCGGCCCTGAGGAGAGAGGCAAACTGTTGGAACGCATCGTCAATCGTGCTCGCAAGATTTCAGGTCAGGTCCGTGTGCCCGGCGAACTGCCGGACGCCGTGACGGCCATGTGGCTTGCCGCCATCTGTGACGGCAACAGCCGCATCGAGCACGTGCCACCCAGCCTCGCAGATCATGCGAATCGACTCAGGTCTCTCGGTGTCGATATGAAGGACGACGACGACGCATTGGTCGTAGCGGGTGTCGGGCTGCGAGGGTTCACAGACGCCGAGACCATCGATCTGCGTGGATTGGGCGCCGAAGCCGCCCTGCCGATCGCCCTGCTGGCGATGCAGCCGGCAAAACGCCTGGTACAGATCGACGCCGAACTGGCGGACAAGGTGCAGACCCTGCTGGGATCCCTGGCCGCCACGGGTGCAGTCGGTCGCCTGACCTCGGAGTCGGAGCTGACCCTCGAGGGCGTTGAATCGCCGGTCGCCGCCGATTATCCAGATGTCGATCTGGACGCGGAGCTGAAGCTGGCCCTGTTGTGCGCCGGACTCTATGCCGACGAGGGATCGGTCACAATCGTGAGGCAGGGAGCCAATTCGAAGGATCGGGTCGATGATCTGTTGACCTCGCGCGGCATCGAGGTCGAGCCCAATCGACGGGATGATCCCAACGTGCGCGCCATGATCACCAAGGCGGGGACGCCGACAGCGTGTGATGTCGATCTGCCAGGAGATCTGGAGCAGGCGCTGCCCTTTATCGTGGCAGCTCTCATCGTGGGACGCTCAGAGCTGACGGTCGAAAGGGTCGCGATTCGGCCAGAGAACCGTACTTTCCTTGATCTGCTGAGGCAGATCAAGGGCGAGGTCGAGATTCTCGACCGCGAGGGCGCGGCCGATCTGTTGGTGAAGGGCAGTCGCTTGAAAGGAACCCGTGTGGCTGACAAGCGAGCCTCGAGNCTGATCGATCACGTGCCTCTGCTGGCCGTGCTGGCCACCCAGACAGAGGGCGAGTTCATCATTCGAGATGTGGAGGCACTGCGTNGTTGCGAGAATGTGGACTTGATCGCTCATCTGGTTTCCCTGTTGCGGGAGTTGGGTGCCAAGGTGGGGGAATACCCGGAAGGTCTCGTCATCGACGGCGCGCGGCCATTGAAAGCGACGGAAGTGGTCACGCACGCGCGGCCAGGAATGGCTCAGGCTTTTGCCGTGGCAGGCCTGGTGAGCAAGGGCAACATGCAGATTCATGACAGTGACAGTGTCGACGCTGTCTTTCCAGGCTTCTTCGACACCTTAGACTCGATTACCGTCAAGGAGCGCAAAGAATGAGAACACTATTGCGGCTCTTCGTGCTGGTCGCTGCCGTCTTTGGTGGCGGTGTGGTGCTGATCAAGCTGCTCTACGGCGTCAGCTGGACCGAGGCTGTGGAAATCGCCGACCAGTTCGCCGAGGACCTGCTCGCGTGACAGGTTCTGCATCCATCGTGACCGGTGTTATCTCGTGACAGGTGCTGTGGCGCTGGCACCTGCGGCGATTCGCGGCAGTACGCAAATCCTCGGGGTCATCGGTGATCCTATCGCCCATTCCGCCTCGCCCGCCATGCACAATGCGGCGCTGGCCCACCTTGGGCTCGACTATGTCTACGTGCCCTATCACGTGAAGCCGGCCGGCGTCTCAAGTTTGGGCCCGGCGATTCGCAGCCTGGGAATTCGTGGTCTCAACGTCACCGTTCCGCACAAGATCGGCGTGATGGCCATCGTGGATGATCTCAGCGAGGCGGCCCGCCAGATTGGTGCCGTCAATACGATCATCCATCAGGATGGTCATCTGACGGGAGACAATACCGATGCCTACGGTATCGCGGCGAGTCTGCGAGAAGATGGGGGCCTGAGCCATCTGCCCTCTCACGTGGTTCTGCTCGGCGCCGGCGGCGCAGCACGCGCCGTTCTGCATGCGGTCCTGCAGGATGAGGGTGTCGAACACGTGACCGTGCAGAATCGGACGATGGATCGAGCCACTGCTCTGGCCCAGGAGCTCGGCCAGGGACGGGCAACGGCGTGTGCTCTGGGAGACACCACATCCATAGAGCAGGCCGGACTGTTGATCAATTGCAGCTCCGTGGGCCTGGCACCCGAAGTGGATGTTTCGCCTGTGGGTGATGGTGCGGGACTGCATCAAGACATGGTTGTTGTCGATATCGTCTACAAGCCCCTCCGCACGCGCTTGCTGCAACAAGCCGAGGCAGTTGGCGCCCGAACCGTGGATGGTCTCGGCATGCTCGTGCATCAGGCGGCACGGGCTTTCGAGTTATGGACCGGGCAGCGCGCGCCGGTCGACATCATGCGCCAGGCACTGCTGGCGTCTGTGTACTGATCGTTCCCTTTAGAGACTGATCGAACGTGAATCCTTTTGTCGACGACATCGTCGAGATCCTGTCTACGGCAGCACAGCTGCCGGCCACAGACGTGGCCGAACTTCTGGCGATCCCACCCGATGACAGCCTGGGCGATTATGCCTTGCCTTGTTTCACCCTGGCAAAGGTGCTGCGCAAGAATCCCGCCCAGATCGCTCAGGACATCGCTGATGCAGCAGGTCCGGCCATCGACGGATCAACCCGTCTGGCAGCGGTGCAGGCCGCAGGCCCTTATGTCAATGTGAGACTGGAGAAGGCCGCCTTCATCGGTTGGGTCCTGGCGGCGATCGGTGAGCAGGGCGAGTCCTTTGGTTCGCAGAATCAGGGCGCCGGCCGAACGGTGACCATCGACTTCTCGTCGCCGAATCTGGCGCGGCCCTTCTCCATCGCCCACCTCAGATCCACAGCCATCGGCCATGCCATCTACAGGATTCACGAATTCCTGGGATACCGATGCGTCGGCATCAATCACTATGGTGACTACGGGGCCAACTTCGGTCAGTTGCTGGCTGCCTATCAGATGTGGGGCGACGAACAAAAAGTTGCCGCGGATCCAGTTCCGGAGCTGCTGGCGCTCTACGTGCGCTTCAACGACGAAGTCGAGAAGGACCCCGATCTGCGCGAAGAGTCACGCTCTCGACTTCGTCGCCTGGCCGATGGTGACGAAGAGATGGTCTCCCTCTGGAGATTCTTCGTCGACGCCGGTCGCAAGGAGGCAGAGCGGATCTACGGCATCCTCGGTGTGCACTTCGACGAATACAAGGGAGAGGGCGACTTCGCCGACGATTTCGACAGTGTGATCGGACTTTTCCACGAGAAGGGCCTTGCCGAAGAGAGTGACGGCGCGCTCATCGTCCGTCTCAAGGACGAGGAGGGAGAAGAAGGGGCACCGTGCATGTTGCGCACCAGCAATGGCACCAGCACCTACCACAGTCGCGATATCGCGGCTCTCCTCTACCGTAAGCGAGAGCACGCCTTCGACAAGATGGTGTATGTCACCGACAACCGTCAGGCTCTGCACTTCAGACAGGTTTTTCAGACGCTGTCGCTGGCCGGGATCGAATGGATCGACCGTTGTGAGCACGCCCCCTTCGGCATGATGTCGTTCAAGGGACAGGCCCTGTCTACGCGCAAGGGTCGGATGGTCATCCTGGAAGACGTTCTGGACCAGGCCATCAACCTGACGCGTGAGATCATCGCCGAGAAGAATCCAGATCTGAAGGATGCCGATGACGTTGCTCGTCAGATCGGAATTAGTGCGGTCGTCTATGCCGACGTCAGCAATCGTCGCACGAGGGATATCAGTTTCTCGCTCGAGGAAGTACTCAACTTCGACGGGGAGACCGGTCCCTATCTTCAGTACACGCATGCGAGATACTGCAGCATCCTGAGACGATACGGAACCGCTGTCGACGGCGAGGCCGATCCCTCGCGTCTCGGTGAGCCGGCGGAGATGCGGGTGGCGCGCGCTCTGGGAAGTTTTCCCGGTGTCCTGGCCCGTGCCGAACGAGAGAACGAACCATCCTACGTCGCTACGTTCCTGATCGATCTGGCGACACAAGCGAACAAGCTGTACAACGAGGTCCCCGTGTTGATTGCCGAAGACCCGGCGGTCAAGGCAGCTCGCATACGACTCGTCGATGCCGTTCGCGGGGTTTTGCGGACAGGGATGACCTTGTTGGGAATGAGTTGCCCCGAGGAGATGTGAGGGATATGAGCCAACGAGAGAAACTGAAGTGTGATACATGCGGAAAAGAGGCGGAGCAGTTGCGGCGCGACGTTGTCGACGAAGACTACAACGCGCTCACCAAGCCGCCTCTGTGGAATTGTGACAGCTGTTATGAAGAGAAACGTTCACAGCGACAGCAGTCGCAGGCGGGGTCCGCGTGAGTGCTTCGGATCTTGATATTCCCATTTTTCTCACCGGCTTCATGGCGACAGGAAAGACCCATGTAGGTCGCCTGCTCGCTCGTCATTTGCAGCGTGATTTCGTCGATACGGATGACATGATCAGTGAGCGAGCCGGCAAAGCGATCCCAGAGATCTTCTCGCAGGATGGCGAAGATGCCTTTCGTCAGTGGGAACGAGACTGCGTAGAAGATGCCGCCTACCGGGGTCACGTGGTGGTGGCCCTCGGCGGCGGTGCCATCGCACAACCCGAGAATCTGAAAACCATTCGGCAGGCGGGAGCGCTGCTGGTCTGTCTGTCGGCGGACGTGGAGACCATCCTCGAGAGGGTTACCCGACGAAACGACCGCCCCCTGTTGGCCGGACTTTCACGCGAAGAGAAGCGGGCCACGATCGAATCAATCCTCGAAGAGCGAGCCCCATTCTACGCTCAGGCCGATGTGACCCTGGCGTCCACGTCAGATTCCCGACCTGAAACGATGGTGCAGGAGCTGCTCGAACTGATGGCCGAACGCGGACTGCCTACTGAGCCTCGTCGATGAAGACGGTGCGGATCGAGCTTGGCGACGGCCGGGCCTACGAAGATCTCGTAGGACACGACGTGTTGTCGCAGGCCGGTACGCAGTGCCGTGCACTTGGGCTGCAAGAGCGCTGTGCACTGGTTTATGATCAGGCTCTCCACGACACGGCTTTACCCCGTGTCCGAGACAGTCTCACCACAGCCGGGTTCGAGTGCGTGACCATCGCCTATGACCGAGGTGAGGCAGGCAAACGGCTCGAATCAGTGGAGGCCATCATCGGTCACATGATCGAAGCCGGTCTCGATCGCGGCACGTGGGTCGCCGCGCTCGGAGGCGGTGTGGTCGGTGATATCGGCGGGTTCGTTGCTGCCTCTTACCTGCGGGGCGTCGCCGTGGTCCAGATGCCGACGACGATTGCTTCCCAGGTCGATGCCAGTCTCGGTGGCAAGACCGGTGTCAACCACGTGCTGGGTAAGAATCTGATCGGCGCTTTCCATCAACCACGCCTGGTACTCTCCGACACGAGCACCCTGCGACACCTGCCCGAGGCCGAACGCATCGCCGGTCTGGCCGAGGTGGTTAAACACAGCGTCATCCGTGATGAAGAGTTGTTCGAGTTTCTCGAGGACAACATCGAACAGGTCGTGTCCATGGCCATCGGCGATGAGGAACTTGATTGGCTCATTGCCCGCAATGCCTCCATCAAGGCCGCCGTGGTAAGTGCCGACGAACGAGAGGGCGGTCTACGAGCGATCCTCAACTACGGTCACACCATCGGGCATGCTATCGAGGCAGCGACAAACTATCAGACCTACCGTCATGGCGAAGCCGTCATTCTCGGCATGATCGGCGCAGGTCGAATCGCTTCCCAACTCGGCGTCTGGTCGCAGGAACACGAAGATCGACAGCATGCTCTGCTGCGTCGTCTGGGCATTCCAGCCGGCGTCGGCGCTATCGACGATGCGCAGATCCTGGCGCGCACGAAGACGGACAAGAAATGGCGCGATGGTAAGCTTCGTTTCATCCTGCCCCGAAGAATCGGCGACGCCTATGT
>PATE01000019.1 GCA_002712305.1 Gemmatimonadota bacterium | reverse complement strand
GCTCGCGAACCCTTCCAGGGTGCCCTCGATCCGCTGATCGAGCAGGTTCGACAGGACCGGCACATCCTGGCAGCCGTCCTGTGCGGCTCCCTTGTGCCGCCTGCAAGGGCACTCGCCTCGCGGTCGCTGAGCCGGACTCGTTCGGCGAGACCGAAAAACAACTCCGGTGAGCTATCCTCAGGCAGGGCGGCGTGATCCTGACCCCAGGAGTAAAAGGCCAGTTGATGGTAATCGGAGGCCTGCAACCGATCAGGATGGTTCTTAGCCAACGAGACGAGCATTGACGTGGGCCGCATGTGATCGAGACTCAGAGCCAACACCTTGTTGTAGCGGGAAATGTCGATTCCACCCGGAATTCGAGTGATTTCTTCCCCTGCGGGGTTGAACACGATCATCGTGGGGTACCCCTTCATCCCTAACGTCTCACCCCAAGTTTGGGCTCGTTCGGTATCGCCATCGAGATAGACCGGGATGAACAATTCGGTTTGAGCGATGAACTGCTTGCTCTTGAAGACCGTGTTCTTCATTTCCTGGCAGGGCGGACACCAGACGGCGCCCCAGTACAAGTAGACCGGCTTGTCTTGTGCTCTGGCCTGTGCTAAGGCGCCTTCGACACTGCCTTCGAACCAGGCGATCTCCTCTACACTGACCTTTTGAGCCTGTGTCGCCGGCGCTGGAACATGGGCACGATCGTCACAGGCGGCCTGGAAAAGCAGTGCACTGACGAGTACGGATAAAGCGAGTAGAGTCACAAAGGGTCGACGTCGAGTTTTCGGCATCATCGGGCTCCGGTAAATGAACGGGAGCAAGCTACGTCGTGACCCGCAGGACCGAAAACCTCACCGAGCCGTCGGTGTTGCGCGAGCGGGTTGTGCACGCCTAACCTGAGGCGGTGGAAGTGACTCTCGTGCCGTGGTGCGCAGTCAACGAGCAGAGGTTCGCATGAGTAAGCTGTCCGTCGACGAAGGGATGTATAGGGATGCGGGGTATTGCGTGGTCCCCAACCTCATTCCGCAGGATCTGATCTGTGCTGCTCGGAAACGCCTCGAGCAGATCGTGACGGATCGACCGACGTGGAGTGCCGCCCATTTCCAGGATCTTGATCCCTCGCGATGCCCTGGTGACGAACCGGTCCCCGCCGGGATCCAACGCCCGGCTTTGGAGGAAGACACCTTTGCTCGCATCGCCGAACATCCCCGTCTTGCCGAAGCGATGGGAGCCCTGTTGGAGGGTCCCGTCGAACTGTTCACCGATCAACTCGGTGTCAAACACGGCTGGATCGATACGGAGCAGGGCGGGCGCAGCTACTTTCACCAGGATTCCTGGTATTGGAAGGTCGAACCTGAGTTGGGCTGCAACTGTTGGATTCCGCTGCACGATGTTGATGTGGATGCCATCGCGCTGGCCGTGATGCCGGGTAGTCAGCAGGGATGGCAGCTGACTACCCACGAATCCTACTACGATGACCCGTCCATGGGCAGCGTTGTGGATGGCGAGTTTCAGCCCTTCAAACGCCATCGNATCGCCGACCATGATGTAGATCTCTCGAAAGAGCAGCTCGTTCACATGCAGCCAGGGGACGGGCTTTTCTTCACCAACTACACCTGGCATCGCAGTGAACCGAACCGGTCGGGCCAGACAAAGGCTTTCTATGCCATCGCCTGGCAACGCGCTGAATCGTAGGGCAGTCTCGCTGATCGCTCTATTGCTGGGATAGAGCCTNTCGGTGGACGGTGTCGGGGCTGACGACCGACTCGAGATCCTTGAGGTGCNNCTCGATCGGCCNACGCTGCACAACCTGGGTGTGCAGGTCCTGATCGACGGCGACGACGATCGAGATGCCCACGTCAGCCTCCGTTACCGTCAGCAGGGAGAGGTGGACTGGCAGCCCGGCCCTCCTCTGCTGCGGGTGTGGCCTGAGACGGTGTGGATCGACGTGCTGCAGCAGTTTTCGGGATCTGTCTTCGATCTTGAACCCGGCACCGCATACGAGATCGAACTCGAAGCACACGATCCAGATGGCGGGGGAGAGCGACGTGTGGTTGCCGCCACGACTCGGCCTATTCCCCGATCAGAACCGAAGATCCCCCATCTCGTCGAAGTGAACACCTCCTCCCAGCTGCATCTGGCATTGGGTGCCGCAGTTTTGGGGCATGTGATCCACATTCGGTCAGGGATCTATGACGGTCCCTTTGCGATGAACGCGCANGGCACGGCGGACAACCCCATCGTCATTCGTGGGCACGGCGCGGAAACGATTCTCGATGGCGGCGACTGTTCGTCCTGCGACGTGCTCGATCTGCAGGGAAGTTGGATTCACGTCGAAGATCTGACCGTGCGATCGGCGATGCGTGGGCTGCGGTTTGCCACCGTNGGTGCCGAGGGCAACGTGGCACGACGACTCCACGTGTTCGATGTCGTGCATGCATCGGCAAGAACATGGAACAGCGCGACTTCTATCTGTGTGACAATGTGATCGAGGGTCGCCTCGAGTGGCCCTGGGTCTTTGATGCCGACGCGCAATCTCATTGGGACGATCGCGGTGTCGATCTGGCGGGCGATGGACACGTGGTGTGTCACAATCGCATCAGCGGCTTTGGTGATCCTGTGGTGAATAAGCAGGTCGAATCCCGTGCCTGGGATGTGTATGGGAATGATATCCTCGACGCCTTTGACGGCACCGAGTTGGACGAAGCCTCAGGAAATGTGCGCCTGTATCGAAATCGGTTCACCAATGTGATGGACCCCATCTCGATTCAACCCATTCACGGTGGACCTGCCTATGCGCTGCGAAACGTGGGCCACAACATCGTGCAGGAGCAGATCAAGCTGAAGAGTCTGGGCGGCCAGCAGCTGCCCTCTGGCGCCCTCATCTATCACAACAGCTTTACCAGTCCCGCACGCGCACTCAACTCTCAGTCACCGATCACGCAGTACAGCTTCGAACTTCGCAACAATTGTCTTTGTGGGACCCGCTGATCCACTACGCGGAACCACCGTCGACTGGACCACGGTGCTGGTCGGTGCCGTCTTCGAGGCCAATGGCTACTGGCCAGATGGTGGCTTCTGGTGCAGCAAGCTCGATGGAGACAACCAATTCTGGGAAAGCTGGNCCCAGGTGCAGACAGCAGGCCGTTTCGAGACACGCGGTGTGTTGCTCGATGGNGAGGCGATTTTTTGCATCGGGNGTGGTGGGCTCGGACACCCCCCGGCAGCGTCACCGGCCGGTCTCCTTCGTCCTTCATGAAAACTCTGCCGCCATCGATGCCGGTGATCGCCTGGCGGGGATCAACGATGGCTTCTCTGGCGGCGCGCCCGATCTCGGCGCCATCGAATCGGGCTGCGATGAGCCTCACTACGGTCCTCGCCCCGCGCACGAGCAGGACCGAGTCTGGCCCATCGACTGTCGACCGAGTCCTTCTCCTACAGGGATCCACGACCCGATGACACGTCCGCAGGAGCCCCTTTTCGCAGCCCTACATCCCAATGTGCCCAACCCCTTCAATCCAAGGACGCGGATTCAGTTCGAACTGCCACATTCAGATGCGGTGAAACTGACCATTCACGACACGCTCGGGCGTCGCGTGCGGACCCTTGTGTCTGGAACCCACGTGGCAGGTAGGCATCAGGTCCACTGGGATGGCCGGGATGGTGGGGGCGGNTCGGTATCCAGCGGCGTGTATTTCATCAGACTGGCCACGTCCGAATCGTCTCTCGCCCGCCGCATTNTTTTGCTGCGTTGACGAGGCAGAGCTAACCCAGCCAACCCTCCAGTTTGATCCCGCCGAACTCCCCAAAGATGCCGCGCTTCCACATCTGATCCGAATCGGCCACGCCGCTTTGGACGCCCGATGTGTCGTCGGTCTTTGCGAAAGCCAGGGCCACACCGTCCTGAGTGATGCTCATGCAGCCCTCATCGTCGATGCCGAACTCAAGCTGGGTGGGTCCCTCCGTCCATTGGAGGGGAGCGCAGACCACACCGGGCATGGTCATGCGAGTGACGGTACCGTACTCCTTCCACTTCCCGTCTCCCNCCCAGTCGTAGGCGGGTTCCCACAGGGTTGGCGCCTTGGCAGATGTGGAGATCATGAGATCCGTTCCATTGGGGACTAGGCTGGTGACCCGCTGCCCCCACTGGTTGTGCACAATCCCTGCTGCAGCCGACTCGNTCTCATAAGGGTGAACGGTCTTATCTGTCGTAGGCGGATGAGAGAGCATGCGACGGTTGAAGACCCATCGATCTGCATCGGGGCTGTAGCGCCACAACTCGGCCCAGGGCCACACACCGACGAACAGATCTCCGCCATAGATCGCCAACGTCTGCGCCTCACGAGCACTCGTGGAGACCCCCTCCATCACGGGCGGCCATCCCTCGATNAGGGTGACCTCCTCGCCGGAATACTCGAACAACTTGCCTGTGGGATACTGCGCCAGTAGCAGNCGGTCGTAGAAGTTCATCATGGAGTAGACCTGATAGGATGTCTCGATCTCGGGCGTCACGATCATCCGCCATGAACCGTCGAAGACATACACACCACCGATGTTGGAACAGGTCAGGACCTCGTCGTGGTATTGCCCGTAGGAGAAGGGCACTTCACCCACGACGGGAAGCGTGATGACCTGGGCCCGCTCCATATCGACGTGAGGTTCCAAGGGTGACCAGGGGCAGGCGTAGAGTTTGCTGAATCCGTCGTCGTCGAATGTGTGCAGGCGATAGCCGTCCTGTTCGGCCCAGTAGGTGTGGTAGAAGAACAGGTGCCCATGGGCGTAGAAGAATCGGTAGTACGTGCCTCGGTCGGGTGGTGTCAGTATCGANACGCCATCACAGGTCGCAGATCCGCCATCGAATCGCAGCACTCTTGTCTCCAGACGCATCCTCTCGCGAGCATCACTGCCATCGACCGTCCACGCCTGGGTCGACGGGTTCCACTTCCNCACATCCTCACTGCTGGAATAGATCTCTCCATCCAGATCGAACAGATACGTGCCAGCCAGTTCCGTCGAACGCGGTAGCAATTGGGTCGTGGCCGTTCGCTCCCCGTCGGTGGGGCGAAGGAAGAACTGGACCACGTGCCGATCGATTCGGTGATGCGTGTTGTAAACACCCTGAAAACCCGCACCGACGACGGCAGAACCGTCCTGTGTCCTGGCTTCGAAGAGAGTACCGAAGTTCTGACCTCGGTCTTCTCCTCGGTCCAGCGTGATGGATATCTTCATGGTGGCAACTTCCTGAATGAGGTCAAGCCGTGGCGATGGCTAGAAGTTGACCGTCGGCAGCAATATGCCGACGGCGACGGCGACGAAACCGGCGGGCAGCAGAATCCACGCGATGGAAGCCGTCTCTGGCAGAGGGCTTGTTCGATCGATGCCGTCCCGAAAGGCGGCCCAGTAGCCGGCGATAAAAAAGGACCAGAAGAAAGGCGAATTCCCCATCCACGTCTTCATGGCCACGATCGCCATGCCTGTTCCCTCCAGGGGATGTCCGTAGGACAGCGTCGTCATCACCACATTCACACTCAAATAGGGAATCAGGAGCATGGGGAGCGTCACACAAAGGCGCTGTTCCCGATCGAGCGCGCCTGTCCCGAATCGCAGCTCCATCCTTCGACATCCACACGTAAGTGGCCAGGGTTCCGGCGAGTCCGATAGCCAGAATGGGCAGGCGAACGGACCAACTCCCGCCGAACAGAGCGATCACCTTGCGCCAATCGCCGATGTTGCTCCCACCAGGACTGAAGAAGATGGCATCGATGAACAGATATCCGAACCCGGCGATCCAGCTGATGGCGGCATAGTAGAAGAGAGCCTGACGCCGTCTCGGTCGAGCGATGAGGGTGGCATGGTTCAGCAGCAGCAGTCCGACGCCACCAGCGATGATGCCGACGATGGCTGCACTGCCGGCGACCCAGCCATCCCCCGACGGTATGGGTTCGCCGGGCCAACTGGTGCCCGAAGCGAACAGATTCAACATGTCCCAGTGTTTGCCCACGGCGAGCGCCACAAATCCGTGTGTCGACACGTGGACGATCTGCTGCAGGAAAGCTGCTGCCAGAGCCAGCACCGCGGCTTGAAGAAACCGAAGTGGCCTCGGATCCATCTGTTTCTCTAGCGGCATCTCTCGGCCTCCACCGTCATCTGAATTGAGCAATTGTCGGGGCTGGTCACGAAGGACGTCCCGTCGTTACTTGTCGCCGAGGAAAGCCCCCGACAAAACGCAAAGCAAGAGAGTACCGAAATGGCGACGTCGAAGCGATCCAAAGGCAAGAATGAAAAACCGATCTCTCTCGGATCGCGCCGCGAGTTGTTCATCGACGACTATCTCATCGAAGATCTGCAGCGTGTCGAGCTACGCCTGCAGAAACCGGTGCCCCGCAATGTCGCCATCGACCACAATGTGCCGTGGGAAGGCAACACCTGCTGCTACCACACGGTGTTTCAGGACGGCAAGCTGTTCCGCATGTACTACCGCGGGACGCACTACGATCCGGGTGGGCATAGTACGAAGCGGCAGGTCGTGTGTTATGCAGAGAGTCGGGATGGTATCAACTGGGAACGGCCCGATGTGGGGCTGGTGAACTATCAAGGCTCGACGCGCAACAATGTGATCTGGGAGGGATACGGATCCCACAATTTCACGCCCTTCCGGGATCCCAATCCCAAATGCCGCGAGGGAGAGCAATACAAGGCGCTGGGCAGTCATGGTCGGGCCCTGTACGCCTTCAAGTCGGCCGACGGTATTCATTGGGAGTTGCTGCGCAAGGACCCCGTCATCACCGAAGGCGCCTTCGACTCGCAGAATCTCGCCTTCTGGGATCCGCTGCGGGAATGTTACGTCGACTACCATCGGCATTCCGTCTACATCGACGGTCAGCGTACACGTCACATCATGACCTGCACATCCAAAGACTTTCGCAAGTGGACGAAGCCGAAGTTTATCGACTTTGGCGATGCGCCCTTGGAGCATCTCTACACCAACGCCGTGACGCCCTACTACCGTGCACCCCACATCTATATGGGCTTCCCGAAGCGCTTCGTCCCCGAGCGATCGATGTATGGCCACGAGCACAATGGCATGTCCGATGCCGTGTACATGACCAGTCGCGACGGCCTGCGATTCAAGCGCTGGACGGAGGCCCTCGTTCGACCTGGTCTACAGCCCGAACGCTGGGAGAATCGCAACAATATGACCGCCTGGGGCATCCTCGAGACAGCCAACGATCTACCCAGTGCGCCGAAGGAATTGTCCATCTTCACCACCGAGGGATACTACCGTGGGGATGGCTGTCGACTGCGACGCTTCACCGTTCGCGCTGATGGGTTCGTCTCGGCCAACGCGCCACTCAGGGACGGCGAGCTTCTGACACGCACCCTCACTTTCGAGGGGAATCAGCTCAGCCTCAATGTGGCCACATCTGCGGCGGGTTCGGTGCGCGTAGAGATCCAGGAGGAGAACGGAAAAGCCATCAAGGGGTTTGTCCTTCGCGATGCCGATGAGATCTATGGGGATGAGTTGGATCGGCGCGTCACCTGGAAAGGGTCCGGCGATGTAAGCTCTCTGGCCGGAAAACCCGTACGCCTACGTTTCGTGCTCAGCGACGCTGACCTCTATAGCCTGCAGTTCGTTGCTACACCTGCTTGAGCATCTGATCCACGTGGTCGGTGAACACTTTTTCCCAGGACTCGTCCACCAGACAATCGCTGTCCTCCTGCGCCCGCCCCCGATTGGCCAGTTGCTCCACCGTCGGCGTGTAATAGAGATAACCGTTGGTGACACCGGACACGAAGGTATGTGCATGCGGTGAATCTGCCTTGATGCGAAGTCCCAGTTCGACAGACAATTCACCCGGGAATGTGACCAACACGAAGTCTCCCACGCGCAACGCCACCACCTCTGCATCGATGAATCCCGTACCGTCCTCGATGAATCGACGCTGGTGATTGCGCAGCAGGTCGAGATTGACCTGCAGCCTCGTCAGTTGCTCCATGATCGTGATGTTGGCGCTGTAGACCTCCATCTGCTGCTGGTTCTTCGTATCCAGCCGACGCAGATCCTGCCGCCCCAACGATTCCTCATGCAGATACCGATGAGCATCGTAGGAGGGATACTCAGGCGACAGGCGGTGTTTGATCAGTAGAGGGACGTAACTCTTCAGATTCAGATTCGTCGGCCGCAATGAAGCCAGCAGCTGCTTCTGTTCCTGCTCCATCTCGGCGATTCGCAAACTCAGATCTGCCCGTGGAATCTGGATGGTCCGTTGAATCAGGCCGAGACGTGCATCGTCGTCACAGGTTACATCCACCACACCGCGCATCGTGCTCAGGCCAAGGCGAGCACCGTGAGTCCGGGCATCGGGCGGATTGTCGAAGTCTCGATAGAGGATCGGGTTGATATCCGCACCGCAGCCCTGGAGGAACAGGGCCATCGCGCCGCCGCCGAGTTGATCCTCGATGACACGACTGGCGAAGCCAGAGATGTCGGCCGTGTTGGCGCCACTGGGGACGCCGATGATCGGGTGGCAGGCGAAGTGGTAGACGACAGCAAGGGTCCCACCGTCAAGTCGGTCGAGTCTAAGGATGCCGATCTGCGGATCGACAGGCCCCACAGAGGCGATCTCGTCATCGGGCGGCAGGCTGTAGGCGTGCCTCACGTCTGCCACGTGACCGCCCTTCAAACGAAGCCGACGATTCTCCATGATGTGGTCTTCATGACCCGTACCCACACCAACCCGGACGGGCACCAGCTGCGCCTTCGCCTGTCGAACAGCTTCGATCGTCCGCTCGGCCACATCGCTGCAGACGACGCCGTGGCAGTGGCTGGCATTGACGAGCACACACGTGGGTTCGATCGTCAGCTCTGACGACAACGCCTGTCGCACGGTAGCCAGATAGTTGTTGCGGATAGATCCGATCTCTTCGATCGCCACAGCATCGATGGTGATCACCACAGCCGTCGTCGAACCGTTTTGCAGGACGAGAGCCTTTACGAATAACCGGTCGGCGGCGGCTTCCGCATCGATCCGACCGTAGAGTGGATCGTCCGTCTGCTCTCGAGCAGTGCCGGTGATATCGACGGCGGCGACGCCGGCCATCAATGCCTGACCGGAACGACTCATCCCGCTGACCCCTCTCCCTCGTCGCTGGCTGAGCCGTCCTCGTCCTCATCGTCACCCTTGGCGCGCTGGACCTCTCCATCGACACGTTCGATTTCCGCCGACAACCTGTCCGCGTCCTTGCTGAGGTTGTCCTTGTCCGTGTCCAACTGCTCCATGCGTGCTTCGGCACTCTCGAGTTCGTCCTCTTCGTGCTCGCACTGTTGCCGCAGGTGACGCTCCTGCGTCATCAGGCGACCGTACTCGGCACGTAGCTCGTTGAGCGTCTTGCTGGAATAAGCCTTAACCAGAGCGAAGCCCACCAGAGAACCAATAGCGGCCATGCCGACTACCTCTTCCACAACCAGTCCTCGTTGTCGTTCTTGTCGACCTGTCTGCTCTTCGGTTTCAGTCGCTCGAGTTGTGTCTCCAGAGTCTTGAGCTCCTCCTCGAGTTCGCCCACACGCCGATCCAGTTCGTCGCACTCTTCGACCTTGGCGGCGATCTGCTCCTTCACCTCCTGTACACGAGCCCTGACCTCCTCGAGGCGCTTGGTGTGTTCCTCGATCAATCACTCCAGTTCACCGATCTCTCGATTCAATTGATCGGCACGCTGGGTGAATTCCATCCAGCTTCGGCCGGTCATGATCAGGAGGCCTGCACAGGTGGCTGCGAAGATCCAGATGAGCATGGCGAGAGTAGCGTCGGTGTCCAGGTAGAGGTGGAGGTGACGTCCTAATATGCAGCTTTACTGCTCAGATTCACACGGCTCACGGAATGATCAGGGGCTCCAGTAGTATGCCAACTTGAGCTGGATCGAGCGATCGAGCTGATGCAGGCTGTCGTCGGTGTCAAACAGATGATTGTACACGAGGAACAGATCACTGCCCGGCTTGTAGCGATAGCCGAGCAGGAGATTCCCCCCCACAACCTCTCGCTGACTGTTCCATTGTGCAAGACCACGAATGTAGAGATCGGTGGAGAGCGTCAGCAGCATTCGTTGACTGGCCCGATGAGTCGTGAACGACCCCGCCGGCAACTCGACGCGATTGATCTCGTAGGCCGATTCCAGACTGACTTGCTCGTTGGCCTTGTAACTGATTTCCACGTCAGCTCGCCGACGCGTGCCCCCGAAGAAGCCGCCCACGGCGATCTGGCCTCGCCCGCCGATGCGACGCGCATTGCTGAGAAAGAAGCCAAGACTCGCCTCCGTGAAACTGAACTTCCCATCCGGGATATCGATGTCATCGTGAATCTCAAAGGATTCGTCGAGGCGCTCGAATCGCTCGTGCACCTCGATGCCGATCCAGTCACCCGCCTCCAGATTGACGAAAGCCGATCCATTCAGACGCCGCGTCTGCAGCGTATTGTCACGGTCAAGCAAATGGGTCCACGAGACCCCCAGAGAGTAGAGTCGAATCCAGCCGAGGGAGGATCGAGGCCGATAGCTGGTCCGCGTCTTGAACCGACGGACGTCATCGCGCGGCACGAACCCGATCTCCGGGTTGAAGTTCTCACCCACATCGAGGAAGGACGTGTTGAACTCGGCGACCCCCCATCGCCGATCGAGTTCGACGTAAGCGGCACGATCCTGGCCGGAGAGGCCAGGTGTCCAACTCTGAGCGGCGAATCCCATCACATTCACCGAACCATCGAGGAAGGACAGATTTGCGTCTACTCCCGCGGTTCGATTGTAGTCCTCGTCTTCACCTGGAGAGCGATCGGCGAGCATGATACCCACATTTGAACGACCGAGGATATCGCGTTTCACTCGTGCAACGGTGAACACCGTGCGATCTACGTCGAGAGTATCGATGACGTCGACAGTGACCGTATCTATGAAGGAGAGCGCATCCTGCTCGCGGTCGCTCAAGTCGTCAAGAGCGTCGTCGTCGTACCAATCGCCGGTGTCAGACAGATACTCGTCCTGCTCCACCCCGTCACGAAACACAGCGGGATCTGTCATCGAGTTCAGCAGACCTACCTCATAAGCACCCACGCGTCCCGTGAGTTTCGCACCGTACGTCACAGGGATTCCGTAGCCATCCTGAATTCCGATGCGACGACTGTAGAACAGGACGGTCGGCGGCCGCNCGCCAAACCGCTGGCGGCGTTCACCGAGTGCGAAAATGCCTGCCCCCTCGAGGAAGAACCCCCGCTGTTCAGGAAGAAACAGACTGAAACGAGTGAGGTTGACCTCTTCCTGATCGGTCTCTACCTGGGCAAAATCGGTGTTGTATGACAGGTCCAGGGTAAGCCCACCAAACAGACCAGTGCGCACATCNGCACCCATGTCAACAAAGGGATCTTCGTCGGGATCGAGGCCGTCGAAGTCACGGCGCGTACCGGGCAGGAGATACGGCGTGACCTCAAGTTGGGTGCGACGCTTCAGACCTGTCAGACCTCGCAGAGATGCCAGACGGGAGGTGCGAAATCCGCCGCCGAAACCGAAGGACTGCGGCGGCGGTACCAGGTAGACCTCCTCGTTGTCTCGCGGCAATCGTCGGCCCACGTTGATTCCCCAAATCCCCTCCCCACCCTCGTCGTAGCGCAGCTGACCGAAAGGGATGGCAATCTCCACCGACCAGCCGAGACTGTCGCGACGTGCACGAGACTCCCATACGGCGTCCCAGGCTTCGTTTCGGCTGCGTCCCTCGTCGAGGAGCAGAGCGTCTTGCTGNGCACCAAGGGAATTGGTCCCGAAGTGGTAGCCGCCCCGGCGATTGTTGTAGGTATCGAGGATGATGTGGATGGAATCGTCTTCGAACAGACGATCATCGCGCCGCATGTGGGTGGCCAACATGCGAGCTGGATCCGTGTCATGGTTGCGAATGGCGAAGTAGAGGTATCCGTCGTCGAATAGGACGCGGATCTGTGTTCGCTGACTGGGAGTGGCGCCTTCGATGGGTTCGCGTTGGGTGAACGTCGTGCACNCGGGTGCAGCAGACCACACCGCGTCAGACAGATCTCCATCGATGGTGGGGGCCTGATGCGTAGGGACAGCCTGCAGATCGCCGTGGGCGGACAGAACGCTGCAGAGGGTGGCACCCGCCAGAACCGATGCAAGCCACCCGAGACGGTGGGGTCGTCGAGCCCTGGGGAGGCTGAGAACTTTCACTCCGGGTTGCCTCCCTCGCNCCACGGCGGGAACCGACGTCGATCTGCCATGATGAACAGGATATTGGGCGTGGTCATGGCTGAGAAACAAGGTCCCAATCCGGGTGAGGGCCAGCGCCAACCTTGCGGCCAGAGTATCTAGCATCGTAGATGTTGAGCAAGGCCCAGATGTCTGAAAACAAGAGGATCAACGTCCNATGGAAACGATTCAGGATTTGCAGCAGTTGCGTTCGATCGTCGGGGAACCCGGCGAACTGACGATCAACAAGATCTACGATCACCTGAATGAGCAGGCGAGTGATTTCATCACCCGCTCGCCGTTCCTCGTCTTGTCCACCGTCGACGAGGATGGCATGCCGACGGCCAGCCCCAAAGGTGACATTCCCGGATTCGTGCACCAGGCCGACGAGCGCACGCTCTATATGCCCGAGCGCAAGGGAAATCGACTCGTCATCTCCTATCAGAATGTCCTGGCTACAAAGAAAGTGGGTCTCATCTTCCTGCTACCCCAATGCAGTGAGACGCTGCGTGTCAGTGGCCACGCCGAGCTGGTCACAGATGAGGAGCTCTGCGCGAAACTCGATGCACGCGGTCCGGCGATCCTGTTGCTGAAGGTNACGGTGACAGAAGCCTATTTCCATTGTGGCAAAGCCTTCATCCGCAGCAACCTGTGGAAACCCGAGCACTGGCCGGACGCATCACGCATCTCTTTTGGCCGCGAGATCGGCGACCAGATCGGCAAGGGCGCAGACTTCGTGGAAGATCTCGACGCGCAGGTACTCNAGCGCTACAAAGACTCGCTATAGTGTCCGAACCCTGTCGACGGATTGCTGCAACCGGACACTATATCCTCCAGAACGTCGATTCCTCAGAGACTTGATAGGTCACGTCCATCTGGGGCGTGGGAATCACGATCTGATTCTGAAACAGCGAGTCCACGCCCGCCACGACCATGCCGGAGGTGAGCAACGTGCGCTCTACGGGATAGTTGGCGCGTTCGTTGATGATCAGATCGTCGATGTGGCGCGTGAGGGGATTGAAGAAATCCGCCGTCGATGATCCGTGTGTCGGCATGGGCAGATACATCTGGCATGAGATGATCTCACCTGTGTCCGAGCGGTGACCGGCATAGTTGAAGTCGCGGATTCCGGTGAGGAACATGGCCGTGCGAAAACCATCACGGTGTTCGATGAAATAGGCGGTGATCTTGTTGAAGACACTCTGTGCCCAGTCGAGGCTCACCGGTTGCGTCGGATACCCACCCTGAACGGGTAGATTGTGGCTGCGCGTGAGGGCCGACACGAACAGATCGCGAGTGATCCGACACTCTTCGCTGCGCAACCTTGCCCACACGTTCTCTCCGCGCAGGGCCTGTACCTGTGTGATGCCGACCTCTCCGCCCTGACGACGCTCTGACATGCACTGCGCCGTCTCCAAGGCGTGAATATCGTAGCTGTCGACGCCGCCATAGGCGACGCACACACTCTCTGTCAGCGGCGCGCCGTGGGGCATATCGATGGATGGCAGCCGCCACGTGACGGGCAATGACGATCCGGCGAGGAAGGCGAAGTCCAGTCGTTTGGAGTCAGCCACCATCTCGGCGCATTCGTCCCAGGTCGTGGACAGGTGCTTGTCGTTGAAGACCGGCACCGATCTGCCGGAGGCCTCNAAGACNCGCACAACCTCTTTGAACCAGTCATAGCGCGGATAACGCGTCTGCCCCTTCTCATTGCGCGGATACTTGCCATGCTCGGCGATGATGACCACGCCGTCCACCGCCAGCTCGGAACCACCTAGACACAGCGCATCCGCCACCGACGGATACAGCTCTAACCCGTGTCGTTCGACCCGACCGGGAGTGAGATCTCCTTCGGGGAACTGGTCGATGTAGATGGAGGCCACCTCGACTCGAGGCTCGAGCCAGTGCCCACCCCAGGCCTGTCCGGCAGTGAGTCGATCGAGGAAATGCTGCGCATGCGAATGCTGACGGATTTCCGTGCCGAGAAAAGCAACGCGCTTGCGGTGATCAGCGCCTCGACCGGGAATCCCCGTCAACATCAGGCCGGCACTGGCAGCGAGAAACTGGCGACGAGAGACCATGAGAGACTACTCCTGTTTGGCAGCCTGTGGTTGGAGCCCTGATGGGCGACGTTGGGAGTCTGCGCTGAAGAGGAACGACAACAGGGTGAACCGCCTGCCCTGGGTCACGGGCACAACTTCGTGCAGCATGGAACAGGCGAAGATCAGTGCTTCACCCTGATTGGGTCGATAGAGAGAGTCTCCAAACTCGGGAAAGCGAAGTTCTCCACCGGCATAGTCGGAATTGAGATTCAGTGACATGGCAAAACGTCGATGTGCTGTGGCAGGACTCAGATTGTCCCGGTGAGCATGAAAGAACCCACTCGAGGCCGACTCGTAGCAGGAGATCTTGAACCCCTCGAAACGATCTGCCTCGTAGCCGAACATGCGACGCACCTCCGGAATCACGCGGCGTCCGATGCTCTGTGTCAGCACACGCACGAGTCCTTCCTCCTCCACCACGTGATCCTGTCGTTTCTTGGCCNCCGCCTCGATCACTTCCCGCCGCGATGCGTCGACGGATCGTTCTACACCGGTCTCATCGTGTGATGTCTCCCACACCTGCTGGAGGTGGGCGCAGACCATCGGTTCCAAGACTCGGGGGATAAACAGCACGGGTGCCTGTGCGGTGATCGTGCTGGCAGTGCCACCAACCATCAGATGCCGCGTGGCTTCATCGAGTCGTTCGATCGCCTCGGGGTCGTCGAAGGGAACGGTGATGACCGCTCGNAGATTGCGATCGAGGAGCACGGCATGAATGGAGTCGCCGGCCGGAAGACGAAACGCTTCGCGAACAACACCATCATCCTGAAACAGATCCGTATCGTCGAGAGCGCTCNCAGGCGCTGTGNGANCCTGCGTCTTTAGGAACTGGTTCTCCGAGGTGCGCAGATCCTCAGCGCTGAGTCGACCTTCCGGGACGACTAGGTGCAGACTCGCCCGATCTGCCAAGGCCATGGCCACACGGAATACTGCATGGCTCCCACTGGACGTGAACAGAAGCAGTGCAGGTCGGCCCCCTGCCCGGGCGTAAAAACGAGTCTCCGTGCCATCCTCGACGGGGGCCACGAAGTCAGGCGCCCGTTCGCCGCAACCCAGACCGGTGAGGCTCTGATGGCTCATCGAGTCCATTCCTTTTGGATGGACCGATCGCAGGCGCGCCCCTGAACGAAGGTGCTGTTCCAGTCGTAGTCGGCGGCGAACTCCACTCTGTCCTGGAGATTGTGTGTTTCCATGGACAACGAATGGGCGTCGACTTCGAAGAGCTTGAATTCGAAGGGGGTTTCGACGAAGGAACTGACGGTGACATAGTTCACGCCGGTGTGCTCCTTGTTCATGTTGGCGTGACTGTGTGCACCGAGGACACAGGTGACACCGTGCCTTTCTGCAACCGCCGTGACCACCTCGGCAAATGAGGCGGCGGGAGAATGAAACGGCCCTTCAAGGCCGGTCTGCCCTGTTTCGATGGCGAATACGGGACTGTGAGTGGAGATCAGGTGCGTCGCGTCGGGCCGAGCCGCCAGTCGGGCATCGAGAACCTCCATCTGTGAATCCAGAAAGTGCGGATCTTGGGTTTCGTCCCAGACGAAGGGTGTCGTGCCCCACTGATTGGGGATCACGTGGATGACACAGTCCTCGACGTCGATGGCGAAACCGGCTGCGCCGTGATCGACGGCCGCTGGATTACCAAACAGCTGTGGTGCCAGACGCTCCCAGGTCTCGAGACTCCCGGCCGACGTGATGTCGTGGTTCCCCAGGCACAGATGAACAGGAATACCCAGATCGAAGCGATCGACGGCGGCACGAATGTCGGCGTCCTTCGTCTCGTGCACCATGTCGCCTCCGTGAAGGACGAAGTCGACGGAACCGGCGGACGCCATCCATTTCTTCAATGCCGTAATGAGCTCGGGCAGATGCTCGTCGTATTTCGGTTGCAGGTGATAACCGACGTCGCCCGCCCCCCAGTGGCTGTCCGATAGATAGAGAAATCGTGTCACCAGCCCTTCGTCACTTTCATCTGCCGTCCCTTGCTCTCAGATCCGGTCGCGTGTCATTGGTTCAGGGCCGCTAATCTATGAATGTGGCCCCCTGTCATGACAGACTGTAGAATTTGTGCATGAAGATCAACGTCATTCCCTGGCGGCGGAATCCGTCCAATCCAATCCTGCCACCCGGTCCTGCAAGCACGTTCGATTCGACACGCTGCATGAATCCCTGGGCGATTCGTGTCGGCGACGAACTACGCCTGTACTACTCAGGCGGCGATGCCGATGGCCATCAGCGCATCTGTCTGGCGACGGCACCCCTCGATCATCCCACCGAACTCACGCGCCGCGGCGTCGTGCTCGACCTGGGTGCCCCCGGGCATTTCGACAGCACGTGGTGTGTGCTGCCCATGGTGGTCCGCTTCGGTGATCGCTGGCATCTGTATTACTCAGGCAAGGACGACAGTCCGACAGGTCTGCAGTCGTTCTGGGGCATTGGCCTGGCCACCAGCGAAGACGGACTGCACTTCGATCGTCTATCCACCTTCCCCATCATCACCGGCGATCAGACCGCACAGTTTCCCAACAATCGTGGAATCGCCGGCGGCGGCACCATCCTGCAAGAGCTGAGACTCGACGGATCGACGCACTATCGGATGTACTACACGCTGGCCACTGGCACGCCCGACCCAAACGACATCCGTGTCGACCAGGAGAAACACTGCGCCGTCTGTCATTCCACCGACGGCCTGCGTTGGACCGATCACCGTGTTGTGCTCAGCCCGCGACCGGACGTCTCCACAGAGGATGCCGCCGTCGCCGCGCCATGGGTGTGGCGTGAAAAGGATCGTTACCGAATGATGTATTGCGGTATCGGCACGCGCTGGGGATTCTACTCGATGTCAGAAGCGGTCAGTGTCGACGGCTACACATGGGATCGGGGTGAACCGGAGACCAACCTATCTCTGGCTCCGGCCCCTCAGAATCAGTGGGAGTCGCAGATGGTCGAGTACCCCTCCATCGTCGACGAGGGACATCAACTGCGACTTTTCTATTGCGGCAATGGGTATGGCAACACGGGCATTGGCACCGCCACGGCTACCTTGCCGCTGCCGGGCGCTTGAACACGGGCGCCCCTTCTTCCGATTCCGACGCGTCGTATCCATAGCCACCCACGTCGAACCTCGACAGCTGGGCAGGCTTTGAAATCTTCTTGGTCACGATCCAGCGCGCCATGAGGCCCCGGGCATACTTGGCAAACATGCCCATGGCACGGAACTCTCCCTTCACTTCATCCTTGAAGACGGGGTGGATAACGGGGCAGGGCAGCTCTTTCTCGCGAACCGACCGATAGTATTCCTTGCTCGCCAGATTGCAGATCCAGTCCGGCTCTTCTTCAGCCAGCGCATCGGTGATGGCCGATCCCCAGAATTGATACAGATCCTTGCCCTTGCGGGTCTTGAGGCGGGTTCCCATCTCGAGTCGGTAGGGCAGCATCAGATCACACGGTTTCAGCACACCATACAGACCCGAGAGCATGCGAATTCTCTGTTGGGCCGTCTTGCGCTGCGCCGTCGTCATCGAAGTGGCATCCAGTCCCTGATACACATCGCCGGTGAAGGCCCACATGGCCTGCTTCACCCGCAGTGGACCGTCACTCGCTTTGGACCCAGCGACACCTGTGTGGATCAGATCTGCATCGAACTGCTGAAACCGATCATGGTTCAGCTCTGCAAGTCTGCCACTCAAATCCATCAACTTGGCCAGCTCGGAGGCCTTCTTCCGCCGCAGCGTGGTGATCAGGCTCGCTGTCTGCTCATCGAGGAAGCGTGGTGTGTCGGCCGTCTTGACGGAAGCCGGCGTTTCGAAATCAAGCGACTTGGCGGGTGATAGTAGAATCAACATGGAGCGAACTCTCTGTGTCATGGTGGACGTCTATGAGTACAGATCGTGTGCAATCGCGCTCTTGCCCAACTCGCGAAACACGGAATCTAAGAATCGCTACCCTCGGATGCCGTGTCGCTACCACTCGCCGCTGAGGGCGCGGACATCTACGTATCCGTCATGCAGACCTGTGCCCTCGCCACGGACATAATACACGGGGAGCGCCTCGTGATCTCCGTACTTGTGGAGGGCCAGATCGACCTTCGTCGTCAGTGCATTGCCATATCTGATCGTGTATCCCCCTCGTCTGCGTGAACTGTGATTCGGGGCACTGCCATGAACCAGATGTGAATCATGGATCGAAAACTCACCCGTTTTCAGAATCATAGGCACAGCGGAGGAAGACATTTCGGCCGTCACCTCCACACGCCGCCCCAGCATAGCCCCCTTTTCCTCCTCCACCGGGATCATCTCCAGCTCACGATATCCTGCATGTGAACGAGGCACCACGTTCATGCACGAATTCTCTTCATCCACGTCGTCGAGGGCGATCCACACGGTCACAACATCGGTGCCGCTGATCGCGGGCCAATACGTATTGTCCTGATGCCAGTCGACACGCTTGGCGTCATGGGGCTGTTTCACGAAGGCGCTGGAGAAAAACAGGATCAGCTCGGGGGTTCCCAGAGAAGCTTCGAGGGCACGAAGGATCTTCGGGTGGCAGCAGAGCGACCGCCAGGATGCAACGAAGGCATGCATCTCGCCAAGAGGCCTCCCCTCGGCCAGGGCCTCGTCGACATACGCCGAGTAAGGTTCCAGGGCGGCCGGAGATAAGCCGTCCCGGAAGAGACAGTAGCCGAGTTCTGGAAACCTGGAGGGATCCTCGTTGCTCATGCGCTGAGAAAAGTCTCTCCCTACCGTGTTCGCAAGTCTTCACGAGTCACCTTACTTGCGTGATCGATCTGTCCGCTTACTGTCTGTCCGCGGCGATTACCCGAGGTGAATCCGAAATGCCAGCCTTGGCGAGGATCCATGAAACAGATCTCCATTCTGCCAGACGCACCACATACGCTCATGGAGCATGACGACGGGCACCTGGTCATCGCCCTCCACAAGGGGTTGGCCCAGTATGTGGACGGCACCCTCGACATGATCGACGAGGATGCCATTCACAGTTCGGCTCGAGGGCCAGATGGTCGATACTACTGCACCCGATCAGGCCGGGTGCTCTGTTTCGACATCGCGCCCAACGGCGCAGGAGATATGTCCGATGCGAATGCTCTCTCAGCGCAGGATATCACCGCCTCTTTCGCCGGCACGGTACACGGAGACGGAACCATCGTCTGCACGCCCGACGGCGCACTCTGGGTAGAGGGGTGCACGACGGCACTTAGTGTGGATGGTGCCTACACCGGCAACCCAGCTACACCCGTGACACCCGCGCCAGTCCCACACGCGCTGGATATCTATGGCAATCGCTGGAGCCTGACCGGCGACGCAGGCCATCGCCAACCTCTCGTGTTGCCCGCCAATGCTCCCGACGCATGGCAGTTGGCCTGGTTGGCAGCGGGAGACTGGCAGTTTCTCTTCGCCGACAGCGTCGGTTATGTCTGGGTCATCGGCAATGCAGGAATCCGTCGGTTCTGCCCTCGGCATATGGAGCGGGGCTGGCAGATTGTCTCGGACAACCTCCCCGGAGGCACGGTGACGGCCGTCGGTCTGTCGCCGAACGAACTGCTCATGACGGCTTTTTCCACAGGCGAGATCTACGAACTCGATACGAGTGCTGACGACGAACTGGTAACCCGGCCCCTGGCGACAGCGCCGGCAGCCCCTGGCGCATTGCTCGCCGACAGACGGGGCAACATCTGGGCGGGCACCGCGGATGGACTGTATCAAGAGCCGGCAGGGGCCGACGCGTGGCAGCATTCGTGGGAGCGAAAACGTGGACGCCTGCCCGGCGGCGGAAATCACGACATCTTCTCCGTGGAGTGTCAGGGAAAGTTGTATGTCGCCGGTGGCTGGGCAGGCCAGTGGGGGTTGCCGCCAGAGGCCTTCGTCGTCGAGGATCTGTTCAGCTACGATCCCTCCACCGAGTACTGGGATATCGCCCGTTCCTTGATCATCCCGCGGCGCTACAATGGCATTGCCGAGATGGGAGGACAGGTCTGGGTCGTAGGGGGTGAGACGCGAATTCGAGGCTGGGAGGGAGAGGGACAGGTCCTCTACACAGTGGACATCTTCGATCCGGCCAGCGCGAGCTGGGCACCTGGCCCGTCTCTGAACGTGGCTCGAACCGATCCCTTCGTCGTCTCCTGCAATGGTCGGATCTACGCCATCGGTGGCGCCGCCCACAACGGAGGACCAAAACTCGACTCCGTAGAGAGTATCGGTCTGAGTGAAACAACATGGCGCATGGAGACCTCCCTTCCGGAACCGACTCGCCAGGGACATGCCTGCGCCCTCGACGGTGTCATCTACTGTGCCAGCATCGACGGCATGTATGCCTACGATGTATCAGAAGATTGGTGGGACGAGGACTTCCCTCAGCCGGGGCCGATCGGACAAGGGCCTCTGGCCGCCGCCTACGAGGGGGAGGTCTGGGTCATCGGTGGATTTGGGAATCAGGGCACACGCTGCTACGATCCGAAGGCCAGATCATGGCGCAAGGGCCCAGACCTGCCTACTGAACAGGCCTGGGCCTCAGCCGTGGTCATGGATGGTGAACTGATGGTCATTGGAGGCGCCCACGGTTCACCACAACACGATGCGATCGTCTTTGATGATCGGACCTATGCATTGCGCCACTGACCTGTTTCATCCCCTGAACGATGAAACCGCCGATGGAAGGGGGGGTGGCGCCGATGAATGTGCGATCCCCCCGGTACGCTACGTCGGCCGCTGCCCCGAATCCGGTAAGGATCTCTCTATCGGCCCCACGGCGAGAGTGATCGCCGAGGCGCGCTCACTTCGCACCTACCTGGATGAACGATCTCAGACCGAGGACGGATTCACCAGTGCCCATCTGCGAGAGCCGGCAGCAGGCAAGATGTTTGGTGTCATGGTCGTCGCCAACGCAGGGGGGCATCTCGGAACGTTGCGAGCCTTTTCCGGGGAGTGGGACGAGTCGTGGGTCGCCCCGGCAGGCTGGGTCCCTTCACCCGGGCGACTGCAGGACTATGCGGACGCGCGCCGTGAGACGGAAGACCGCGTCGCCGAGCTCACCCGGCAGATCGACGAGTTGAAGGCACGACCCACGAGCAAACCCATCCGCCGTCAGATTGAAGAGATCAAGATCGATCGAGGCAGGCTGTCGCGTGACCTCACCGACAAGATTCACGCCGCCTATCGGTTCGAGAATGCCCTGGGAGAGACCCTTCCTATGACCGATGTGCAGACGGGAAGTCCGCGACCACCTACGGGGATGGGCGATTGCTGTGCACCGAAGTTGCTGCAGGCGGCGACTCGTCTGGGTCTGGCGCCGAAGGGGATGGTCGAATTCTGGTGGGGGCCACCATCGGCCATGTTTCCCCGCCAGGAAGGCACCTTCTACGGATCCTGTGAACAGAAGTGTTATCCCATCCTCGGATTCCTGCTGCGCGGTGTCGAAGTGGCAGAGATAATCGTCGGGCTGGATACCGACACGAGATGAAGTTCACACCCCCCGATCTGCGCCACCGACCCCTGTCCATCGTTCACCAGGAGCCCAGCTTCGTCGTCGTCGACAAGATGCCGGATTTGCTGTCGGTACCGGGCCGTGCCCCCAACATGGACGACTGCGTCGTGAATCGCGTACGAGACCTGTTTTCTCACGCGGAAGGATCGCTGGCTGCCCATCGACTCGACATGGAGACGTCAGGGCTCATGGTCCTCGGCCTCACTCCCGATGCTCATCGCAATCTGTCGCGTCAGTTCGAGCAGCGGCAGGTTGCCAAGACCTATGAGGCGCTGGTGGAGGGTCACGTCACCGGTGATTCCGGCCATATCGAGCTGGCCTTCCGCGTAGACCTCAACGATCGACCGCGGCAGATCCTGGATCCGGTGCATGGTAAACTGGGCGTGACCAATTGGCTGGTGTTGGATCGAAATGGAGCCTCGGATCGAGATGAAACTCGCGTCCGCTTCACACCTCTGACGGGCCGCACCCATCAATTGCGCGTCCACGCGGCTCATCCTCAAGGGCTCGGCCACCCCATCGTCGGAGATCGACTGTATGGCAACCCGGCATTGGCCGATCGCCTCATGCTGCACAGCACGAAGCTGGCCTTCCATCATCCTGTTGATGATCATTGGCTGGAATTCGACCTGCCTGCCCCGTTCTAACGCCAGGAAAGCCTTGACCCATGATCGTCGATTCCCACGCCTATTGTTTCGAACCCGCCGACAGTCCTGCAGGGTTTGCCACCGCTGAAGACCACCTCAAGTGGGTGCAATACGGCCAGGCGGCGCACCACCAACCCGCCTTCCGCATCGGCGATCGAAAGATTGGGCCCTCCGAAGTCGTCGCACCTGCAGGCAGCAGTCCTCTCGGCGACCTGCCTGATGTGAACTTCCGCATCAATCATCCGCGCGGACGCGTCGTGTGGAACTGGGAGGGCGACGAATACACCAAACACTTCTATCCGCCTAATCTGCGCAGCTGCGAGTTCACACCCTTCAGCCTGACGGGTGAGATGGATTATGCCGGCGTCGACTGGGCGCTGCTGCACACCAATCCCATGCTCGGTCGTGGCAGCACCTACTTGCGAGAATGTGTCGAACGGTTTCCCGATCGACTCAAAGCGATGGCGCCCGTGGACGAATGGCGTTTGATCGATGACACGGATGCCGTTATCGCCGAACTCGTCCATGCCATCGAAGAAGACGGACTGCACGCGATCAAGTTCAATCCTCTGCACTACCTGGTCGGTGACGAGCCCTGGGACGACGGCTCGTTTCGGCCATTCTGGGAGGCAGCCACGGGCCTCGGTGTGCCCATCTTCTTCACCCTGAGCACGGGTTCGGCCTTCGGCAGAGGATATGTATCCGATGAGCAGCAGCAGCAGGGCTATCTGGGTGAACTGCAGATCCTCAGCCGTTTCATGGAACGGTATCCGGATACGACGTGCAGCATCACCCACGGCTTCCCATGGCGGCTGTTTGTCGCCGACAACCGCATCGTGTTGCCCGACGAAATCTGGTGGCCCTTTGCGAATCCGAAGCTGAGCCTGGAAGTCTGCTTCCCCGTGCGCATCGGGGACTGGTTCGACTATCCCTACGCCCAGGTGTGGCCGACCTTGGAACAGATGGTGGAACGAGTCGGTGCGAATCGACTCTTATGGGGGACGGACATGCCCTTCCAGAATCGATTCTGTACCTACCAGCAGTCGCGTGCCTGGATTGAGAAATACTGCGAGTTCCTCAGTGCCGACGACCTCGCCCTGATCATGGGTGGCACAGCAGCGCGAATCCTTGGACTGTAGATCCGACTCGGGTTAGGACGACTCCGCGTCTGGCGCCTCGACCAGTTCCCGCAGCGTTGCGAGAAAACGTGCCGCTGGCCCGCCATCGATGATCCGGTGGTCGAAGGTGAGACTCACGACGCAGAGCCAGCGAGCCACGACCTGTCCATCGTGGACGGCAGGACGTTGTGCGATCCGGCCCACACCGAGGACGGCGCACTGTGGCGGATTCACGATGGGCGTAAACGCGTCGATCCCGGCGGCACCGAGATTTGTGAGGGTGAACGTGCCTCCCATCATCTCGTCGCCCGACAGTTCACCTCGCAGCGCCCGGCCACTGAGGCCCGAACTCTCGCGCGCAATCTCCTGCACACTCTTGCCATTCGCATCGCGGATCACGGGGACCAACAAACCCTTGTCGGTATCGACGGCGAAACCAACGTGGATGCCATCGCGCTGTACTACGTCGTCTCCCGAAAGCGACGTGTTGAGGGTGGGGTGTCGCCCCAGTGCAGTCGCCACAAATCGAATGAGATAGTCGTTGAAGGCTGGACGCGGCTTGGCTTGTTCGCGCAGTTCAACGAGGGCCGTCGCATCGAGTTCGGCCGTGAGCGTCACGGGAGCTCCGTCGCGATGACTGGCACTGAGGCGTTCGGCGATGGCCCGACGGATGGGACTCATCGGCGTGCGCTCACCGGTGATCGCTTCTGTGGATGCAGACTGACCAACCTCAACCTGCGGCTCGGATCCTGACGCGGCGACGGCGCGGATATCGTCTTCGGTTATCCGGCCCGTACTACCCGATCCGGCGAGTCCTTCCCAGCTCACACCGAGTTCTTTGGCCAGCTTCCGGGCCCGTGGGCTGATCGCGGGCGATTTGCCCGCGGTAGGCGATGATGCCGATGGGGCGGCCGTCGGCGGGGAGGAAGCGGGCGAACTTTCTGCGCCACCGGCAGAGCTTGGCGTGGGCAGCGCCGGCACTTGTTGCGGACCTTGTTCACCCTCGGCGAGCAGATAGCCGATCACGGCCCCCACGGGAACGACGTCACCCGCCGCCGGCGCATTCGACGGAATGTGCAGAGTACCTGCATCCATCGATTCGATCTCGTTGAGGGCCTTGTCGCTTTCGACGGTGAACAGAAGGTCCCCCGCCTCCACCGTGTCCCCCGGATCCTTCAACCATTCGACGAGGGTGCCCTCTTCCATCGTCCAGCCTAGCCGCGGCATGACCACATCGATCGCCATGTTAACCCTACTCCGCCGCCAACTCGCGCACCGCGACAGCCACCTGTTCGACGGAAGGCACAACAGCCGCTTCCAGGGGCGGACTGTAGGGTGTGGGCGTGTGTACACCATTGAGGCGACGAACCGGGGCGGCTAGATCATCGAAGCCCTGGTCCATGACCTGTGCTGCAATCTCGGCACCGATTCCGCAGGGTCCGAAGGATTCATCGGCGACCAGCAGTTTCCCCGTCTTACCTACCGAGGAGAGAATCGTCTCCATGTCGAGGGGCGCCAGTGTGCGCGGATCGATGACCTCCACCGAGATCCCTTCCGCTGCAAGAGACTCTGCTGCGGCGAGTGACTTGGGGACCAGGGGACCCACGCCAACGATGGTGACGTCCGTCCCCTCCCGGCATACACGCGCCTCACCGAAGGGAATGGCAAAGTCCTCTTCCGGCACGTCTCCCCGAACATTGAGCAGAGACTTGTGCTCCAGATAGAGAACCGGATCGTCGCAACGCAGCGCCGTCGCCAGCAGCCCCTTGGCGTCATAGGGGGTCGTGGGCACGACCACTCGAAAGCCGGGCACATTGACGAAGAAGGGGAAGTAGCTGCCTGAGTGATGGGTCGCAGCCCCCCCACCGACACCGACACAACCCCGCAACAAGACGGGCATCTTCAGCCGGCCACTCGTCATGTATTGGATCTTGGCGATCTGATTGGTGAGTTCACCCACCGCATCAAGGATGAAATCGATGAACATGAAATCGACGATGGGGCGTGTTCCCGTCATGGCAGCGCCCGTGCACAAACCCACGAACCCGCGTTCACAGATCGGTGTGTCACGCAGACGTCGCGGACCGAAGCGCTGGTACAGGCCTTTCGTGGTGTTGAAATTCCCGCCCCGTTCACCGATGCCCTCGCCGAGCACGAAGATCGTCGGATCACGTACCATGGCAGCCGTAAGGGCTTCGAGGGCAGCTTCGGTGTAGGTCATCTCTCGGCGGGCCATTTCTCCGCTGGCCATCACGCGCCCTCCCCGTAGATGTGATCAGCTACCGTGGCCGGATCTGGCCAGGGACTGTCGGTGGCGAAGGTGACGGCGTCAGCAACTTGCTCGGTGATCTCCTCGTCGACGGCCTGCAGATCGGCGTCGGTCAGATCGCCGGCTTCGACGACACGTTTGGCAAAGGCGACCATGGGATCACGCGCTTTCCAGCTGTCGATCTCTTCCTGCGATCGATAACCACTCTCCCCCATGCCTTCGGCATGCACACGGGTTCGATAGGTTCGACACTCCATCAACGAAGGGCCGCCACCCGACCGAGCTCTCGCCACTGCCTCCTCGGCGGCTTCGTAGACGGCGACCACATCGTTGCCGTCCACCTGTTCCGCGTGCAGTCCGTATCCGGCAGCTCGTCCAGCGACGTCCGTATTGCGTGCGGAGTAGGCGAAGGCGACCTCCGTCGCATACATGTTGTTCTCACAGATGAACACGACAGGCAGATCATAGATCGTGGCCAGATTGATCCCCTCGTGGAACGCACCATTGCCGACGGCGCCATCGCCGAAGAAGGCGACGCCGACCTGGTCGGTCTCCAGCAGCTGAAAGGAGTAACCCGCACCTGCCGCCTGCAGGATGCAGGGACCCACGATGCCGCTGGTACCCATCATGCCGACTTCGGGCGAAAACAGGTGCATGCTTCCGCCTCGCCCCCCCGAACAACCCGTCTCACGCCCGAACAGCTCTGCCACCAGTTCTCGGGGTGGCACACCTTTGGCCAGCGCGTGACCATGTCCGCGATGCGTACTGAAGACGGCATCGTCGTGGCGCAGGTGGGCGCAGACGCCGGTGGCAATCGCTTCTTCGCCTACATACGTATGGCACGCCCCCGTAATCGTTCCCGCCGCATAGGAGCGAGCCAATTGCTCCTCGCACTGTCGTATCAACACCATCGTGCGATAGAGAGACAGCAGTTTGTCCGTTGAGATCGTCATCGTCACGCCTTGTTTAGCTGCCTTGAATATTAGCCTGTGATACCGGGACCACCCGGATAGGAAGCACCCGCATTCATTGCCAGATTGCCGCCGTCCATGGGCAGCAGGACCCCCGTTACCCATCGGGCCGCATCGGAAGCCAGGAAGATGGCCACACCTTTCACGTCATCGGGCTCGCCCAGACGTCCCATGGCGATTCCCCGCAGCCACTGCTCCTCCATGCGAGGATCTGCTTCGATTCGCTCCCGCAGCATCGGATTCAGAACCTGCGCAAGCACGATCGAGTTGACACGAATCCCACGACTCGCCCATTCGGTGCTCAGTTCTCGCGTCATCTGCGCCACACCACCCATGGCCATGCTGTACGGCGCATGGCCGCGCCCCAGTGCCGTCAGGCCCGCGATGGAGACGATGTTGATGATGCTCCCTTTCCCAGCGGCAAGCATGCGGCGCCCCGCCTCCTGGCAGCAGCAGAACCGCCCGACGACAAGAGACTGCATCGATGCCCCCACCGCGTCGAGATCGATCTCTTCCGGTGGTCCAAGAGCGACCTCCCCGCCGGCTACATTGGCCAGCACATCGATACGGCCGAACTCCTGATCGAGTCTGTCGAACATGGGTCGAATCTGGTCGGGATCTGAGACATCACAAGCCACAGCAACAGCCCGACGACCGAGCGCTTTGATGTCAGCGGCCGTCTGCCTGGCACCTTCCTCGTTGAGATCAGCCAACACCAGATCGGCTCCGACCTCAGCGAAAGCGAGACTCATGGCACGACCCACGCCCTGGGCCGCCCCCGATACGAGGGCTACTCGTCCACTCAGATCGAAGAGGGGGTGTGATTGGGCCATCTATTCCTCCAACAGAGCAGGGTCATATGGTTTGAGCGGCGAACGCGGGACGACATCGCGGTTCACGATCTGATCTGGAGGGGGCATGTGGCCGTTCAGTACACAGACCAGATTCTGCACACTGCCCGTGGCGACGATCCGCGAGGAATCCACGGACAGGGCCGACACATGGGGTGTGGCGATGACAGATTCGGCGGTGACCACTGGATGAGTGGGTGGCCCCTCCGTCTCGCCGAAGATTTCGATGACACCGAATGTGTCAAGCCCGGCGCCACCAAGGTGGCCGGAGTGCAGCATCTCGGCCAGGGCCTGCTCGTCGACGATGTCTCCGCGTGAAGCGTTGATCAGGTAGGCGCCACGCTTCATCAGCGCCAGTCGTTGACGGTTCAGAAGCCCACGTGTCCCGGCCGACAGAGGGAGGTGGAGGGAAACGAAGTCCGCCCGCGTCAGCAGGTCGTCCAACTCCACCATCTCCACACCCAGTTCGTCGGCCTCAGGTGAAGGTTTGCTCAGATCACGACGGGTGGCGATTACCTGCAACCCGCAGGGCAGAGCTCGACGCGTCACGGCGATGGCGGAGTCACCCCATCCGACGAGTCCGAGAGTCAGGTTGGACAGACGACGCAGCTGCAGTGATTCGGTTCGCGCCTGGGCGAAGCGACCTTCCATCATGTATTTCTGCATTCGCGGAATCTGCCGACCCAGTAACAGGATCATCCCCAGAACATGATCGGCCATCTCTTCTGTGCTGAAGTCGGGGACATTCGATACGATGATGCCGCGTTCGGTGGCTTGAGCCACGTCGATGCGATCGGTGCCATTGCCGATGCGCGAGATGAGTTTGCACGCGTCGAGGCTGTCCACGACTTCCACTGGAAGCTTCGCCGACACGACACAGACGGCTTCTGCGTCCCGCACATGGGGGATGATCTGCTCCGGTCGTGCCGCTTCGATTTCGATGGGGGTCACCCCATAGAGATCGAGAAGCCGGCGCTCCGTCTCGGACACAGGAAACATCTCGGCATTCAGGCGCACGACACGTGCGTCTGATCGATCACTTCTCACAGATCTGCTCTCTGGATCATGACAGCGTGAACGGATTCTGCTCGTTGAACTGGTCTTCCCGCCTCAGTTCGCGGAATGGACGAGCAACAAGTGTAGTATGCGCCGGTTGCGACGAAAACCGGGACGGCAGAACTGCCTCATGGGATCTCCCACCGATCAGGCGCCGTGGCCTTTTGCTGTCACGCTCGCACGACCCTTGTTTCCATGTGGACAACCCCAAGGACCAGCCGCGCCACGTTGACGGACAACCGAGGGTTTGAAGACGATGATCCACATCGAGACAGAACGACTCACCCTGCGTCGGATGCAGGAATCGGATCTTCAGACGTACTACGAGATCGACAACCACCCCGGGCATTGCCAGTATCTGAGCCGCCCCCCTCATACCCTTGAGCAGTCGCGGGAATTCATCACCACGGCCCGCGACCTTCGCCTGGGCGAAGAGGGTCACTATCTCCACGTGTCGGTGGATCTGAAGTCCACGAACACGATGATCGGCAATGTCTGCATCAAGGTGGAGAGCCAGGTGCACCGACAGGGCGACGTGGGCTGGTTTCTCAGCGCTAAACTGCGGGGTCAGGGTCTGGCCACCGAAGCGGTCGTGTCCTGGCTCGATTTCTGTTTTTCCACCATCGACCTGCACAGAGTCACGGCCCGCTGTGATGCCGCCAACGAGCGCTCTCGCGCCATGATGGAGCGCATCGGCATGCGGCAGGAGGCCCACTACAAGCAGATTGCCTATTTCGACGATGTGTGGCACGATCAGTACTGCTATGCGATCCTCAAGCCGGAGTGGGAGGAGGCCCGATCCTCCGCCTGAGGACTTGAACTACGTGTCGGTGCCGTCCTGCGGCTCGAAACCGATCAGATCGCGTGTCGGGCGCCAATCGAGCACACCTCGACGATGGCGCGAAATCCCATTGATGATCGCGAAATCAATCCCCTCCACCTCTACACACCGAGCCATCAGGGCTGCCGCGTCGGCGGGGCTGATCCCCGATGTGATCTGATCGGCGTCGTAGTCACCTTGGGGGTCGAAGAAGGGATTCACCAGCCGCACACACAGACAGCTCAGGCCGTATTGGTGCGCGTAGACACGCCCGAGGGCTTCTCCCCAGCACTTGGACGCACCGTAGACATTCGTCGGATACACGGGCGCATCCACACCGATCTCTCCCTCATCCCAGTATCCCAGCACGGCATCCACACTGCTGGCGAAAACGATCCGCTTACAGCCTGCGCGGTGAGCCGCTTCGAAGGCATTGTACGCGCCGATCACATTCAGCTGCAGCAGCGTGTCATAGAATTCGGCGCCATCTCCAGGATACGCAGCGAGGTGGACGAGGGTATCGATACCGTCGCACGCGTCGACGAGTTGCTGAAGGTCTGTGATGTCCGCCCTGACGCAGGACTCGTGACCTGCCAGATCGGAAATGGCATTCACGTCAGCGAGACGCAGGCGGAACTGGTCGGCCCAATGCTGACGCAGGATGCCGCCGAAGAGCCCGGCCGCGCCGGTGATCAGGACAGTCGGAGAGGATGACATGCCCTGATGAAACACGAGATCCTCGGCGCATCAAGTCCCTTCTCTCGACAGCGTATTGCCTGTGGACGTACTCTGTGTTTCATCCTTCGGGCTGACCGACTAGAAACTGCCTCGTTTCCAGATCGTGCGAACACCTGAGTGAAAACCGGTATCCCCTCAGACTTCAGAGCCTATCTGTCCGGCCGTGGCGCGTCACTGACGGGCGAGCAAGGCGCTGATCATCAGCACGTTCGGGCGCGGGCCATCGGCGTGGGCGCGTTCCTATCGATATTCCTGGCCGTTGGGTCCAACTATACCGACATCGTGCTGCGAGGCACGTACTTGACGCTCGATTTCAGCGCCCCCTGAGCGGTGTTCGTCTTCGTCGTACTTGTGTTGGGTCTCAACACCCTGTATCGATGGACTGCTCGCTGTGTCTGGGTCTCGACGTTGGTCTTCGTCGCGATCACGGCGGCTTTTGTTGACCACTGCCTGCAGACACCCAACCTGTCCCCCATGGCGCCTGGAATGCTCTTTGTTGCCTTCCTCTGTGTGTCCATGATGGCGAATACCATTATGGCGACCCGTGGTGGCAGTCTCGGTCTCAACAATTCTGAACTCATCGTCGTCTACATCATGCTCCTGGTCGTGGCGTCCTTGGCGACGATGGGATTGTGTGAAACGATCTTGCCCGCCATCAGTGGGTTGTTCTATTACGCCACACCGGAGAACAAGTGGCTGGAGCAGTTGCTGCCCATCATGCCGCAGCCGCTGCTGGTCGATGACGGGGCCGAGAATGCCCTGTTCTTTGAGGGCATCGGTCCTCTCGCAATCGAGGCCCCCTATTCGATCTGGATTCGGCCCCTGCTGTTGTGGTCGGTGTTTCTCCTCGGCCTGTATGTGTCCATGATCTCGATTGCCGTGATTCTTCGGCGGCAATGGGTAGAGCGCGAGCGACTTGCCTACCCCCTGGTGCAGGCGGCCCAACTGATGATCAGTGGTGAGGATGAAAACCGGCTTCTGAATCGTTTCTTTCGGAACAAGACCATGTGGACTGGAGCCTCTGTGTCTATCACCGTAGGCCTGTTGCGGATGATCAACTTTCACGTGGGTGGTTTCCCCGTATTCATCCTCGCATGGACGCTGCCCCTCGGTTATGGACAGGGCCTGACGATGAAGGTCCTGTTCGACATCATCGGTTTCTCCTACCTGATCGGCCCGGAGATCGCTGCGGGTGTGTGGGTCTTCTCGTTGCTGGCCAAGGCGGAACGCATGGCCTTCAGTGCCTACGCCGTCTCCCAGGAGCAGGTCGTATTCGGCATCGTGGGCTCCGAACTGCTGCACTACCAGGGACTCGGAGCCCTGCTCGTCTTCGTCGGCATCGGCCTGTGGGTTGGGCGCGAACATCTGCACAAGGTGTGGCTCGCCTTCCTGGGCCGGGAAGGTGCCGCCAGAGACGACGACGAGATCATGTCCTATCGCGGCGCCGTGGCCGGCACCCTGGGAGGCATCCTGGTCATGCTCGTCTGGTTCGCCTGGCTCGGCGTCCCGATCTGGGCAGGATTGGTCTTCATCATTCTCGCTCTGGCCATCTTCATCGGCATCGCCCGAATTGTCGCCGAAGCAGGAATGCCGACGGTGATCACGCCCATGACCGCACCGGACTTCATGGTTTTCGGCCTTGGATCAAATCTGTTGGGGCCCAGCGCAACTGCCACCATGGCGACCACCTACGTATGGGCCGCCGACATTCGGGTGTTCCTGTTGGGCATGGTGGCCAATGGTCTGAAGTTGATCGAAGGCATGGACAAACGCAGCCGTCGACTCGTGTTCTGGTCCATTCTGCTGGCCATCTTCCTTGGAATCACGGCATCTCTGTGGACGGTGATGGATTTCGCCTACAAGGGGGGCGGCGTGAACACGAGTCTGTGGTTCTTCAGAAACATGCCCATAAGGATCTATCAGACAGCCGCCATAGGACTTGAGTCCAACGGCGTCTATTGGCTCGGCATGCAATTCATGGGCCTCGGAGCAGCAGGCATGTTGCTGCTCATGTGGGTGCGTCAGCGATTCCTGTGGTGGCCCCTGCATCCGATCGGGTTCCCCATCATGACCAACTGGTTGATGGAGCAGGTGTGGTTCTCCGTGTTTCTGGCCTGGCTCATCAAGGTGACCATTCTTCGATACGGGGGTGCCACCCTCTTCGTCCGCAGCCGCTATTTTTTCCTCGGCCTTCTCGTCGGACAAGCGTTGACCGCCGGGCTTTCGCTGACCATCGACTATGTGACGGGTAGCGTCGGCAACTATGTGTTCGGTGTGTGAAGCTCGCTTGAACGCGATGTCTCAAGATCTCTGGACAGATCGTGACCACGGGAACGGGCGGGACCGCCCCTGACTTACCGGAGCGCCGCGGGCCCCAAGTAGTCGGTGTATTCCAATCGACAGCCGGCGGGTTCCTCGAAGGGCCGGTGTGGGCACATGTTGTAGACCTGCTCCAACCGGGCCTCGACCTCTTCGTGGAGAGGACCTGCCTCTACAGCCTCGAAGTTCTGTTCCAGTTGCTCCACACTACGCGGCCCTGTCAGCACGGTGGAGACCCCTTCCACTCCCAGAGCCCAGCGCAGACAGAGCACAGGCAGTTCGATCCCCACATCATCGGCTAACGCGTAGAGTGCCTGTAGTTGCGCCCGGCGCTGTGGCGCAAGCCAGGGAGCACCGTCATAGACGGAGGGGTATTTCTTGACGAGCCAACCCTGCTGGGTGGGTGAGGCGAGAAAGACACCCATGTCGTGCCGGTTGGCAGCGGGGATGACGTGCGTCAGGGCATCTCGCCACAAGGGGCTCGAGTTAAAGGCGGTGAGCACGACGTCATACCAGCCTGTGTCGCACAGGCGAGCCAGTTCATAGACCGCGGTTCCACCGATCCCCGTGAAACGAATCACACCAGCCTGTTTCAGCTCTTCGAGCAGATCGACGACGGGACCGTGGAAGGAACCGTCGTCCTCATACCAGTCGAACTGCCCCGGTCGATCCGGCTCGTGCACCATCATGATATCGATGACGTCACGTCGCAGATTCTTCAGGCACTGCTCGACGATGCGCTTGAGTTGGTCTTTGTCCTTCGGATCGAAATCCGTCCAACCCGACGGCGGTCCGAGTTTGGTAGACACGATACAAGGCGCCCCAACCTCCTCCAGCGCCCACCCCAGCGCCTCTTCGCTGTCACCGTAGTCAGCGGATGTATCGGCAAGGGTCACGCCCAGTTCGAGGGCTCGCCGAACGATGGGGAGCGTGCCGTCGTAGCCGGCTTCCCCGCGTGTGACGAAAGCGGCACCGAGAGACAACTCTCCGACTTGCAGTCCTGTACGACCCAACTTTCTGCTTTTCATCTACGTATCACCTGTATTTGGACTTCGGACCGCTCCTGGAGGCTCGTCGGAATACTCGACGGTCTCTGGTCACCCCATCACATCACTGCCTAGAATACTTGACCGTTCTTCTTCGGAAAACGCCAGCGTTCCTCGAAGGAGGCTGGCGATCTCGAATAAATGCGCGAAAAGCCGAGGGATGGGGTACCCTTACCGGCTGTAGTTCACCCACCAGACGAAGAAGATTCCTTCCCCATGGCCGAGCATCGCGCCGAGACATTCCAGGATCTATCCCTCACCCAGCCCGTGCTCAAGGGGCTGGCCGAGGTCGGATACGAGATCCCTACACCAATCCAGGCACAGACCATCCCCCTCGTGTTCTCGGGTCGAGACGTCTTGGGCCAAGCGCAGACGGGCACGGGAAAGACCGCCGCTTTTGCCCTGCCACTGCTGTCACGAATTGAGATCTCTCGCCGAGACGTGCAGGTGCTGGTGCTGACTCCGACTCGCGAACTTGCGATTCAGGTTTCCGAGGCGTTTCAGCGTTATGCGGCGCACATGGTGGGTTTCCACGTGCTGCCGATCTATGGTGGCCAACCGTACGATGGACAACTACGCTCACTCAAACGCGGCGTGCACGTCGTGGTGGGTACGCCCGGTCGTGTAATGGATCACATGCGGCGCAAGTCCCTGCGCCTCGATCGGCTCAGCTGCCTGGTGTTGGACGAGGCAGACGAGATGTTGCGCATGGGATTCATCGACGACGTCGAATGGATCTTGCAACAGACCCCGTCCGATCGGCAAACGGCTCTTTTCTCCGCGACCATACCCGAGCCGATCCGTCGTATTGCCGACAAACATCTACGCGACCCCGAACACATCACCATCGAAGAGCGAACGACCATCGCCGACACGATCGCCCAGCACCATTGGATGGTCAGTGGCCGGCAGCACAAGATCGATGCCCTCACACGCATCCTCGAGGCGGAGACGTTCGATGGTGTTCTCGTCTTCGTCCGCACACGCACGATGACGACAGAGCTGGCCGAGAAGCTGGAAGCACGCGGTTATGCGAGTGCCGCCCTCAGCGGCGAGATGGCCCAACGGCAACGGGAACAGACCGTCGATCAGGTCAAGAAGAGCAAACTGGACATTCTCGTGGCCACCGATGTCGCCGCCCGTGGCCTCGACATCGATCGCATCAGCCACGTGATCAACTTCGATATCCCTCATGACGCCGAGGCCTACATCCATCGCATCGGTCGCACGGGGCGTGCGGGTCGCTCGGGAAGGGCGATCTCTTTCGTCGCACCACGAGAGAGACGGCTCCTCTACGCCATCGAGCGCGCAACACAGCAGAAGATCCCTCTGTTTGAGCTCCCGTCGACGGAGATGATCAACGACCAGCGAATCGCTCGATTCACGCAGGCCATGACCGACGTGTTGGCCATGGAGGATCTCGGTCTGTTTCGCATGATCCTGGAACAGTACCGGCAGGAACACAATGTGGCCGCCCTCGACATGGCGGCGGCTCTGGCGAAGATGGTCCAGGGGGATGAGCCCCTGTTGTTGGCGGCAGACGTGGATCACCGGCGTGGTCGTGGGGCAGCGGCGCCAGCCGACCGGAAACCAGAGCGTGGTCGAGTGGAGCAAGCCATGCCTCGTCACGATCCGCCCAACGGTCGGTCTCGGGATCAGGTGAAGGATCGCCGGACAGATCAGCCGGCGGATCGCCAAACTAGTCGACCGGCAGATCGACTGGATCGGCCTGGCGATCGCGGGCGTTCAGAGAAGCCGCGCTCCACCGAGCCGCCGCAGGGAATGGAACGCTTCCGCGCCGAAGTGGGTCGCACTCACGGAGTGAGGCCTGGAAACCTCATGGGCGCCATCAGCAACGAAGCGGTCCTCGATCCGGCCTACATCGGTCGTATTGAGATCCACGACGAGTACAGTACCATCGACCTGCCGGAGGGCATGGGACATGATCTCCTCCGCACGCTGAAGAAGGTCCGTGTCTGCGGCCAGCGACTGCGATTGGCTCGGCTCGGTAGCGAGAAACGGCGCGATGCCAACAAGGGGTCGAAGGACCGCAAGGGCGACAAAAACAAGCGCAAGAACAAGCCGAGCAAGCACCGCAAGGGAAGCAAACCAAGGAAATAGACTGGGGTTGACGTGACGCGCCGGAGCCACGTCTCACGTGGCTCTATCCTCAGAGAGCCGTGCCGGCTTCCCGCTTCCTTGAGATTCGCAGCTGGAATTGGACGAGAGACGAAGCGGCGAAGCAGAGCCAGACCATCAGAATCGGTCGCCTTGGGCCTGGCCATCCCTGTGATCGAGGGCGGCGATCACTTCTCTCAGTTTCGCTTCTATCAACCCTTGTGGCCGCTGCTTCCGCTGCCCGCCTTTGCTGCTGCAAGATGGTTGGCAGATCACGTGGACATGAGTGACCTGCAACTTCGACTGTCCCGTTTGCGCGTGCCGGTCCTGCTGGTTATGGGATTGAGTATTGTCGCCGCGAGCACGACGAAGTGGTTTCGCCTTCGTGATCTGCCCTTCGCCGGCGAAATCCACATCGCCCAGCGAGGTCGCGTAACAGGCGAGCGACTCAATGCGTTGTTCACCGACGTGCCAGATGTGGGCGTGCTCATGGCGGGCGGGATCCGTTATGGCTACGACGGTGCCGTCATCGATCTGCTGGGCCTAAATCACGCTCAGATGGCACACGCGCCGGGAGATCGACGCGGGATCAAGGGACACGCTGCGTTCAACCGCCACGTGTTCGAGCAGCTCTCATCGGCGATCCTGCTGCCTCGCGCCTCGACTCAGATTCCTGAGACGAATCCCTTTCTCGATTCGTGGTACGACGTGCCGCTGCAGGGACTGCTGCAGGACGACGCTTTCCTTCAGCGCTATGCTGTCGCCCACGTGAGTCGTGCCAATGAGCCATCGACGGGCGTCTATGGATGGTTCAGGCAGGACGTGCTGCGGCCGTTGGCCCAGTCGGGCTTGTGGGACGTCACATTCCTCGAATAGAACTGCGAAGAGCGCATCGACAGAGAGCCCGTTGATCGACCCCTGACTTCATGGACCTGGTACAACTTGCAGGTGGCCCTGCGCAGTCGATCGAGAGCCATCCACGAGATCCACCTCAAGCCGATAGAGATAGGTCCCGCCCGCCAGTCGAATCGGCGGCGTCCAGTTCATCTGATGGTAGCCAGGCCCTGTGCCGCCCTCCACCGTGTCGATCAACCGACCGGACAGGGCATAGATCCGCAGGCGGGATGACGTGGCGGGAGAGGACAGGACATACGTGAAGTGTCCCTTTCCGTCAGGAGACGGATTCGGATAGAAAAGCAGATCGGACAAGCCCTGCTGTGTCGAGGCCGGGACTCGTATCGTCACGCCGACACGAGTGGAGTTGTTGAAGCTGTCCCACGCGCGCAGGCTAAGGGTGTGGTCGCCGGGTTCCAGAACGGGCAACTCGACCTCGAGCAGCCCACGTCGATAGTCGCCCGCCAAGCTATTGTAGTGGTCTGTAACGACCATTCGCTCTTCATCGACGATCAGCTCGATCTCGTGGCCCGTCTCGCCGGTGACGTTGATCCCACTCGGGTCGCTGAGGATCGCCCGCAGCACGGGCTGCGGTGCGACGAAATCCCCATCGCGAAACGTGGTCTGACCCTGAAAACCGATTCGAATCTGCGGTCCGTCGACGTCAGGGTCGATATCGCGAGCTGTTCCCTCCAGCAGGATCTTCGATCTCGCCCCGAAGGCAGGGGCGGTAGCAAGGCCTGTAGCATTCTGCGTGCCGTCGGTTCGAACGGCGTATGCGCTGGCGCGACCATCGGCTGCTCTATAGGAGATGTCCTTCGGGACTCGCAGCGTTGCCGAAAAACGGCCATCCACGACATCGACGTGTCCCCGGAAGATCACAGACCCCTGCTGGACATAGAGCAGTCCGTCCAGATCGGAGAGAACGGCGGAGTCGAAAACGCGCACCAGGGCCTGGCCGTCATAGTCGGCCCGCAATTCATTGTTTGCGTCGACGACACGCCCGTGTAGCGTCGCCTCCTGCAGTGCTTCGAGCGTGTCCGGCAACTCAATGACGATCCCGACTCGCGGCACAGCCAGACGCAGAGTCGGATCTCCGATCAGTGAATAACGAGCGACGTTCGTCCGGTGCACGTCCTTCACGACCAATGCGTGCGCGATAGCTTTCGCCTCCAACAGACCCAGACCGACGGGCAAACCATCGCGGTTCGTGCGAAACATGCTCTCGTGGAATTTCAGGGCGAGGAGCGCGTTGGACGAATGGAAGCCGATACGGGTCGCACAGATGAATCCAATCACACCTCGATGGGGCTCGTTGAGCAGCACCTCGGGCATGGACTGTCGATCTGGGTCATCGAAAACGCCAATCTGGCTGGCCGCCGTATACATGAAGGGCAGACGTCCTGAGTTGTCGATAGAGGGCAGATCGCGGCTCACGACGAAGATCTGTTCATGAGCAAGTGTTTCTGGATTGCCGTGTCCGAGATAGGTCAGCAGCACCGATCCTTCATTGAAGAGGCGGATGAATTCGTCGCGTGCCTTGGGCTTGATCCGACCCTGAATCGGAAAGTTGGCGATATAGAGCTTGGTCAGATCGAGGTTCTCGGGTAGCGGCATT
>PATE01000018.1 GCA_002712305.1 Gemmatimonadota bacterium | reverse complement strand
TGTCTCTTCGACCTCATGCCCCTTGGTGGGCTCGAATCCGGGCGTGTCCTCGGCTTCGTGTCCGACCGTGGGTTCGAAGCCGGGTGTCTCTTCGACCTCATGCCCCTTGGTGGGCTCGAATCCGGGCGTGTCCTCGGCTTCGTGTCCGACCGTGGGTTCGAAGCCGGGTGCCCCTTCCTCCTCGGACGCAGAAGCGCCGTCTGACTCGCCTTCTTCCTCGTCGTCAAACAGGCCGACCGCATCCGACCCTACCTCGATCGTGTCAGAGTCGTCGGCATCCGGACCTACATCCTCACCATCGAGCGGGGCCGCGAAGTCCTCGTCTTCGACGGCTGTGTCGAAGTCCTCTGCCCCATCGCCAGGTCCTGCTTGTCCATTGCCTTGCCGGCCATTCTCGCCACCATTTTCGGCGCCGTTCGCTTCGGCGTGAGCGACGGCCTCGTCGCCATCGGCGTCCTCGCGCTCAATGTCCTCAACCTCGTGGCCTGCATTCTCGAGCACTTCCGCGATCTTGTTGGCCAGGATTTCGCTGACATATGGACGACTCACCAGCAGGGACTCAACGGTCCGATCGTCGAGTTCTTCTTCGTCAACGTCCTCTAAGTGGCCCAGCAACAGCGTGACATACCGATCCATGAGGAATCGTTTCTCTTCCTCCTGAATCGTGTGCCGCAATTGCTCAATGCGTTCGGTATCGGACATTTGACGTCTGCTCAGCTCTCGTGGAAGGCGAGACTTGGATACACGCCCGGCCAGTGCCGACGCTTCGCCTTCCAGTGGGGGACGCCGACTTTGCCGTGGATCGTCACCTTGTGAACCTTCTGCACAGCAAACGCGAGGCGTTGGGCACCCTTCTTACGGGTGCGATATCCAGTCGTGGTCAGGGAGTTCACAGTACGAGCGAACAGATCCTCCTCCAGCGCTTCCCCCACAAGGATGCGATCGTAGAGATCTTCGACAAGGTTTTTCTGCAGACCACAATCTTCGGGCAGACCCCAGTCCCGTGCGTATCCGGCAAGCTTGCGCTCCGGTCGACGCAGCGTGCAGTTCATGTGTTCTGTGTCGCAAAGAACCCAGCGGGGAGCTTTGATCGGTTCCCGGTAGAAGTCGTGTGCCTCAAACCAGTTCGCTTTCTTCTTTCTCTTGTAGAAATACGACGGGAAGGCATCTCGCAGACTTTCGACACTGACGGGAACAGCTTCGTCATTGTGAATCAGTTCGGGCGCCCGGAAGACAAGGACGCAGGTGGCGAACTGTTTCTGCAGGGCAGGAATGGCGTTCTTTTCTACAGCTTGGATCGTCCGAGGAAGAAGCAGAAGATCGGTGATGAAGCGGTCAAAGGACTTCTGGTATTCGGCGAAGACTTCCGAGGGGAGTTTGAGGCCGAGAATATCCTCGTGTCTCTCCAGAGGGATATAACGCTCCATAAAGATCCACCGGGCCTGGTCAACTGGAGGCAGCGCTTCAAGGCGAGGGATCGGTCCCTTGGGAGGGCGAGCCTTTTTTGTCTTTTTACGCTTGAGTTTACCTGAACCTGGTCCAGCACCCAGAGCCACCAACTCATCCACATGGACCTTGATGTGGCCAGCCAGGTCAAAGGCCAGAGCGGGGTCGGTGACCTGATCCTCAACGTCGTTCTCAAGGTTGAGAATCGCTTGAACGAGGGCTTCACGATCCATGGTTTCGGCTACGTCGGTGGCGATGGTCAAATCAAGGTTCGAGAGATAAACGAGTGGTTGATGGTAAGTGTTTAAAGATAGTGGAATTTACGCCCCAGTCGACAAACTTTGCCGCCTACGAATTGAGACGATCAGCCCTATCGGTTGTTATCGGCAGAAATCAGCCTCGCTTCACTGCAGGACACCCCCCCCTTCATGTTCGGACGACGGCAGCAGCCTCCCAGACCACCTGATCGCGAGCCTCTGCTCCTGCTCCTGCTCGCTGTTCTGATCGCCGGTGTATTGACGGTCAGCTACGGCGCTATCATGGCCTTTGTGGAGCGCTTACAGAGCCAGTGAAGTGCACCACCTCAGATGTGCTTCTTTCGCGTTGACAGGGTTTCATGGCCCAGGTAGGTTGGCCTCAATCTTGTCATTTGAGGTCTGATCGCCGTCTAATGGTCATGAAAGGTTCCATGTCACCACTGCACCGATTCTTACGGACTCGAGCCACGGGCCAAGGTCTTGTGGGTCAACCACGTGCGACACGCTGGTTGTGGCTGGGCACGATGCTCGTCGTCTTCATGGTCACCACCGAACATCTGCGAGCCCGGCGGGTCTTTGAGGTCGCCAAGCCGACCGAGAATATCCGGTCGAGTCCAGAGGGTCTTCGGCTGGGCGTTCTCGAGAAGGGGACGCAGATCGAAGAGGTCGGCCGTGATGGACAATGGGTCAAGTTCGAACTCACGGGATGGATCTGGGGCCCTTCGCTGGAAGGGTTTGAAGACATAACCAGCAAACGCTCCTCGTCGGTTCCGACTGACGAAGAAGACGACGAGGGGCCCGTCGACCGCAGTGAGCGAGAGCCGCGTCAAGCGCTGAATGTCCACCTCGACGATGTGCGTGATCTGATCAACGAGGACTTCGGCCGGTTCTACGGGCTCAGCCTCGATGCTGAACTGGGTCGCGTGACTCTTCGATTCCGTGTGCCCGACGTCGGTGAGCCGGCTCTGTTGCGTCGACAGATGCGTGCCCAGGCGAGAGTCGACGTGCTTCTGGCCGCCGACGTGTCCTACGAAGAGTTGCGCGTCGAGACCAACCGTCCCGATGGGACGGGCGCCGTGGGCCAGTACGTCGCTATCGCGGACACTGCGACGATTCGTCGCATCGCAGCAAAAGATCTCGATGCGTGGATAGAGTCCGTGCAACGATCCGACGATGGCGGTCAGACTTGGAAGTAGAGGTCGCGTGCTGGATCTGACAGCGGTGAAAGGGCAGGTCGACGCCATGGTGGCAGCGCAGGTCGACGCGCCTGCCCAGTTCGAACAGCGGTTGAACCACGCCGTCGACCTGCTGCTGGAGTGGGGGCAGGCTGGACGGTGGCAAGAACTTCAGCAGATGACGCAATCTGCCAGGGTCAGCTGGTTACTGGCTGAGTTCTATGGGCCCTTTGCTGAAGTGATCGACGCACCCACACGAGAATCGAAGCTGAGTGTGGCCGCCACCGACGGGTCACAGATCTTTCCAGACCGACACGAAATCTCCCCCTGCTTTCTGCTCAACATTGGGTATGTGCTTCTTCACTATGGCAGCGGCGAGCGAGCCCTGCTCAGCAGTAGGCCGCAGTTATTCTGGCGTGAGCATGAACTGTATCAGGAGTGGGGCGGGCGGCGCACGGGTATCAGTCGTGATGTGGTCGGATTCCGCCGGGCTCTGCTCGAACTGACCGAACTGGCCGAGTTGGCTGCCGCATCGCAGCGAGCTGGACATTCCACGCTAGCTATCAACGACGGTACTCTCATCATGTGGTCGTTAGAGGGCCGACCGCCTGAGTTTCGCGACGACTGCCTGCGGCAGATCCGAAGTGCCCTCGATTTGCTCGCCGACCGACGCATCCCTCTGGCCGGATACATCTCGCGACCCGGTGGCAGTGACCTGGTCAATGCGCTGCGCATCGCCATGTGTCCCATGTCGATGACAAACTGCGACCGTTGCCCGGGGTTGCAAGCAGGCCCTGAAGCTCCTGAGCCCAGTTCAGAATCGCCTCCGATTATTGAGCGACCGTGCGATTCTCTTCAGGGAATATCCGATGCAGTGTTGCTGCGTCGCGTGTTGCAGCCGGGTCAAAGGTCTGCCGTCTTTGGCAGCGGTTCTCGAATCCTCGACGACTATGGGCCTCACGGGGTGCACTTCTTCTATCTGCACGTGGGCAAGGAAGTGGCCCGTGTCGAGATCCCCACCTACGTCGCTGCGGATTCGCAGTTGCTCGATCGAGTCCACGCCGGTGTGCTCGATCAGGCGCAAAAGGGTGACGGATATCCAGTCAGTCTCGCCGAGGCCCACGAGCGGGCCGTCGTGCGTGGGGCCGATCGGGAGGCCTTCTACCGGTATCTGGAGGAGATGTTTGTCCGTCACGATGTCCGTGCCCGCGTATCACTCAAAGGTCTGCGGAAACGCGCCGCTGCCATCTGAATGCCAAGGGAGAACCACGAACCGATGACCCATGCACTTGGGAGTCGAAGCCTCGACAGCTTCCGTGACCCTGTCCCCCAGGTGGCGGATCCGCAGCGCCAGTCAAACGACAAGCAGATCTCCGGGGATTCTGCGCAGATCTCTCATACGGGCGAAGTCATCGAGAGCAGCACTGCGCAGTTGGTGGCCGAATCGGTCAGACTCCACGGTGCCCCCGCCTTCGGTCAGTTCGTACGGATCGAGACAGAACCCATGCCGATTCTGGGGGTCGTTCACAACGCGCAGACCCAGTCTTTGGAGGCAAATCGACGACCCAGTGCCTACGGAAAGTCCGAGGAGGAGTTGCGCCTCGAGCAGCCGCAGATCTTCGAACTTCTCCGAACCCACTTCGACGTTTTCGTGCTGGGCTATCTCGACGGCGCGTATCCCGTGCTGGCCTATCCGCCCCAACCTGCTCGAATCCACAGTTTCGTGTATCTGTGCGATGCACCACAGGTCGAGGCTGTGACCGCCAATGACCAGCTGCTGCGCTCACTGCTCGATGCCCCGGGCTTACCAACCGATGAACTACTGTTGGCGACTTTATGCTACGCGCTGGAAGCTCGCGATCCAGCCCACCAGCAGGCATATGTGTTGCGCACCGGCAAAGAGCTATCCCGGCTGCTGCGAGATGACTACGACCGTCTCAGCGCCATCGTTCGACGGCTGAAGGAACGCCAAAGCACGCAGGTTGAGCAGACGCAGGTGGCCAGATGAGCGTCGGCACCGATCGTCCCCTCGGCCCCGAAGGCAAGCCTGACTCGGCAGGCGAGGAGCCTGGCCGGGCGGGCGAGGACCGACAGAACCCTGCCGCACGTGACCCTCGCGGGCGCGTGGGGGTGATCACGAAGGGATCGCTTGTCGAGGGGCTCGAGATGAAACTCGATGCCGAGCGCAATGTGGAAGACATGAAGGCGGGGAAATTCGTCGTCATCGAAGGCGATAAGAACGATTTCTTCTCTATGGTTACCGACATGCGTCTCGATGCGACCAACGGCGAGATTCTTCTTCATCCGCCAGAGCGCACCGATGAACTGCTGCGGCAAATTCTGGCCGGTACGGGGACGTACAACATCGTTTCGCTGCGCCCCATGCTGATGATGCCAACAGCGGCGACACCCGGATCCGACGATGGCCCACGACCAGTGAAAGCGATCCCCAGTCACTTCTCCGTCGTTCAGGACGCGGAGGAAGGGGACGTGTCGCGGATCTTTGGCTCCGAAGGCGATGACGAAGGACGTTACTTCAGTGTCGGATCTCCGCTTGATATGGAGACCCCCGTCTGTGTCGATATGGTTCGCTTCGCCGAACGATCCAACGGCATCTTTGGCAAGACAGGCACGGGCAAGTCGTTTCTGACCCGACTGGCCCTGTGTGGGCTGATTCACTACGACAGGGCGGTCAATCTCATCTTCGACATGCACAACGAGTATGGTTGGAAGGCGATGAAAGAGACGGCCGGCAGCAACTCGAGTTTCGTCAAAGGCCTCAAGCAATTGTTTGGTGAGCGGGTGGCCATCTTTTCCCTCGACCCAAAATCGACTCGTTCTCGTGGCATCCAGCCCGACCACGAGGTCTACATCTCCTATGATCAGATCGCTGTCGAAGACATTGCGCCACTGCAGGACGAACTCAAACTCAACCCCACGGCGGTAGAGTCGGCGTATCTGGTCTATGCCCTCTACAAGGATCGCTGGCTTCGCACCTTGCTCAGCCTGGAGGGGCCCGATGTGGAGGAGTTTGCCAACGAGATCGGCGCCCATCCGGGGTCGCTTGTAGCTCTGCACCGGAAGCTGAAACGGCTCGAGAACTTCCCCTTCATGGTTAAGAAGGGGGGCGGCGATGACGACTGTGTCGATCGCATCATGCAGTATCTCGATGCCGGCATCAATGTGGTCCTCGAATTCGGACAGCAGACGAGCATGCTCTGCTACCTGTTGGTGGCCAATATCATCTCCCGGCGTATTCATGAGATGTATGTCAAGAAGTGCGAGAAGTTCTATGCCACCCAGAACCCGGAAGATCAGCCGCGTCAACTGATGATCACCATCGAAGAGGCTCACAAGTTCCTCAATCCCGCAGCAGCCAAGCAGACGATCTTCGGCACCATCGCCCGAGAGATGCGCAAGTACTACGTCTCGCTTCTGGTGGTCGATCAGCGCCCCTCCGGCATCGACGACGAAGTCCTGTCTCAGCTGGGAACTCGAATCACGGCGTTGCTCAATGATGAGAAGGATATCTCCGCCGTTCTCACCGGTGTCAGCGGAACTGAGGGACTGCGCAGTGTATTGGCCAGTCTCGACTCCAAACAGCAGGCCCTCGTCTTGGGGCATGCGGTACCGATGCCGGTTGTGGTCAGGACCCGAGAATATGGGGAAGACTTCTATCGCTTCCTGGGTGCTGCAGACGAAGCTCCAGAGGTGAGACGTGCGCGGGCGGAGAAAGAACGGGTCGCTCTATTCGGTGCCGACTAAGGAAAAGGGGCCTCGTCCTACACGTGGATGAGGCCCCTTCGGTTTGCTTTTCAGTCGACTCGGTCGGCTCAAGGCGACTCAGTCGGCGACGTTGGTGGTGAAGGTCGCGTACCCGAAGCGATCCGAAATATGGAAATTGGCCTGGTCGGTTCCCGTATCCGACCAGATGCTGAACTGCCCATCATATCCCTTGGTTCGATTCAGGTTCCATCGCCACACATCTCCCTCTTTGGGAGGCAGGGTGCCCCCGAGATGCCGGAAGTTCTCAAAGGGGATGGCCATTTCCAGGATCCAACCTCGATCGGTATCGCTGTGGTCATTCAGTGTGCCGTCGTGAGTCGTGGCAATCTGAATTCCTTCGGCTTCCCATTCGAAGTGGATGGACTTGGTGCGATCCGTACCTCCTTTGAAGGCCATGTAGTCGAGAAAGGTGCCGTGGATGTTCATCTCGTAGCCGAAGTAGGCTGTCACATTATCGGGATTGGGGGTGGCGAAGATCTCCACCGCATCCTCATTGTACACCGGCCCATCGTGGTCGAGCACCTCGCTGTCGAGATACGGGTCCACGCACTCGTAGAGCAGATAGAGATTGGCGTCGTCCCACAGGACACGAGCCTTCGTCGATTGGGCACCTTCGGCGGCGACATCATTCCACGGGAAGACGAATTCGACGGGATCGGCCTTTTTCCATGCGGCGTCCACCTGACCATCGATCGTGAGAGGGCCTGGCGCCCGCTCGACGATCATGGAGGGCCGCTCGGTGGGGACGTCCATGACGCGTTGGCCCATGGCGATCACGTTCGAGCAGAGCATGACGAGGGTGATGACCAGAACTGAGCGCATTGATGGTTGCTCCTGGTTGCTGATGGCTAGTGGCTGAAGATCCAGTTGCGGAAGGGCGCTATATTAGGAATTCACTTGAACACACAACACCCTACACCCACACACATCCATGAGCCCGGAAGATCCCCCGACACAGCCGTCTGCCGTGAACCTTACCCTGATCGATGCAGGACTCGGTGATGGCAGTCTGACCAGTTGCCTGTGCAGGCATGCCACCGAGGCGGGTGAGGCCGCCGGCATTCGTCTGACAACCTTCACCGCCGGTGCGCACCACATTCTCCCCTTTGGGGAATCAGGTGTCAGTGGCGACGACGAACTCGTGCAACTTCTTGAAGAAGCGGACGGCGTTATCCTCGTTTTTCCCGTCTACAACTTCAACATGAATGCAACCCTCAAGGCGGTCATCGAGCACGGTGGTCCCGCTATGGCTGGAAAGGTGGTCGGTCTCATGGCCAGCGCTGGTGGTCGCCATGGATACATGAGTTTCCTGTCCGTGATCCAGGGCCTGATGTTCGATTTGCGCTGCTGGATCGTCCCCCGCCAGGTCTACGCGTTGAGTGAAGACTTTGCCGACGGTCGACTGACCGATGAGGACGTTCTGAGACGTGTCGCCGAATTGGTGACCACAACGGCGGACACAGCACGCCGACTGCGATCCTGACCCGTTGTTTGTCCTGATCGGCAAGATCTTCGCGCCCCTGGCCTACCCACTCGGCTTGGCCGCAGGGCTATGGCTGCTGGCTCTGCTGTGTCGCGTGTTTCATCGAACCCATGACGCGAGACGCCTGGTTCTGGCCGGCATCTTTCTCGTCCTCTACTTCTCGCAGCCCTGGGTGGGCGACGCATTGCTCCGATCGCTGGAGGATGACTTCCCACAAAAACTCGCCAAGGACTACCAAGAGGCAGATGTGATCGTCGTCCTCGGCGGAGCCATCGGCGCCCCTGTGCCACCCCGTGTCGAAGTCGACGTGGGCGGCGCCTTCGATCGGCTGCTGTTTGGCATGCGTCTGTGGCGTGCCGGCAAAGCCGAACACCTCATCTTGAGTGGGGGCGTGATCGAGTCGTTGGTCGGCTCAGATATCACCGAAGCGCAGCGTCTCAGACAGTTAGCGCTGGAATATGGGGTTCATGACGGCGCTCTTGTGCTCGAAGAGCGTTCCCGCAGCACCCGCGAGAACGCGTTCTACACGGCGCCACTACTGCACGAACGGGGGTGGAACCGGATCCTGCTTGTCACTTCCGCCTGCCACATGCGTCGCGCCATCGGCGTCTTCGAACGGCAGGGCGTGGATGTGATTCCCGCACCGACCGACCTGCAGGCTGTTCAGCGCCCTTTCTCTGTGGGAAGGTTCCTACCGAACGCCGAAGCCCTTCGCGCCTCGCACAGAGCGGTGAAGGAATACGTGGGCATCACCGTCTACTGGTTGCGTGGTTGGCTCTGATCGACGCCTAACCGATGGCCTGCAGTTCCACCGTATACCCTTGCGAAAAACCGTGGGCGATCTCGTCGCACCGTTCGTTACCGGGGTCTCCCGCGTGCCCCTTGGTGTATTCCCAGCGGATCCGTGCACTGTTCAACTCATCGAGGATTCGCCACAGATCCTGATTCAGCACCGGTTTTTTTGCCGCCGTCATCCATCCCCGCCGTTTCCAGTTGTGAATCCACTCGGTGATGCCCTTTCGCAGATACTGGGAATCGGTAATCATCACGACATTCCCTTCTGGAGCCGCCTGCAGGCCCTCGATAGCTGCCTGTAGCTCCATACGGTTGTTGGTCGTGTCGGGAACGGCACCGCCTAGCTCCTGGATTCGGCCATCCGGGTGCTGAAGTCTGGCGGCCCAGCCACCGGGCCCCGGATTTCCCGAGCAGGCGCCATCGGAGTGAATGACGATCGTATTGTTGTCGGCTGCAGATGCGGGCACAGAAACTCTCCCATGGGATCGCGTGAACGGTGCATGAAATCAACAGACGCGCCGGGGGGAAGGGTGCATCTATATGAGCGGGGGGAGAGAAGGCTGGCTACATTATCGGTTCGGTCTCATGACGTCAACCAGCCACAAGTATCTCGGTGCCTTCCATGTCTGTAGCTTCTTCCGAACCCTATGATCTGGTCGTGATCGGTGGTGGCCCCGGTGGCTATTCCGGGGCAATACGTGCTGCCCAACATGGATGGCGAGTGGCCGTCGTCGAGGCGGCCGACCGCCTCGGTGGTGTCTGTCTCAATTGGGGATGTATCCCGACCAAAACGTTGTTGCATCAGGCTCATCTGCTGCAGTCGCTTCGAGAGGCAGAGGACTTTGGTCTCAGCGTGCGCGGTGAAATCGGGTTCGACTGGCGACGCGTGATCGAGCGCAGTCGGGAGGTGACCGACGGGCTGGCGGCGGGCGTGGCGGGGCTCATGCGACGCCACAAGATCGACGTGATTCATGGGCACGGACGTCTAACATCGTCAGGCGACGTCAGCGTTGAAACAGAGCAAGGCGACCAACGACTTGTCGCCAACCGGGTTCTGCTGGCCACGGGTGGACGCCCGCTCACTTTGCCCGGAGTCGACCTCGCTGATCACCCGAGGATTTTGACCAGCCGTGAAGCGATGGTCCTGGGCGAGCGCCCACGATCGATTGCCATTATCGGAGCGGGTGCCATCGGTATCGAATTCGCGCGATTCTTCGCCGCGTTTGGTACGAAGGTGACCTTGTTGGAAGGGGCTCCCAAAATCCTCCCGACGGAGGATGATGAGATCGTCACCGTCGTGGAGGACCGTCTCGCGGCCGACGGCGTGGAGATTCATACGGGTGTTCAGGTCGAAACCATCGAAGGGGGACCGCGACGTCGAACCACGTCCGTCGTCTGGCGCGACGGGGACGACGGGGAAAGGGCATCGGCGAGAACCGATCTGGCACTGATTGCCATCGGCGTGACGGGGAATATCGAAGATGCCGGGCTTGAGACCCTCGGAATCGCTACTGAAGGCGGGTCGGTCGTCGTCGACAGTGCTTACCGGACCTCCTGCGAGAAGGTCTGGGCGATCGGCGACGTGATTGGTGGGGCCTGCCTCGCCCATGTGGCCACGGCAGAAGCAGTGGCGGCTGTTGGCTTCATGACCGATCGTCGAAAGGCGGCCCTGTTGCCAGGTGCCATTCCATCTTGCGTGTATGGTGATCCCGAAGTGGCTCGAGTCGGCCTCAGTGAGGCGGAGGCGCGTGCTCAAGGCATCGAAATCCGGATCGGCAGATTTCCCTTTGCCGCCAGTGGTCGGGCCCTTGCCACCGGTACAACAGCGGGGTTCATCAAGCTGATCTTCGGGGTCCGCTATGGAGACCTGCTCGGCGCCTGTCTGGTGGGCTCTGGAGTGACCGAGTTGATCGGTGAACTGGGACTGGCCATACAGATGGAAGCAACGTGGGAAGAATTGGCACACACGGTTCACGCACACCCAACCCTTTCCGAAGGGATCATGGAGGCCGCCGCGGCGGCATTTGATGAAGCGATCAACATATAGATGAAACACTTGAAGAACTATCTGCAGCAGCTTCGCGACGCGCTCGATGCTCTTGACCTTCGGCAAGTTGAGGATATGTGCGAGCAATTCGCCGCCGCACGCGAGCGCGATGCACAGATTTTTCTGTGTGGGAATGGCGGCAGTGGCGCCACAGCCAGCCATCTGGCCAACGATCTGGGTAAGGGAGCCAGTCTCGATCAGGCCCGGCGTTTTCGTGTGATCGCCCTCACCGACAATGTGCCCTGGATGACGGCATTGGCCAACGACATCAGCTATGACGTCATCTTTGCCGAGCAACTTCGCAATCTTGCCCGGCCCGGCGATGTTCTGCTGGCGATCTCCGGTTCCGGAAACAGCGCGAATATCATTCAGGCTGTAGAGGCAGCCAAAGAGCTTGGCGTGGAGACGATCGGTTGGACCGGTTTTGGCGGTGGGAAGTTGGCACAGTTGGCAGATCGATCCATTATCGTCGACTCCCATCACATGGGGCGCGTCGAAGACATTCATACCATCCTTATGCATCTCGTGTGTTATTACTTCATGGAAGAGGTCTCACCGTGAGTCCCGTTGACCGTTCGATCACGCGCCCGACGCCGCCCCCCCTGACTGCGGTCTTGCCCGCAGAGCCCCTGCTGCTGATGACAGCCGGGCCTGTGCCGGTGCCAGCAGAGGTCGCCCGCGCCGGAAGTATGGTGATCGATCACGTGGGCGACACGATGGGGATGGTCCTGCGCCACATTCGGGAGATGTCACGCTACGTCTTTCAGACGCAGGATGACAAGATCTACGGCGTGTCCGGCCCGGCCTCTGCGTCGATGGAGATGGCTGTGGGCAATCTCCTGTGGCCTGGACGTCGGGCGCTGGTGCTTAAGTGCGGGCTTTTCAGTGGGCGATTCGCTGAGATGGCTGAGGGGGTCGGTGCAGAGGTGACGGTGCTCGAGTCGGAGCCCGGAAAACCGGTTGAGGCCCAGATGGTGGCCGATGCCCTCGCCCAGGGGCACTACGACGTGGTGACCATGGTGCAGGGCGAGACCTCTTCTGGTGTCTTGACCCGAGAGTTGCAGGACATCCTGCGATTGGCCCATGAACATGGCGCTCTGACCATGATCGATGCCGTGTGCACGCTGAGTACGATGCCGCTGAAGAAGGACGAATGGGAGATCGATGTTCTTCTGACGGGCAGTCAGAAGGGACTGTCTTCACTGCCGGGTGTTTCTCTTATCTCCTTCTCAGATCGCGCCTGGGAGGCGATTGTATCTCGCCAGGGTGCCAAACCACACTGGTGTTTGGACGTGATTCGAGCGGAGCGGTTCTGGGGTGAAGGCAGTTATCACTACACAGCACCTGTACCAGGCCTGCTCGCGATGCACGAAGCGCTTCGGTTGATCATCGAGGAGACACTCGAGAAACGTTTCGAACGACATCTGCACAGTTCCCTGGCCCTGCAGACGGGGATTCAGGCCATGGGCCTCGAGCTGTTCACGCCCGAGGAATATCGTCTCAACTCGGTGTTGGCCATCAAGATCCCCGATGGAATCGACGATGCGCGGGCGAGGAAATTCATGGAGAATCGGTTCAAGGTGCTCATCGCGGGGGCCTTCGGATTCGATATCGTGCGTATCGGCCAAATGGGTGAACAGTGTCGTGCCCCAAACTTATTCCGCACATTGCATGCCCTTGGTGTCGCATTGGCTCGGCAGAATGTCGCCGTCGATCCCAGTACCGGCATGGCGGCGATGGAGGCCTACCTCGCCGAACACGCCGAGGACGTCCTCTAAGGTTGTACTGGCGTTTCCCGATCCACTTCTCTGACGACGGATGATCATGAGCGAACTCGACTTTCCCACATATGAGAAAATCGGTCTGCGGCCCCTCATCAATTGTCGCGGCACCTACACCATCATCAGTGGTTGTGTCATGTTGCCCGAGGCTCGTGCAGCGATGGTAGACGCATCCATGCGGTATGTTCACCTCGACGAACTCCACGATGCGGTGGGGCAGCGAATTGCCGAATTGATGCAGTGTGAATGGGGGATGGTCACCAATGGTTGCGCTGCCGCCCTGTGTCAGATCACGGCTGCAGCCGTGGCCGGAACCGATCCGGAGAGGATGGCACGGCTGCCGGATACGACCGGCATGCCGGACGAGGTGATCGTTCAGAAGAGCCATCGTCACGTGTATGATCATGCGGTGCGGATGGTGGGGGTCAAACTGATCGAGGTTGAGACTCTGGCCGAGATGGAAGCCGCCATCACTGACAGAACCGCCCTGCTGCTGATCTTCGGCGATGCAGCAGATCGAGGCCAGGTGAGTGTCGCGCAGATGGCCCACCTTGGGAAGACTCACAACATTCCCACCTTCGTCGATGCTGCCGCCGAAAGGCCCGACGTTCCCAATCGATACCTGGAGGACGGGGTAGATGCGGTTGGCTACAGCGGGGGGAAATGCCTGCGTGGCCCCCAGTCGTCGGGATTGGTTCTGGGAAGCAAGTCACTCCTCCAGGCAGCGTTCCTCAATGGCGCGCCACACCACGCGATTGCACGTCCCATGAAGGCGAGCAAAGAAGAGGTCATGGCCCTGCTTGCAGCGGTGGAAATGTGGGTTCGACGGGATCACAAGGCGGAGTGGGCCGAATGGGAGCGACGATTGCAGGCGATCCAGGATGCGGTGGCCGACGTGGACAGTATCCGCTTCGCGACACGTGCCCCAGGTCGTTCGAATGTGGCACCCATCCTATCCATCGATTGGGATGCTGAAGCGCTCGGTCGCTCCGGNGCGGATGTGGCCGCGTNTCTGTCGGCGGGAGACCCGCGAATCGAAGTGTTTCACCACGAAACGGGGATCACCGTCAATCCCTACATGATGGAAGAGGGCGACGAAGTCACCGTTATCCCACCGCTTCGTCAGGCCCTCACAGCCTAGCTGAGACTCTGCAGTGGATCGGGGGCGCGATGAGACACTGACTACGAAGGCAGTCCGGACTGGGCAGCGAGATACGCAGTGATGGCCGCATCATAGNGAGATGTCTGTCGATAGACGTCCACCGCAAGTCGCTGGCCATAGATGGGGTCGATGTGACCGCCGTCGGCCCGCAGACGCTCGATGGTCTCCGCGTACTGAGCTGGCGAACTGACCACATAGATGGACCGAAAGTTCTTGGCTGCTGAACGCAGTATCGTCGGCCCGCCAATGTCGATGTTCTCCACAGCGTCCTCGAGCGTGCACCCCGGCTGAGAGATGGTCTGTTCGAAGGGATAGAGGTTCACGCAGACCAGATCGATCGTTCCGATGTTGTGTTCGGCAATCGTCTTCATATGCTCGACGTCGTCACGCCGCGCCAGCAATCCTCCGTGAATCGCAGGATGGAGTGTTTTCACTCGACCATCCAGGATCTCCGGAAACCCGGTCACCTGATCAACGTCGGTAACTTTCACGCCAGCTTCACGAATCGCGCGAGCCGTGCCTCCGGTGCTTAAGATTTCGACNCCGAGCGCCTGCAGACCCTGCACGAAGGGCTCCAAGCCACTTTTGTCCCACACACTGACGAGGGCTCGTTGTACTCTGATTTGCTGACTCATCGGCTTCGTTTCATCCTCTGGCTCATCTGCTCTGGTTCGCTCCTGTTCCTGCGCATCTCTAGCTAGACCATCGGATCGAATCCTGTCAATGGCCTCAACCCCGCAAGNCCTCTCGCCGATCCTGCCTGGCTCGATCGATGCTGGCGCCGCCGAGATTGGCGCTGTCCTTCTTGCACAAGGCCACCAGGCTCTGCTCGCAGGCGGATGTGTCCGCGATCTGCTTCTTGGACGCGAGCCCAAGGACTGGGATCTGGTCACCGATGCCACCTCTGAACAGGTATCGGGACTCTTTCCGCGAACCATCGACGCCGGCGGCGAACGTTTCGGAATCCTGCGTGTCCTGCACGAGGATCGGGCCTATGAGGTGGCCAGACTTCGAAGAGAGGGGGATTACACAGACGGGCGACATCCTGACACGATTCAATTCACACACGATCCCCGGCAGGATGCCTCTCGGCGCGACTTCACCGTCAACGGTCTGCTCCTTGATCTGGGATCCCAGGAACTGATCGATGTGGTGGGTGGTCAGCGCGACCTGCGCGATGGCGTCATTCGTGCTATCGGAGATCCCACGAGACGATTCGGCGAAGANCATCTACGATTGCTGCGCGCGGTTCGATTCGCGGCAAGATTCCAATTCAGGATCGAACCAGAGACGTGGCAAGCGATCCTCGATGGAGCCGAGCACATCCGATCGATCAGTGCCGAGCGGATTCGCGATGAACTCAATCTCATTCTGACCGAACACGGGGCAGCCCCGGGTTTTCAGATGCTTCTGGACAGTGGCTTGTTGCACTCGATTCTACCGGAAGTCGCCGCTCTTGATGGAGTCCAGCAGCCACCGGAACATCATCCGGAAGGAGATGTCTGGACGCACGTCGGACTCATGCTCGCGGAAGTGGATCGTCTCTCAGAGCCCGATCTGGCCGTNGCCTGGGGCGTGCTGCTCCACGATATCGGGAAACCAGGCACGTTGACGATCAGTGACCGGATTCGCTTTCACGGGCACGACGTGCTTGGGGCGCAGATGGCGGANCAGGTCGCTCGGCGCTTGCGCATGTCGAATGACATNCGCAGACGGATCGTGGAGTTGACCCGCCACCACATGCGCTTCCGCAATACTCCGCAGATGCGCACAGGGAAGCTGAACCGATTCCTGCGCGAACCCTACTTTCACCAGTTGTTGGAGCTTCATCGTCTCGACTGTATCGGCTGTCACGGAAAACTCGACCTGTACGACTTCTGCCGGCAGCGTGTCGACGAGATGGCAAGCCAGACTCAGGAGATGGTTCCGCGTTTGATCGATGGAGATGATCTGATCGCTTTGGGCTACGAGCCGGGGCCGCATTTTGCGCGAATTCTGGCGTGGGTGGAAGATGAGCACGACGACGGGCGGATCGTGGACAAGGCGTCGGCCGAGAAGGCGGTGAGCCGTCAGTTTCCCCGGTCCTGACGCAGACTCATCGATCAGCCCGTTCGTTCAGATTGGGGTATTCAGGTCANGCCAGCACGCAACACGTCAATGACCGGATCGTGGGAGGCGGGGGACATGAGATAGACACCTGCCCACTCCTCTGACTGGATTCGACGGATCTGTTCGGCTGCAAGATCTCGTCCTACCTGAGCCTGCGAGGCGCGATCGTCACTCTGTCCAAAGCGATCCAGGACCGCCTCGGGGACGACGACACCCGGCACCTGCCTCATTCTCAGTGCNTGATCGAGGCTGGTCAGCACGAGCACTCCCACGAGCACGGGGACGGACTGTCGAACTTCACTCAGTACTTCGAGGGGTTCCCACGCGAAGGCTGGCTGAGTCATGATGTAGTCGGCGCCTGCCTCGATCTTGCGCGTCAGCTTTTCCATCTCCGCCGTCAGATCCAGAGATTCGGGTTCGAAGCCGGTGCCGATCGTGAATCGCGTTCNAGGGTCGGCGTGTTTTCCGAGCGCCTGACCGCCAAAGTCGACGCCTGCATTCAGGCCATTGTTCACGAGTCGAATCAGGTCGACGGAGGTCAGGTCGAAGACAGCCGTCGAGGGCGGATAACTTGGCGCCATCTTTGGGGGGTCGCCGGTCACGAGAATGACATTGTGAATGCCATTGGCCCAGTAGCCCACCAGGCGAGCCTGAAGGCCCATCGTATTCAGATCACGGCTGGTGAAGTGAGGCATGAGTTCGAGCCCATCCTGACCCGGCTGCCAGCCGAGTCGCTCACGCACGACATGGATGAAATCACCCGGCGGCATGAGAGGTATTCCCCGTGATCCGTCGGTGATGTCGAGTCCATCCGCCAACCCACTGGCGGCNAGGCNACCGACAAAATCGATCTTCCTCTGCAGTAGCNTCGGAGCTGTTCCTCTCGCTGGCAGAATCTCGACGCTCACAGCGAACTCACCGTCGACGATCTTCCTGGAGAAGCCGCCATTGTCGCGTTTGATGCGACCATCGGACGGCTTTTTCACCGGGGCACCTTCGACGGTCACGCCAGCCGAGCGTGTACCCCACCCGGCCAGATAGTTGTTCATCTCCCACACATGGCGGGGGTGAATCTCGCAGCAACCACCGACCAAGCTCACGCCTCGCTGGGTCATCGTTCGTGCCCAGCGGCCCATAAATTCCGGATTCACACGGGTCATGTATCGATTGCCAATGTGCTGGAAACCGCCTGCATTCGGCATGGCTGACAGGCGAATGCGTCCCTCCGCTACGGCTGCCAATTGTGAAGCCTGTTCGACAAAGGTCTCCGCGTCCCATGGTGTGCAGCAGTTTACCCCTACAACGGCGGCGCCTCCGGCAACGGCCGCATCGACAAGTTCGGATGGGGATGTGGACCACCCGTCTGCATCTTGCTGCACCGCCATCTGCGCAATGATCGGGGGCCTGTTCGGTATCTGCGCGACCGTGCTCAGTACTTGCCGCAAAGAAGCAAGCGAGCGAAACGTCTCCAGCAGCAAGGCGTCAGCACCGGCGATTGCCGCCAGTTGCTCCTGATACGCATCGAAAGTCGATGCATCGTCTTGATCGGGGTCTGTAGTGGGACCAACGGAGGCGAGGACNAAGATTTCCTCACCGCCCTCACTGGCCCGATACTGCTCGGCCGCCTCACGGGCGACGTCGATGGCAGCACGGTTCAAGTCGACAAGTCGCTCGGCCAGCCCATCGACAGCGAGGCAGTCGGCGTTGGCGGCGAAGGTATTTGTGGTCAGACAGCGACTTCCCGCGCGCAGATATCCGAGATAGACGTCGCGGATGACTTCGGGCCGATCGAGGCTGAAGGACTCGTACACATGGTTCGGTTCCGACAGTCTCCCCGTGAGTTCGAAGATGTAAGAACCCATGGCGCCATCGGCGAGCAGGGGGCCTGCGCCCAATGCGTCGAGGAAACGATTCATGCAGCCAGTTGCGTCTTGTTGGAGGGGTATGGGGGCCGTCGAAATGGTTGCCCCTTGCCAGTGGCGAACATAACATTGGCGCCGCCTTCCCCGCAATCATGTTTATAGATCGGACGAACCCCTTGGCGTCGACGCAGCCGCCCAACATTCTCTGGGTCTGCACCGACCAGCAGCGATACGACACGATTGGTGCCCTCGGCAACCGCCACGTGTCGACACCCGTCATCGACGAACTGGTCGCTACAGGGACAGCGTTCACGCACGCCTACTGTCAGAGCCCGATCTGCACGCCCAGTCGGGCCAGTTTTCTCACGGGCATGTATCCGAGTGCCGTGCATGTCATGGGTAATGGCAATGATCATTTCCCCGATGATGCACCACCTCTGGTGACGCGCCTGCTCGCTGACGCTGGGTACGACTGTGGTCTGGTGGGCAAGCTGCATCTTGCCAGTGCCTTCGGTCGCGTTGAGCCCCGCACGAACGATGGATACAACCACTGGAAGTACAGCCACGCGCCGAGAGACGACTGGCAGCACGGGCACGACTACGCTGACTGGGTGCGCGAGAAAGGGGCCGTGCTAGGTGAACTCACCCCCTACAGTCAGGGCGTTCCCACAGATCTGCACCAGACAACGTGGTGCGCTGAGATGGCCAACCAGTTCATGACGGAGAGAATGGGTGGGCAACCCTGGCTCCTCAGTGTTAACGTCTACGACCCCCATCCGCCCTTCAATCCACCCGCCGCCTATCGTAAGCTCTTCGATCCGGAACAGATGCCGGGACCGTTGTTCAAGGCGTCAGATCTGGAACAACAAGGCCGACTGGAAGCAGAAGGCGTGGACTTTCAGTCTCGTGCTCGTACGCCCGAGATGCTGGATATCAAACATCCCGTCGCCCCAGCCAGCCCCCGTCTGGGAGGAGGCGAACAGGAAGTTGAAGAGTTGGCAGACCCGATCTCACAGCGTCGCGATGCCAAGACCCTTCAGGCAGCCTACTATGCGATGATCAAGCTCATCGACGATAGCCTTGCGAGTATGCTCAACTGTCTGGACGAAACCGGCCAACGTGAAAACACGGTCGTCATCTTCACCAGCGATCATGGAGAGACGCTGGGCGACCACGGTCTGATCGCAAAGGGTTGTCGCTTTTACGAGGGCCTTGTCAGAGTACCCCTCATCTTCCGTGCTCCGGGCCGAGTGCGGGAGGGGATCGTCGACGATAGTCTCGTGGAGTTGACGGATCTTGCGCCCACTTTGCTAGATCTCGCCGGTATAGACATGCCGCACCACATGCAGGGCCGTTCTCTGGCAAAGAGGCTGGCCGAACAGGTGGCGTCGCCCCATCGTGATCACGTTCGCTGCGAGTACTACGACGCTCTCGATGAACCTGACAACTCTTTTGCGACCATGTGGCGCGATCGGCGCTACAAGCTGGTCGTCTACCACGGCAAGTCAGAGGGCGAACTCTATGATCTTCACGAAGATCCACATGAGTTCCAGAATCTCTGGCACAATTCTGACTACCTCGAGACGAGACTCGATCTGCTGCGCCGCAGCTTCGATGCGTCCATGCTGGCCATGGATCGCGGGCCACGGCGCGTGGGGCCGATGTAGTGCCGGTGAGTTCACTTCATGTCTGATCGTTTAGCAGATCGAAGTGTGGATCGGCGTGAAATCCATCGGCTCGATGCGGGCAATGACGTGGCGATGCCCCGCGATGATGATATCACTGTCGAAGGGCCCTTGGAGATCCGTCTGCAGGATGAGGCGATCGCCGTCCTCATGCGCACACCGGGTGACGATCTTGCTCTGGCGGCGGGTTTCCTTCTCACCGAGGGCGTGCTGCCCTCCCCGAAGGACTTGGGAACCCTCGGATATTGCGCCACGGCCGAACCGCCGAACGAACAGAATGTTGTCGAGGCCAGGCTCACCTGTGAAGTCGACGTCGATCGACTCCGGCGCAATTTCTATGCGACCTCGAGTTGTGGAGTCTGTGGCAAGGCGAGTATCGATCAGCTGCGTACGAAGGCTGATCCGATCTCTCGATCGTTCACCCTGTCCCGTCCGGTGCTGTGGTCCTTGTCCGATGTCTTGCGCAAGGGGCAGGCGCAGTTCGAACGAACCGGTGCACTTCATGCGTCCGCACTATTCGACCTGTCAGGAGACTTGCTGCACCTGTGCGAGGACGTCGGTCGACACAATGCTATGGACAAACTCGTAGGTCACTACGTGCTGAAGGGGGAACGCCCTCCAGAGTTGTCCGTCCTGTTGGTGAGCGGTCGTGTCAGTTTTGAAATCGTTCAAAAGGCGTGGATGGCTGGTGTCTGTTTCATCGCCGCCGTGTCCGGCCCGTCGACCCTCGCCGTCGACCTCGCACGCGAAGCGGGGATTACGCTCGTTGGGTTCCTGCGGGGGACTACGGCGAATCTCTATACCCATCCACACCGACTCGACTGAGTCCTTTCCCGATTCAAAGGAGAAATCAGATGCCTGGGAAGAAGCCGAAAATCAAGCCGAAACTGAGGTTGTGCGCAGCCGCATGGTCTCTTACCAACTACCCATCGGCGGCAAAGCAGTGGTCGATGGATACCAAAGTGCGCAAAGCAAAGGAAGCCGGCTTCGATGGCTTCAGCGCGGGAGCTGCAGCCGACATCGCTGCAGCAGTGAACAAGCACGGCTTGACGCTGGTTGGCGGTGTCGACGTGGGAGCGGCCAAAGATGCTTTACCCAAGATGAAGAGTTTCGCCGACGCCGGCGCTATACACGTGAACGTGCAGTTGTGTGACCACGACACACCCACGGCCAAAGCCCTGCCTGTGGCTCATGCGGTGATGAAGGCTGGCGAGAAGTGTGGAATCCAACCGGCCATCGAATGGCATCGGGACACATGTACCGAGACACCCGAGAAGGGGCTCGCCCTCGCATCGGCGTACGAGAAGAAGTATGGCAAGAAGCTACGCACGAATTTCGATCACTCGCACCCCGCCATCGTCAAGCAGGTCCGACCGCACGACTTCGCCAAACGGTTACTGTATCGCAAAGATCTGTTGCGAATGAGCGATCTCATCCATCTGCGCACCTTCACCGGCAGCCATTGTCAGACCCCCATCACCGATGGACGAGGCAAGCTCGACGGCGACTTCGTCACTTGGCGCGACAATTTCTGTCGACCCGTGTTGGAGGCGTGGCTGCGGGGAGCACGCTCGGGCCGTGAACTGTGGGCTGTTGTCGAACTGGGTCCGCAGGGCTCAGGATATGCGCTGGAGTGTTTCCCCGACGTGTGGAAGGACGCCTGCCGCGCCCGGGAAGAGATCGAGACGGTCTGGCGCTCCCTGCTGCGAAAGTGGAAGGGATAAGCAAGAGCGACAGCATGAAGAAAATCGCCGCGATCATCACGACGTACTATCCGTTTTCCCACGCCGATGTCATCATTGGCAAGTTCCTGAAGGGGTTCCCGACCGACGATGGGCTTGTCGAGCCTCAGGTTGAAATTGTGTCGTTCTATCTCGACCAGGTCGGCCCTCGAGACGTCGGGTTGGATGTGGCCAAGGAGCACGATATTCCCGTCTACGAGAGTATCGTTCAGGCCTTAACCCTGAACACGAATGACCTGGCCGTGGATGGTGTGCTGCTGATCGGCGAACACGGCGACTACGCGTGGAATGAGAAAGAACAGCATCTCTATCCACGGAGATTCTTCTTCGAGCAGATCTGCGGGGTCTTTGCCACTTCGGGACGGTCGGTGCCCGTGTTTTCCGACAAACATCTTGCATGGAACTGGGACTCGGCCAAGTGGATGTATGACAGAGCGCGTGAACTTCAGATCCCGTTCATGGCAGGGTCGTCGCTGCCGGTCACCTATCGCAATCCAGGGCTTGAGTACGACCTGGAAACGCCGGTCACCGAGGCCGTCTCGCTCGCCTATGGGGGCCTCGACTCCTATGGCTTCCACGCGCTGGAGACCCTTCAGTGTATGGTCGAACGTCGCAAGGGCGGTGAATCCGGCATCCGTTCGGTTCAGTGTCTGGAAGGCGATGCCGTCTGGGAGGCGGGACAACAGGGCAGGTGGTCCCAGGATCTGTTCGGCGCGGCAGCCCACCACATCGAATCGCGGGAAGACGGAGATCCGCGGCAAGTGTGCGAATCACCAGCCGTCTATCTGATGGAGTACGCAGATGGACTGCAGACGGCGACGTTCATGCTGCGAGGATATCTCTCCGGCTGGGGGTATGCAGGGCGGGTCGATGGGGAAGTGACGGGCACGGAATTCTATCTGCACGGAGATCCGCATCCTCACTTTAGCTATCTGTCACTGAACGCGCAGCAGATGTTTCTCACGGGCAACGCGGTTTATCCCGTGGAGAGAACGCTGCTGGTGAGCGGTGCTCTCGAGGCATTGCTCGACTCCCGCCATCGAGGGCACGTATCTGTCGACACACCGCACCTGGACGTGGCGTATTCGTCTTACGAGAAACCACCGGTTTGGCCGACCCAACTCAGGCCGCAAGACGCGGCGCTGGTGCCCTTCCGCCCTGAGATGAAGAAGTGAAAGCCCGTCGCCCCGAGGGGGTTGGTGAGTCTGTCGCTCAATCAGCTGCCTGGCGTACAAACGAAACGCCCTTCTCGAACTTCGTCCCGGGCGGGATTCGGATCGAGAAAGGCGTTTCAGGCGGGTACCACTCAGAGCTGTCTACTGTTTAGCAAGGCTCATGCCATAACTTGATACCAAGTTATATAAATATGATAACTGTCTGTTTATACATGGGTTGAGGTGAGATGACAAAAGGGGTTGATGGATGAATCGTCAGTGTCGTTTCAGGCGTTTCGTTCTCATTGTGAAGCAGCAACGGGAAGCAGATCGCATTCGATGAGCCTGGCGCATACCGATTCGTTTGACGTGATGACAAATTTGACATAACTGCTAGCCCCGGCTATATTTCCGTCATCTGAGCGTGTACGTAAATCCTTCTCTTCCACTGGCCGTGAAAGACCGATGGGTGGCGCCATCGCTACCGTCTGATTCGTTGAAATGATCTGGACGATACTGGCAGCGCTGGCAGTGGTGGCGACGAAGTACGGCACCTCCATGCGCCTGAAGCATTTGAAAGTGAAACTTCAGGCTATTGAGCCTCAGATTAATGAACTACGAGAAAAGCGGCTCGGCTCAGCAGAGGAGTTCGAGGGCCTCAAGCTAAATGAAGAGGCCACGACAACCCGGCTGGATGCTCTGAAAGGCGTCGTTGGGTATCTTGAGAACCAGGTGAAAGCCGCCGCGACCGAAGGCGAGGGTTCCTGACGAACGCAGTCAGGTGCTGCAGGCGGCCGAAGCCCTCGAGCGCTGACTCAAAGTTGACGCGATGATGTTGCGTCCTGTTCGCCCCCGGCGAACGGGACTTTTTTTGTTTCCGGAACTTCTGTTGTTACAAGGGAGCCAGCGACTTCGTGACCTCAACGTCACCGACGACACCCTCCAGACTGCACGATTACAAGCAGCACTATCGTGCAGACGCTGACTACATCGAAGATCCGGGTTCGCTGTCACACATCAGGTCCGCATCCGAACGCCGTCGACTGCAGGTCATCGTCAATCGGTTGCGTCTGCGGCGGGACATGAGAGTACTGGATCTCGGATGCGGGTCGGGGTGGCTCTCGGATCTGTGTGCCGGTAGGGGAGCCCAGGTCGTGGCCTGCGATATCGCTCCCAGCGGTGTAGCCTCGGCGCGAGGCCGCTATCCCAACGCAGCATCCTACCTGGCGACAGACGTGTACGCCGTCGGTTTGGCAGAGGCCAGCTTCGATGCCGTCGTGCTGTCCGAAGTGGTCGAGCACCTTGAGGATGTCGCAGCCGGACTCCAGCAGGCGGCACGGGTCTTGCGCCCAGGTGGGCGACTGATCGTCACAGTTCCGTACAGAGAGACGATCCTCCAACATCTGTGCATCCACTGCAATCAACTGACACCAGCCAATGCACACCTTCACACTTTCAACCAACAGAGTTTGACGCAGTTGGTGGCTGCTACTGGTCTGCGCACAACGACGACCCACGTGATGGGAAACAAGGTGCTCGAACTGATGCGGATGCCTCACTGGACCCGTTGGTGGCCTCATGGGCTGTGGAGGATTGTGGACGGCATCTGCAACCGACTGACAGGCAGGGCCGCCTTCCTGCTTCTGGAAGCGGAGAAGGCCTGATTGGGTCTTTCGCGACGAGCCGCCATCGTCGCCAGTGGTCGGGTTGCGACGACGGGGAGCATCCTGGTCGTCAATGCCCTGTTGGCTCGCGCCTGGGCACCGGATCTCTTTGGCCAATTCAGCACGATTTGGGTCCTCGGAAATACGCTCGTTCCCTTCTTCCTGATGGGCATCCCGGGGGCCCTTCTGTACGCGCTGCCCCGACGTGAATCGCCGCAGCGAGGGGCACTGCTCGTCCGCAGTACTGTCGTGCTCGCGGCCTCAGCCCTCGTCCTCTGCCTTGTCTTGTGGATCGCCAGTCCACTGATCGCACTCTCCGTAGATGGGCTGACAGCAGCGCAACTCGGTGATTCTCTGATCTCTTTCCTTCCGTATGTCTTCTGTCTGGTGGCTGGTGGACATATCGAAGCAGCCCTCGTCGCATCGGGGCGCCCCATGTGGCAGGCGGTCATCGCCTGGCTGGGAGCGGTCGTACTGATCGGCAGTGCGTCAGGCGCCTACGTATTCAACTGGTCTGTTGAGCTGACCTTTGCCGCGCTGTCGGCAGCAGGTCTCGCGCGTCTTCTGATCGCCTACGTCGCGCTCGGCCGCGTCGGCAGGGCACGAGGGCCAAACGTGGGGATGTCCGATTTCCTGCGATACGCGATTACGATTGGGGCCAGCGAAGGCGTGGGATCGTTGTCTCGGTCGGTGGACCGACTGGTCGTACTCCTGTTTCTCGATCCCAGTCGCATGGGAATCTATCATCTGGGTGCCATCGAGGTGCCTGTCAGTCTGGTTCTGGCGTCGCTGGTAACCGTCATGGTCCCGGAAGTCAGTCGACTCATGGCCGCGGGCGATATAGACCAGGTGGCCGACTTGTTTCGAACCGCCGTCGTCCGGCTTAGCTGGCTTATTCTGCCCCTCTTTTTTTACCTCTTCGTGTTCACCGATGATGTGATGCGACTGTATCTGCCTCCGGCCTACGGCGACAGCGCCAACGTGTTCCGCTGCTTTCTGCTCATGCTGCCTCTGCGATGCGCGATCTACAACCCCATTCTCGTGGGTAGCGGTCGAGCAAACTGGGCCTTGTTTGGCTCGCTTGCTGATCTGGTGGTCAACACGATGCTGAGTGTGGGGCTTGTTCTCTGGTTGCGCGAGGCCCATCCGTCACTGGCCATGCTCGGCCCCGCCGTGGCCACCGTAAGCGCAACCTATCTGCAGGTCCTTGTCCTGCTTCTGGCGATTTCTCACCTGCTGAGCCGATCTGTGCGACACCTGCTGCCCTGGGCCCATCTGCTGAGAGTCAGCGCCTTCGCTGCCGCGACGGCCACAGGTGCGTACTGGGTGCTCTCGGCTCTGATCCACGGCGCCGGTACTCGACTGCTGCTCGGATCCGTGATCATGGTGTGCGGCGCATGGGGGATGCCGGCGCTGCTGTTTAGAGAGGATCGACGCGAAATCACTGCGCTCCTGCGAGCCGTTGTGCGACCGGAGAGAGGGTCATGATGCGATACCTGGCCGGCGGACCTTCTCATCGATGGGGATGCACGGCGCTTTTAGTGGGAACCGTCGTTCTGTTTGCCAATACCTTTGATCATGGGTTCGTGTACGACGACAGCCACTCTATCGCAGACAATGAGCGTCTGCGCGACTGGCAACAGATTCCCTCCTTTTTCGTCGACCCCGGTGCGTTCTCGGTCATGCCGGAAGCGCGGATGTATCGGCCTCTTCTGCTGACGACCTACGCGATCAACTATGCCATCGATGGTGTCGCCGGGTTTCATGTTGTAAACGCGATTCTGCACGCGGTCGTCGTCCTGCTCTTCTACTGTGTCATGAGGCGTTTCGGCTTCTCCGACCACGTAAGCCTCATGTCGGCATTGCTGTTTGCCGTGCACCCCATCGTGACCGAACCGGTCAACTATGTCAGCAGCAGGTCATCGTCGCTTGTGACCCTGTCGATGCTTGGAGCGATGCTGACTCTCCTGGCCCCCGCTCGCGCCGGTCAGGCGTACCGGCTGACGGGTTGGACATTGCTGGCCGTTCTGACAAAAGCGACAGGTGTTGTCATCATCCCCATTGTCGGCTGGTATCTGTTGTTGAGCGGTCAACGCCACCGATGGCAGCTCCTGGTGGGGCCGACGATTGTGGTTGTCATGTATGTCGTGGGAACGGCGTCCATCATCAGCAAGGCGATCGGTTCTCCCGTTCGCGACCACGTCAGTCAGTGGCTGACGCAGGTGAAAGCACTGTCCTTCTACCTGCAGTCGATGGCGATGCCCACCCACCTGAGTATCGAACCTCAATTCAACATCTCGGCGAGCGTCGCTGACGCGACGGTCCTGGTGGCCACCGTCTTCTGCTTCAGTGGTCTCGTCCTGTTCTGGCGCTATCGCAGGGGAGCGCAACACCTCGCATTTGGCGGGGGTTGGGTTCTGCTGGCTCTTGCACCAACCCTCGTCGTCCCCCTGAACGTGCTCGTGAACGAGCATCGTCTCTATCCAGCCTTGCCCGGGTTTCTCCTGTGTGCCGGTTGGTTTCTTGAGAAGATGCGGCAGCGCACGTCCAGATACGGTCCGTGGTTTTTTGCGGGTGTCGTGCTGCTCGTGCTGCTCACCTGGCAGCGCAATCAGGTGTGGGCATCGCCGATCTCTATCTGGGAGGCGGCCATCGAGCAGGGCCCGCAGATGGCGCGTCCCCATGTCAATCTGGGCAAAGCGCATCTGGAGCAGGAGAGATTCGAAGAAGCGATCCGGTTTACGCGCCGAGGCCTTGATCTGAATCCCGCTCTGGCGAGAGGACACTACAACATCGCCACGGCTCACCTTCATCTGGCTCGCCATGAGCAGGCCATCGCCGGTTTCCAGCGGGCCCTCGAACTCGATCCGGCGCTGCTTGAAGCGTGGAATAACCTCGGCAATGTGTACAAGGAGATGGGGCGCTACGCGGAAGCGCTGGACGCCTACCGCCAAGTAGTGCACGCACGGCCCAGCGGTCCGATCTACCACAACCTGGGCAGCACGTATCTGGCCGCAGCTGACTACGACTCTGCGGCCCACTATTTCGATCTGTCACTGACACTCCAGCCCGATCGACGCGAGACTCATATCGGCATGGCGCGCAGTCTGCGTCAAGCCGAGCAATTGCAGGCCTCGGCGAAGGCCCTCAATCGCGCACTGGGCCACTTTCCCAACAACGGTGAACTGTTGGAGTTGCTCGCACAATCCCAGGCTGCTCTCAACCTGCATGAGCAGGCCCTTGCCACCTACGGGCGTTCTGGCCGAACCATGGCCGAGGTTCGGCTGAGATTGGGCAAGGTCGCCCTGAGTCGAGGGGATATACAAAGAGCGGAGGATCACTACACCGCTGGTCTTGGAATCGCGCCTGACGATGGCCCGCTCCTCAATGCGATGGGAGAAGCCAAGCTGNTTTCGGGGTCACGCGAAGAGGCATTGGTCCTGTTCCGTCGCGCGGCTCGGGCGGATCCAACGCTGAGTGTCGCCTTCCGCAGCATTGGCCTGGTGTATCTGAGATCTCAGCGATATGTCGATGCAGAGGCTGCCCTCGATCGTGCGCGATCCCTGGAGGACGAGGGTGGACNAAGCAAGACATGGGAGCTGCTTGCCCATGTTTACGAGGGGCAAGCAGACCGGACGAGGGCGATGGAAGCCTATGAGCAGGCGATTCGGCGAACCCCTGAGCGCGCCACGCTTCACCACAATCTCGGCGTCCTTCACGAGCAAGTCGGCGCACGTGCGCAAGCAGAGAAGCTCTTTCGGGCCGCCCTTTCACGCGATCCCAACCTGGTCGAGGCGCGACACAGTCTTGGACATCTGCTGCTGGTACTGGGCCGCTACGATGAGGCAGTAGAACAGATCGAAGGGGTGACGACAGGACCCCACGTCGTAGATGCTCAGATCAACCTGGCCAGTGCCTATTTGCAGTTGGGACGAGCCAAAGAAGCCGCCGCCGCCTTGGACCGGTTCCTGCAGAGTGCTTCTGCCGATGACGAGCGGCGCCCACGGGTCAGAAAGCAGCGTCTCCAACTTCAGTCTACATCGGTGGATGACGAAACCATTCATTGACGATGATCGGCACCAGGGCGAAATTCGAATGCTTCCCCTAAGCCTCGAGAATGATTGATGGACTTACCTGCACAGATCGCTGACGCCGTCGAACCGGTATTCGTCTCCTGTCCTGCCGATCAGGCGCTTGCCCGATTGGTTCCAGATCAGGGCGCATCACCCGAAGTGAGTNCNCTGGTGGAGACCACAATCCAGGCCCCTGNCATCGCTGCTCGCCCAACCCTGGTCTCGGCCTTGTGGCTCTATGTCGATGAGCTCGATCGTTCGCACGTAGTTTCTCAAGGTATCGACGATACGACCGGCTCCTTCTGGCATGGCATCATGCATCGACGAGAGGGTGACTTTTCGAACAGCCACTATTGGTTCCGCAAGGTCGGTNCTCATCCTGCGATGGCCNAAATCAGCGGGTATGACCCGCATCAACTGATCGATGACGTCGAGGCGGCGGGAGCGGATGTGGAAGCTCTCGTCGACCTTCAGCGTCGCGAGTGGCAGACCTTGTTTTCGTGGTGTTCTCAACAGGACGTGGGATGATGGGCGACAAGAGAATCGGTATTGGTCTCATCGGTCTGGGGACCGTCGGCACGGGCGTTGTGCAGATTCTACAATCTGCCTCCTCGGCCATGCAGCGTAAGGGTTGCGAGTTCCAGATCGAGAGAATNGCGGTTCGCGATCTCGGCAAGGCACGTGCGGCCCAGATCTCCGATGGTGTGATCGGCACCGATCCGGACGCGGTGATTGCCGATGACCGTGTCCAGGTGGTCGTCGAACTAACGGGGGCTGCCCCGGCCTACGAATGGATCAAGCAAGCATTGACGGCCGGCAAGGATGTCGTCACTGCTAACAAGGCCGTCATCGCCGAACACGGCGACGAGCTGTTCGCCCTCGCCCTGGACAAGNGCGTCGATCTGCTGTTCGAGGCAAGCGTCGCCGCCGGCATCCCCATCATTCGCTCGTTGCGAAGTGGTCTGGTGGCCAACCGAGTCGAGTCTCTCTATGGGATCCTCAATGGGACGACGAACTACATGATGACTCGCATGACCCGCGGGGAAGGCGACTACGATGAAATCCTCGCCGAAGCGCAGGAAAAGGGTTATGCCGAACCGGATCCGACGATGGATGTATCGGGCATGGATGCGGCGCAGAAGCTGGCTATCCTCGGACGTATCGCATTTCACGCGACGGGCACGGCGCAGGATCTCTACTGCGAGGGCATCGAGCACGTCGAATCCAGCGACATCGAGACCGCCGCTGAACTTGGCTATACCATCAAGTTGCTCGCCATTGCCAAACACACCGCCGACGGACGTGTTGAGGCCCGAGTGCATCCCGCCATGGTACCGAGTGAGTCGCTGCTGGCCAACATTCACGACGAGTTCAACGCGATCGAGATCGTCGGCAGCGCCGTGGGCAATCAGGTGTTCTACGGGGCTGGCGCCGGGCAGATGCCAACGGCGTCTGCCGTGGTCTCCGATCTGGTCGAGTTGGCCGAGCGCAAGCGAATGGGTGCGACGACGGCGATTGGCGATATGATCCTCGATGACGAGGCGGTATCCTTCGCCGACATCGAGGACAGTGTCATTCGTTACTTCCTGCGCATGCGTGTCGCCGATCGCCCCGGCGTGTTGTCGCAGATCACGCAGCTTCTGGCACGGGAAGAGATCAGCATTGCCTCTGTGATTCAGAAGGAGCGTGATCTGGAAGGGGGCACGGTGACCTTGATCATCGTCACCCATGAGGCCCGTGAGCGGTCCATGCGCCAAGCGGTGGCGGCGATCGATGCTCTCGACTTCACCGAGGGGGCGACCCGGCTGATCCGCATGGAGGATCTGTAAATTGGCAGATCTGCGTTATCTGGTGCTCGTACCCGATGGGGCGGCCGACTACGCCTTGGACGAGCTAGATGGGTGCACGCCGCTGCAGGCGGCCAAGACGCCGAACATGGATAGACTTGCGCTTCAGGGGCAAGGCGGTATGGTCCAGATGATTCCGCCCAGTCGGCACCCGGGCAGCGATGTGGGCAATCTGGAAATCTTCGGCTACGACAGCACCGTCCACTACACGGGCCGGGCACCTCTCGAGGCGGCAAGTATGGGTCTGGAGATGGGCCCCGACGATATCGCGTTTCGGTGCAATCTCGTGTATAACGAAGGCGACACCCTCGTCGACTACAGCGCCGGACACATCGAGACCGAGGAAGGACGTGCCTTGGTCGAGGAACTCGGCGCGCGCCTGGGGACCGAGACGATACGTTTTTTTCCTGGTGTGGGATATCGGCACATCGTCCTCTACGACCAGGGCCCCGAGGGGCTGACCTCGTACCCGCCGCACGACATCATGGGCCAATCTGGGCGCGAACATCTGCCGCAGGGCGAAGGGGTCGAGACCATCCACGCCTTGATGGAGAAGGCGGCCCCGATTCTGGCAGAAGCCAAGACCAACGCCGAACGCACGGCACGCGGCGAACGTCCCGCCAACGGGATCTGGCTGTGGGGTGAAGGGCGACCTCTGATTCTGCCAAGTGTGGGTGAAAGATACGGTGTCAAAGCAGGTGTGATCTCAGCGGTTGATCTGGTTCGCGGGATCGGCTCCTGCGCCGGATACGAGGTCATCGACGTTCCGGGGATTACGGGTTACCTCGATACGAACTACGAGGGCAAGGCCCAATACGCTCTCGATGCGTTCCGGGCTGGAACCGATCTGCTCTACGTCCATGTGGAAGCACCGGACGAGGCGGGGCACAATGGTGACGCCGCAGCGAAGGTTCAGGCGCTCGAAGACTTCGATGGTCGCGTCGTGGCACCCTTGCTGAAGGGCCTTGACGACGACGGCGTGCCCGTACGAGGACTGATGACCCCCGATCATCGCACGCCCATCCCGAATCGGACGCACACCCGCGAGCCCGTCCCCTTTGTGCTGTGGGGTGAGGGCATCGATGCCGATGACATGAGTACCTATGATGAGGTGGGTGCCGAACTGGGCAGCCAACAGGTGGAACACGGGCACCGTTTGATGGCCACGTTGTTGCAGAAATAGTCAGTTGCAGAAAATCGTCGCATCCGATCTACTACCACTCTAACACGAGCTCAAATGATGTCAGGCAACTACAACGTCGCCATCATGGGCGCTACAGGCGCAGTGGGGCAGGTTTTCCTTGAAATCCTTCAGCAACGAAACTTTCCCGTCGGTGAGTTACGTCTTCTCGCTTCGAGTCGCTCTGCGGGTAAGACCGTCGACTTTCGTGGGGATACGCTGACGATTCAGGAGTTGTCGAAGGACTCCTTCGAGGGAATCGATCTGGTGCTCTCTTCAGCCAACGGATCTCTGAGTCGTGAATTCGTGCCCGCCGCCGTCGAGGCTGGGGCCGTGGTCGTGGACAACACGTCCGCTTTTCGCATGGATCCGCAGGTTCCGCTCGTGGTGCCCGAAGTCAACTCCGCAGACCTCGACGATCATCAGGGAATTGTGGCCAATCCAAACTGCTCGACCATTATCATGGTCGTTGTCTTGTGGCCCCTGTACGAGCAGATCCGAATCAGGCGTGTCGTCGTTTCGACCTATCAAGCGATCAGCGGTGCAGGTGCTGCAGCGATGGCCGAACTGGAACAGCAGACCCGAGACGTGCTGGCCGGCAAGGCGGCGGCGCCCAAAGAACTGCCCCATCCCATCGCCTTCAATCTCTTCTCTCACAATTCGGCGATCGGTCCCGATGGGTACTGCGAAGAAGAAGAGAAGATGATCCGTGAGACACGCAAGATGTTTCACGACGACGACCTGCGCATCACGCCGTCCTGTATTCGCGTTCCCGTGCCGCGAACGCATTCGGAGACGTTGAACATCGAATTCGCCGAACCCATGGACGAAGAGCGGGTGCGCGAAATCCTCAGCAGTGCACCGGGTGTCACCCTCGTCGACAACCGAGAGGCGAATCACTTCCCCATGCCCCTGGAAGCTTCCGGCGAAGATGACGTCTTCGTTGGGCGGATCCGTCGAGACCTGTCGCAGCCAGATGGTCGGGGGATCGACCTGTTTCTGTGCGGAGATCAGCTGCGCAAGGGGGCGGCACTCAATGCCGTCCAGATCGCCGAGACGCTGATCGAGCGCGGCCTTCTTAAGCGCGAAGTTGCTGCCGTCGGCTAGGCCTGACCCTTTACACAGACATGGTCGATGAATCGGGCGTAGAGATCCACGCCCTTTTTCAGTTGATCGATCTCAACCCACTCGTCGACCGTGTGAGCCTGGGCGATGTTGCCGGGTCCGAGTACGACGAGACTCTTCATCTTCGTTGAGAACGCCAGGCCATCGGTCCCGTAGGCGACCGTCCCTGCTTTGCGGGTTCCCGTCATCTTGAGAGCGGTCTGGACGATGGAGGCATCCGGAGACGTATAGAGGCCATTGCCTGGCTTGAAGATTTCGATTTTCAGGCCCTGAGCTTTCGCTTTTGCACGGGCACGTTCAATGAGCGGGTTCACGTCGATTCCCGGCATGGGCCGGTGATTGACCGTGCATACGCTGGTGACGGGCGAGATATTGGTCGCCACATTGTTGTCGTTGATGCCGATACTCCACTCCGAATGGGGTGGGTTGAATTCCTCGTTGCGATACCGTTTCGAGGACAGCACCAGATCGTTGATCTTGGACATTTCCGCGAGAAAGGGGATCATCGCGAGATTCGCGTTGGTTCCCTTTAGCGTGCTTGTATGGGCGGCACGCCCTTTGGAGGTCACACGCAGCCCCAGAGACCCTTTGTGGGCATAGACGACCTTGAGCAGTGTCGGCTCACAGATCAGACCGTATCCCCCCGCTGCCTCCTCGAATAGCCGCGAGCGCTTGGTCACTTCCCAGGCGCCCCGAGCCTGAATCTCTTCGTCTGCGGTGACGATGATGAACAGCGGAGCCGACGAGAGGTCTTTCGCCTTGTACCTGGCTGCCGCGCAAAGCGTGGCGGCCAGGGGGCCCTTCATGTCACAGACGCCGCGGCCGTAGAGTTTTCCTTTCGACGTGCGGACGGTATAGGGGTCGCCGACCCAGCCCTCTTCCTTCTTTGCCGGCACCACGTCGTCGTGACTCATCAGGGTGAGGCCGCCGCGTCCCTTCCCCAGTTTGCCCACCAGGCACAGTTTGGGCACGCCGTTCACATCATCATAGGCGAGCTGTTCGACCTGAAAACCGATCTTCTTCATCACCGAGGCCACATGTTCGGTGACAGGCACGTTGGTTCTCAGACTTTCGGAGTTGTAGCTTACGAGATCTTTCGTCAGCTTGACGACGTCGAATTTCATCAGTCATTCAATCGTTGTAGGAATCGTTGTTAGGCAATCGCTGCGGCCAATCGTCTGGCCATCGATGTCAGCCATCGGCTGCCTGAAATGGACTGCTCAGTGGATGGACGGGCGGCAAGGTAACCCCGTGTCCTCAGGTGAGCAAGACGATGTAGAGGAGCCATTGGAGAGGGAATGAATCAACCACCCGAAGAATTTGTCACCGTCCCCGAACAGGAACTCCTGCGATTCTCCCGCGAGTGTTTTGAGGCGGCAGGGGTTCCGGTCGAGCACGCGCAACTCATCACGCGCTTGCTGGTGAACTCCGACCTGCGTGGCGTCCGAAGCCATGGAACGCGTCAGGTCGATGGGTACTGCCAATCGTTCGAAGATGGGAACCTGAATCCAGATCCGAAAATCGAGATCATCAGTGACCAAGGCGCTGTCGTTGCCCTGGATGGTGACGGCTCCCTGGGCTATTTGCCGATGGTGCGCGCAACCGAGACTGCCATCGAACGGGCTCAGAAGTTTGGTCTGGGCATGGCTACGGTGCGTTCCATCGGTCACTACGGGTCAGCAGGCCACTACTGCCGCATGTGTATGGAAGCCGACTGCGTCGGCTTTTCGGTTCAGGGCGGGAGACATCGTGGCAGGTCTCAGGCAGAGAAAAAGCCACAGTTGGCTTTCTTTGGGAATCCGCCGATCTGTTTCGCCATCCCCGGCAAGAACAGTCCAGGTGTCGTGCTCGATGCGGCGACCCGAATCCTGGCCGACTATCAGGTGGGACCCGAATTCGAAGAACTGATCCCAAAGATTCCCGCTGCCTTCTTCAAGAGCGTTGGCTACACCGCAGTCGCCGCGCTTCTGGGTGGCAGTCTGGCAGGTGTCAGCGTCATCGACGAACAGACGCTGGCCCGTTGGCCTCGAGCGCACTCAGGAGGCATGATCCTGGCGATCGGCATCGATGCCGCTCTCGATCTCGACGCATTTCACGCCGACGTAGACCGGATGGTTCGGGATGTGGCCGAGACCTACGAACCCTTTCCCGGCCATGACCGCGCTTTGCTTCCTGGAGCGATCGAGGCGGAACGGATGGAGCACCATCGAATCGAAGGGGTGCCCTTCGGGAAGATGGAGCAAGAGGCCGTAAACAACGTCTGCCGACGACTCTCGGTGAACGTGCCGTGGGAGGTTCCATGACCATTCGATTCGGAATCATCGGCGCCGCAGGGCGGGGCAACAGTTTCGTCCGCGCCATCCGTGCAAATCCGGCGGCACAGTTGACGGCCTTGTGTGATATTCGAGCCGACGCGGTCGCTGCCAACGCGGCAGAGCTGGGCATCGATCACGTTTTCACCGATGCGGAGGCGATGTTCGATTCGGGGCAGATCGATGCCGTCGTCATCGGTACGCCGATGCACTTTCACGCGCCGCAGGCGATCGGCGCCCTGGCTCATGACCTTCATGTGCTGAGCGAAGTGACGGCGGGTGTATCGATCGAGGAATGTCGCGATCTGGTGCGTGCCGCACGCTCGAGCGGCGGACGCTACATGATGGCGGAGAATTTCACGTATATGAAATCGAACGTGCTCGTACGCGAGTTGGCCCGCGCCGGACTGTTTGGCGAGGTCTACTATGGTGAGGGCGCGTATGTCCACGAACTCAAGGCATTGAACGAAGGCACGCCCTGGCGCCGCCGTTGGCAGACGGGCGTGAATGGATGCACCTACCCGACTCATTCTCTCGGCCCGGTGTTGCAGTGGTTCAGCGAAACCCGTCTTCGCGGCGATCGGGTCGTTGCCGTGTCAGCCGTCGGCAGCGGACACCACTACACCGATCCCCGCGGTGATCACTACGAGATGGAAGACTCGGTGACGATGATGTGCCGAATGGCATCAGGCGGATTGGTCCAGATCCGCGTGGACATGTTGTCGAATCGGCCCCACCACATGACGCACTATGCACTGCAGGGCACCGAGGGGGCCTACGAGTCAGGAGATGGTTTTCAAGCCGTACCAAAGGTCTGGCTCAGGTCGCGCCAGGCGGAGCCCCAGTGGGAGCCTCTCAGCGAACTCGAGGATGAGTTTCTCCCCGATTTCTGGAAGAATCCGCCGCCCGAAGCGTTGGCCGCCGGCCACGGGGGAGGCGACTACTGGGAAGTGGAGGATTTCGTACGCAGCATAAACGAAGAGTCCGAGCTTGCCATCGGTATCGATCAGGCCATGGATATGACCCTTCCCGGGCTCGCCAGCCAGCAATCTCTGGCGACGGGGTCGAGCTGGGTGACCGTACCTGACCCGAGGAACTGGACTTGAAATCGCCCATGCCCTCGCCCAATCCGAAACCACGCCTCGCGTTCTACCACGATGGCCGTCATCCGCTGATCTACATGTACGAGACCCCCATGTCGCGCGAGCAATACGAGGCGGCCGTCGACGAACTGGTGGGCACGCCCGTGGACACCCTGATGCTTTGTCTCGGGGACGGTCGTACGGTCCTGCACGAGTCTGAAGTGGGTGAACTCTGGGGCCACAATGTCACCACCTGGCCCCACCTCGTGTTCCGCCGCGCTCATCACAACGCCCGACTGGCGATCGAGTCGGGTAACGATCCGCTGCGGCTTATCATCGACCGCGCTCGAGCCAAAGGGTTGGCCATCTATCCCACCCTGCTGGTGCAGCAGGGAAGGGGACCGCGAGAGCAGGACGTTCGTTGTTCGGAGTTTCGTTTCGATCACCCTCACCTGGAGATCGGCGCCAAAGGGAATGTCGATCCGGCCTCACCGGCGCATACCTGTCTCGATTTCATGCACGACGAGGTCCGCCAGGAGCGATCTGCTCTGATCGACGAGGTCATCGATCGCTACGATATCGACGGATTCGAACTACAGCTGAACTACTTCTGTCAGTATTTCGATCCCACCGAACTCGAGGCAGGGCGTTTGGTGATGACTGAGTGGATTCGGCAGGTGCGCACTTTGCTGACCCGCAGCGGCGCCGATCGGCACCTGGTGGTTCGTGTCCCGGGCGATCTGGAGGCCTGTCATGCCGCCGGTCTCGATGTGCGAGCCTGGATCGATGAGAGTCTCGTCGATGTCGTCGTCGCACAGACCTTCGGTGGCCCGGAACTGATCGACGTGAACGCCGACGTGAGCGGATTTGTCGAAGCGGCCTCGGGCCGTGACGTGAAGGTGATGGGGTGTGTACAGAGTCTCGTCGATTCAGATCGACAGTATCAGGGCCCCATCGAGACGATTCGTGCTGCCGCCTGCAACCTGTGGTCCCAGGGCGTCGATGGGCTTTACCTGGCACATTGGTTCGGCAATTGGCCCTACGAGGCCGACTTCTACGAGAAGCTGCGCGAAATCGTAGATCCGGAAGTGATGGCGCCGAAGGACAAGCAGTACTACGTGCCCACGACGACTGGGCGTTTCGCGAATCCAGACTCCGATATTGGTAAGGCCCTTCAATTGCCTGCTGAACTGGCTCTCGATGAGCCCTTCGAGGCCCAATGGCGTACGTCCGACGACCTGCCCCGTTGGCGTGAGGCGGGTCGTGTCCATCAGGTTCTGCTGCGTTTCCGCCTCGAGTCCGTGACGGAGGATGACGTTATCAGCTTTGCCCTGAATGGAAGAGATCTGGCGACGGAACATGTGCGGCGAATCGACGAAACCTATCGCATGCGAGCGCCTCGCTATCGGGTGGGGGCATGTTATTGGTTCATTTTCCATTTGCCCCCCGAAAACTGGCCA
>PATE01000017.1 GCA_002712305.1 Gemmatimonadota bacterium | reverse complement strand
AAGGACAACCAGGGAGTCTTTCTCAGTCGCAGTCGCGATGACGGTCACACGTGGGATGTGCCCCGTGACATCAGCGCCCAGGCTCTGCTCCCCGGCGGGACCTTCGTTGGCACCGGTCCGGGGCACGGCATCCAGTTGGCCAGCGGTCGCCTGCTGATTCCCTGCTGGGTCGACGAGAGTCCCGGCCCGGCGACGTGGCGACCGGCAAACTGGGGAAAGATTCAGAGCTCCTATGCCCTGTTGAGTGACGATGGCGGCGAGAGTTGGCGTCCATCCGAGAAGCTGACCCACGATACAACCGACGAGTGCGAAGCAGCAGAGGTCGATGGCCGTGTGTATCTGACCGCGCGAAGCCGGGGTGGCCGACAGCAGCGAGGACGGTCCTGGAGTTCAAATGGTGGCCAGAGCTGGTCGCCCATCGAATTCGTGCCGTCCCTGCCGGAGCTTTCCTGTCAGGGAAGTATTTTGAGTCTCGGTGACCGTCGGGTCCTGGTTGTGCACCCTGCCAGCACCGGAGACCGCTCGGAACTGACGGCCTACCTGAGCGAGGATGGCGGCCACACGTGGCCCCACGCCATGCTGATCTACAAAGGGCCTTCCGCCTATAGTGATCTGGTCATGGTCGCGCCGGGGGAGGCGCGCGCGCACGTTCTGTGCCTGTTCGAGGCCGATGGATACAAACGACTGGCGTGTGTCCGTTTTTCGATCGGTGATATCTTGCAGGACAACACATCGCTGTGAACGGGAATCGAATGGATCACTTCTCGAGCATGTCCATCTCTGCTGTCACTGCCCTCCTCTTGGTCGCGACTGCCGGTTTCACCGAAACCGATGATAGCGCCACCGATGGTGATTCCGGAACCCACAGGGTGTGAGACGTGGTCCCGCAGGACACGTTCACAGGTCTGGTCGAAGGGCCCGTCTGTGATGCAGAGGGAACCCTTTTTGCCATGGGGTACGGTGAGTTGACAGATGGTTCGAGTGCGAGCGGCCAGTTCGTTGCCCTGCTCACCATGCTCGGACTCTGGGAGGGCAGTTTTTCCCTTGGACGGGTCTCTGCGGATGGCACCCATGGCACCTTTGTGGATGTGCCCGCCGGCGGCATGGCCAATGGCCTGAGGTTTGACCGGCAGGGTCAACTGTTCGTGGCCGACGTGACCGGGCACAATGTGTTGCGCCTCGACCCCATTTCGAAAGCCATCAGTGTCTTCGACCATGAGCCACGCATGAATCAGCCGAACGATCTGGCCATCATCGATGCCGATGTGTTGTTCGCCAGTGATCCCAACTGGTCCGAGGGCACCGGGCAGCTCTGGCGAATCGACCCCGACGGCACTGTGCATCTGATGGAAACGGAGATGGGCACGACCAATGGCATCGAGGTCGGTCCTGATGGCGGCACGCTTTATGTGGGCGAGAGCGCGCAGCGTTGGATCTGGCAGTATGATCTGTCTGCAGACGGTCAGCTGTCGAATAAGCGACTCCTGATCACCTTCGAAGATTTTGGCCTCGATGGAATGCGTTGCGACGAGATGGGGAATCTCTACGTCACGCGCTACGGCAAGGGAACAGTCGCTATCATCTCCCCCGGCGGCGAATTGCTGGATGAGATCACCATCAAGGGAAAGAACCCGACCAACATCGCCTTCGGAGGAACCGACGGCCGGACTTGCTACGTCACAGTGTCCGACCGAGGATGTATCGAAGCCTTCCGGGCACCCCATGCCGGCAGGAGTTGGGCCATGATGCACACAGACAGGGACAGAGACAACCGATGACGACGATCCCAGCAGTCGACCAGATCGCCCCATTGACCAGTGATCAAGTCGTCCAATTCAAACGGGACGGCTACCTCGTGCTGCCGGGCGTCCTCGATCCCGAACGGTGTCGGTCGGCGCGCGACAAGATGTGGGAGACGTTGGCCGACGGTCTGCCAAGAATGAAACGAGATGACCCCGCCACGTGGGGCCCCATCTCGGACGAAGAAAGCGAGAGGTTGGCGGCAAAACGGCCGAGCGGTGGAGGCGAGCCACTTCTGGGAGGAAAGGGCCACCGATTCTACATCCGCAACGGCGCAGAGCAGGACATGCTCGACCTGTCGCCGCGGGCCCTGTGGAGAATCGCCGAGCAGTTGATGGGGGCCGATACGGTCGTGTGGCCCGAAGGTGCTGATGAATCGGGGATGACAACAGGTCCGTGCCTGATGAGTGATGACGCCGTGGGTGGCTTGGTGAGCCACATGGGTGACCGCATGGGATGGCCGGAGAAAGGGACCTTCGAAACCGAGGATGCCCTGAAACTGCCAAAGAATGGCCCCGTCTGGCTCAACGGTCAGGGGAGCCGCGGGCTCTATTGCACACTTCCAAACAGCCCGTCACCGGGCCCGGAGTATCGGGGTTCCCATTCTGATGGGGCGTGTTATGGACGTTGGCGACTCCAGTTCGCCGCCTACATCGATGATCTGCCGCCGAACTCGGGAGGATTCACCGTATGGCCGGGCAGCCATACGAGGATCTGGGATGAGCAGTGGGAGGCCTACAAAGAGGGCGAAAAACACACGGACAAACACCTGACCGATCGCAAGGCGGGTGGATACAGTGATGCGGTCATTGGCCAGATCAAGGTGGACACGAAACCGGTCGATACGCACGGTCCAGCGGGAAGTGTCGTGTTGTGGCATACGAAGATCCTTCACATGGCCGGGCAGAACTGCTCTGACGACGTCATCCGTCAGGCGACGATCTACGGGTATCTGAAGACGCGGGCCGCCCTGTCAGACGAACTCGCCCTCGACAATGCGGGCGGCGACGCGTGGCGGGATTGGTCGGACGAACTGCGTGCGGCCTCGATTGATTAGCCGACGAACAGAGCGATCATAACGGGGGGTAGATCCTACAGGCCAGATCCTATAGGTAGGGGATCACGCCGATGGCGAATTGCGTGTACGGCAGCACGCCACCCGTGAAGCTCGAACGGATGATGCCCTCGCGATCGATCACGATGACCTGCGGCAGGCCAACCCCGTCTGGCCTGCCGATCTGCGTAAAGATCGAAGACGCCTGTTCGACGCCATCCAACCCTCCATAGACCGTGTCCCGTTGATTCTGAGCGACATACGTCATCGCCCGATCCCGTTCCCACGCGGCGACGTGAATGACGACGAGACCTTCAGCCCCATACTGGTCAAACAACACGTCGAGGATCGACATCTGCTCCACACAGACAAAGCACGAGGGACGCCAGAAGTCGAGGACCACCACCTTCCCCCGATAGTCGGAGAGGCGGCGTTGTTCGCCCGTGCTGTAGTCCTCGAAGCGCAACTCTGCCGCCTCGCTGCTGTGCAGGGCCCGGATACTTGTCTCTCCGGCACTGACGCGCATGTAATCCACCTCGTGCAGGAAGACCTGTGATCCTACGAGTGTGACGACAGCGCCGAGTACGATGACCCAGTCGCGGAAGGAATTCAGACGCTGATGCCCGTGTGTGCGTGTGAACCAGTACAGCCAGGGCAGGGCGCCCACCATACACAGAACGAAGAAGGCCCCCTCCGTGATCGGCCGCCACGCGAGGACGATGAAGACGAGGGTTCCCACGGCGAACCATCTGCGTCGTGATGTCTCGGGGATCAGACCCTCTGGCTGCGTCAGCGTCAACAGGACCGCAGCGGCCGCAACCGAAGCGATGGGCGCAAACTCGGGCCCATACAGAAGCAGATATCTCAACCAGTCCATGAGAACCCCTCACCCTCTCTCGGCCACCATCCAGCACATCCCCCGCCGGCGGACCAGGTGTGTGAAGGGTAGATTGCCCGGTTCGGCTGCAAAACAGATGATCTGACCCGTCGTGGACGGCAGCATCGTGGAAATGTGCAGGCCGTCCTTCCACGTGATCGGCCACGTGGGAGCACCGATGACGACGAGATCGCAATTCGATTCTACGTGATCGTCTCGGATAACCGGCTGCATGGTCGATACATAGCTGATGTGATCCGGACCGTCGGTTCGGTCGTCCACAAGACCAAACAACTGCCGAATCCCCACCTGCAGGGTGCGCCCCTCACGTACGAGGCTCTTGAGCTCTTCCAGGTCACCTGTCATGGGGCGTCCCGCTTCGTCGTGTTCGTACACGAGGCGCCATCGGTCGTTGACGAACCAGCGGTAGACGCCGTAGCCGTAAGACTGACTCTCATCGACAGCGACGTCTCCCCAGAGCCACTTCATCTGGGCGAAAGTACCGGAAGCATCGTATCTGAAGATGCTGCAGTTCGGCTGCTCCACCTGCTGCCCGTGGTGGACATACCCGTGATGATGGCTCATCAGCCCGGCGAAGTCTTCGCCGGCAGCGGCGTACGTCTGCTGGAAGTAGATCGTCTCCTCGTACTTCTCCGTGGTCATGTACACCCGTAGATCTGCCCCGCGGCGAACGCTGTCGGCCACGGCCGCAGTGCTGCCTTGGGTGACACTGAGATCGGACTGCTGCTCCAGGGCCAACTCCCACTCACCGGATCGCTGTTGCATTCATCATCCTCGCCTTGCTTCCTCCATGCATCCTCCATGCACGATTCGTTGTCGAAGCTCCGTGTCAGGCACCGGTCTCGTCGTGAACTAGATCGCCCAGTAACTAGATCGCCCAGTGATGCCAGGGATCTTCGGGAATCGCCTTTCGCACGCCTGCGTCGTCTTCATGAATCCACCTCGAAAAGAAACCGACGCGCGGTGAAGGGCGCACATTCGTCGATCCCGTGTGACAGAGCCATCCGTGCCAGAGGATGACATCTCCTGCCTTGGCCACGAATTCGCGCGGAGGTTCCGGACTATCGTCAGAAAAGATCCCCCAGCCGCGTTCCTCCCACTCGGACGTTTCGCGAAAGGTGCCCTCGATCTGATGGGGATGTTCACGGAAATACCGATGGGCGATGTGATGGCTGGCAGGCCAGTAGGTGTAGGCCCCCCCCTGGGATTCGACATCGTGGAGATAGGTGGTGGCCCCGATCATCAGCACCGCCTGACATCCCTCTCCGGGGTAGCCGTCGAGATGTCCCGATTCTGGCATAGACCACTGCTCCTGTTTCTGCGGCCAACGCACCAGCACGCCGCATCCACCCCCGCTGAAGTGGCCACCTCCGACCTGTTTCACGATGCCCTGCAACTCGGGCAGATCACCGAAGACCGGATCGGGTTGGAACCCCTCGACCCGATCGGGCCACTTGTCGGGTTCGTCGATCGAACAGTCGAGGTGCTGCCAGAACTGTTCCTGCCACTGCCTCACCATGTCCGCTTCGACAAACCCGGGGAGAATGAGGTGCCCCTGGTCCTTGAAGGCGTTGATCTGATCTTGGTCGAGCATGGATGTGCATCGGTTCCTTTTTTGGGTGTCGCATTGAGGTCGAATCCGTGGGCAAGTCTACGGGATTATCTCCCTGCGAGACATCTCCAGATTTGCTCGAAGACCCCGAATCTCCCCATAATGAGGCCCCTGCACACGGTGCTCATCCAGGTGTCTACGAGAGACAAACCGATCGAATGACTGATTTTGAACCCCGGTCGATGGTTGGCCTGCTGCCCATCCACAGCCATCTGATCCAGGCTGGTGATCTACAGGCGGTGGTCGGAGACGGTGTGCGCAATGGTGTAGGCGGTACGCAGTATTGCGGTTTATGGTCTCTCACGTCCCGACATCGGGTGTTCAACGCCTTTGGCAACAGCTTTGCGGGGTTGCTGCCCGGCGAATTGAGAGGTCGACGCACCTTTCTCGAAGAACTCGATGCAACCAGTGCCGTGTTGACCCGGGAGCCAGATCGACAGCGACAGAGCCGCACGCGGGCCCTGTATCGCGTTGAGGCGCCCTTCACGATCCATCACGAACTCACCCTCTGTGACGAGGCCGACCTCCGAGCTCCGGGGTGCAGCTTCCGTGAAGTATCGTGGTGCAACTACATGAACAGTCCCGATGATCCGCGCCTGCACTTTCTCGCCGATGGCCAGTGGCTCCGTTACATCCCGCCGAGTCATGGCATCCACAGCAACGTGGCCCCCGCTTCGGTCCCGGATGACGAACTCGAGAAATGGCCCAACACCGGCGAAGGACGCCCCTTCCACTGGCACCGCGTCCCCTTCAGATTCGATGAGCCCTTCTACTACGGAAGAATCGGGGACATGGTTCTGCTTCTTGTCTTCGATCAGCCTCAGTGGCTCCGCTTCTTCTCCTCACCATCGGGCGGTGGTGGGGCGATTCAGTCCGAACGGACTTGCCCCGCCTGGGATTTCGAGTGGGTCATCCCAGAAGGGGAATACATGCCAGGCCGCGACTTCACCTTCCGCGTCCGTATGATCTACAAGCGATTTCACTCCGACGACGACATCCTGCTGGAAGTGCAGAAGGCGCAGCAGATCCTGCACGAATAGCAGAGATTGAAGGCTCTATGACCTCCATCGCACGCGACAGTTTTGGTTCCATCGACGGCGAGTCCGTCTCTCTGTTCACCCTTGCCAACGATCGCGGCGCCATCGTCCGCATCATGGAATATGGCGCCACGCTGATCGGTCTGAGTGTTCCGGATCGATTCGAGGAACCGGCTGATGTCGTACTCGGCTTCGATACGCTCGAGGAGTATCAGACCAAGTCGGGTTCGCTCGGCGTCATCGTCGGTCGCGTCGCCAACCGTATCGCTGCGGGGCGCTTCCATCTCGATGGCACCGACTATCAGCTGGCCATCAACAATCCGCCGAATCATCTGCATGGCGGTGAGGGCGGGTTTCAACGCGCCTTGTGGCGGGGAGAGGTCGAGGACAGTCTGGAAGGCCTGGGTGTGCGTCTCACCTACGCCAGTGCCGATGGCGAAGATGGCTACCCGGGAGAGGTCAAGGTGGAGGTCCGCTACACGCTTACCAAGGCGAGTGGGCTGCGCATCGACTACTATGCCACGACGGATCGCGCCACGCCCATCAATCTCACGAACCACGCGTACTTCCAACTCAGAGGGCACGATGCGGGTTCGATACACCAACACGTGATGCGGCTCAAATCGAGTCAGTACACCGTCCGTGATGCATCAGGGATCCCTACGGGTGAAGTCGCCCTCGTGGAAGGAACACCCTTCGATTTCACCACGCCCACAGAGATCGGTGCCCGAATCGATCAACTGGAGTCAGGCGGCTACGATGACAATCTCGTTTTCGATGGCTGGGAGGCGAATGGCAGGCCTCGACTCGTGGGCGAGGTGATCGAACCGCTGCGAGGACGTCGCATGGAGGTGCTGACCACAGAACCGGCGGTTCAATTCTACACCGGCAATTTCCTCGATGGTCTCGGCGGCAAGGCGGGGGCAGTGTACGAACGCCATCATGCCTTCTGTCTGGAGACACAGCACTTTCCTGATAGCGTCAACCACGACCACTTCCCCACCACCATTCTGCGACCGGGCGAGACGTACCAGCAATCGACGGAGTATCGTTTCTCTACGCTCTAGCCTCGTCGCCTCCGGAGACTTCAGTAGAGGGGCATCAGATCCTGTGCCCCCTCAAACCGGTTCTCAAACTCGGGCGTGATCCTGCGGGCCGGTGACGCGGCCCCGGGATTGCGATATCCATACACGACACACCAACGCGTGTCGCTGCCTTCGAGGCGAGAGTTGACCGCGTGTGCCGCATGGGTCCACATGAGGGCGACGGAGCCGGCCGGTGCCTCCAACTCCTCGATCTTCAACGGTTCACCGCTGAGAGGGTGCCGCCGCCCCTTCATCCACCCCGTCATCAGATCTTCATCTGACGTGGCCTGAACCTGCGCATCCCGAAACAGATGGCTGCCCGGTACGACTTTCAGGTTTCCGTCCCCCCGGCGAAAGCCATTCACATAAAAGAAGATCCGCATGAAACCGAGCGACTCATCCTCTTCGGCGTAGGCGTGACTGTGCCAGTTCGCACCACCGTTGCCACCCGGGCGATTGAGGGTGAAGCAGTGGTCGTAGCGAATGCTGCCTCCGAGGGCAGATCGCGCCAGTTCGAGCATCTGAGGGTCCGCGATCAAACGCGCCAGATACTCATCGTGTTGGGCGGCGTAGTGGTTGGGAGGATAGTTCGGATCCCCCGGCATCAGTGATGCAATGTGACCGAGGGCCTGCGTCAGTGATGCACAGGCCTCGTCCGTGAGCAGCCCGGGCAGAAGGACGTGTCCATCGTGGTCGAGGCGCTCCTTCGCCGCCGGGTCGAGGGTGCTTGTGTGAAACAGGATGGCGACCTCCATGGGGATCGAGTATTCCGAAGATTAAGGAGCCGCTGATTTCTCCGCGCTCATGTTCAGCGGTCGCAGGTGGTCGCTTGTCTTGGACTATGAACCTGTGTCTCGCGTCAGGAACTTCTCCAACGCTTCCATGCCTGTCATGCCTGTATTGATTCCAAGCTGGCGGGCGGACCGACTCACGGCCACGATGCGAGCTTCGTATAGATCTTCGGGGTCGCGCAGAGGATGCTCTGGCGTTCCCTTGGCGATGGCGAAGGCCATGCCGAACTCATCAGCGCAGTCCACATCGTAGATGCCGCAACCGACGACCCCTGTGTCGGTGTGAATGGCGCAGTATTGCCCGCCTGCCCAGGCATAGGCTGCCCCGATGCATGAGCCGTAGGGTGTCTGGAGTTGGCGATGCTCCGCCTTGGGAAGTGTCTGCATGTGAAGTAACCCATCCTCCTTGGAGACATTGTGCGGTCATGCGATCGTAGCTGCCCAGGCCATCATTCCGACGCTCCGTAATCTGCTACCTTACGTCTTCGAGGGACGCGCCGCGATTCTCTCGTCGATTCTTGATCACCGGGCACAAGGGGCCACGATGCAGATTCTGTTGATCACCGATATTCATGCGAATGCGCGTGCCTTGCAGGCCGTCCTCGACCGATACGGTGATGCCGACGAGGTCTGGTGCCTTGGAGACCTGGTTGAATATGGTCCCTGCCCATCTCAGTGCATTGATCTGGCGCGAGAACACTGTGACGCCGTCGTGCTGGGCAATCACGACGCACGTTATGCCAGCGAAGATCCAGCCGTCTTCGAATCCAATGTCTGGGGATTTGATCGGTCACCAGACCACATCCAGTGGCTGGGTGCCCTCGCGAAGACGCTCTCACGAAACGTCGACGGAATCTCTTATCACCTGGTTCATGCGACACCCCAGGATCCCCTGCGGGGCACGTTGTGGCCACACAGTGAATCAGCCGAGTTCACAGACGCCCTCGAGACGGCTGGAACAGACCGGGTCCTGTTCGGTCACACGCACATGGCTTTCATCCATGACGTGGATGGAAGACGCCTCGTCAATGCAGGCACCATCGGGCAACCCCGCGACGGAGACTATCGCGCTCAGTGTATGCTCATCGAGGACGGGGAGATTCGCTTCGAGCGGGTCGAATACGACCTGGACGCGCTGCGGAGGGACTATGCTCAGTCGCCCCTCTCACAGGATACGGCCGACACGTGGTTCGACTATACGCGTCGTGGCGTCGTCGATGTCCATGGCCTGCAGCTGGGCCCCTATTCCTCACCGACCTCCTGAAAGGTCTCTCCCGTTCCAGTCGATGGGTTTCGGGGTTGTCTCTCGACCCAACTGTTTCATAGGCTCTCGGGCACAATCACCGACCACTACCAGCCAGGAGACGACGACGTGCTGACGAAAGAGGGATGCCAGACTCGCCAGACGCGCCTGCGAGACGAACTCAGCAGCGCCGGGATCGATGCGATCGCACTCGTACACCCGCTCGAGATCTACTACTTCACGGGAGTGCTGCTGCCCGAGAGTTTTCCGGCGCCACCAGCCGTGTTCTGGTTCGAAGCCGACGGAAACAGTTGGCTCGCCGCCCACACCGATGAAGGTGACCCCCTCGTCGATGAGTCTGTGACCTACGAATGGAGTATCGGCGGCACCGTCAATTCCTACCTGCGAACTCAGTTGGGTGAATTGGTCGTGGATCGACTGCAGGCAAAGAACACGAAGGCGGGGCGAGTAGGGTATCAGCGCGAGTTCATGGGCAAACTGCTCGCAGACCACATCGAGAAGGGCCTCGGTGGGGCACCGGAGTGGGTCGATGTGGATGAGATGCTGAATCAGATGCAGGAGGTCAAAGACGACGACGAATTGGCCCTGATGCGCAAGGCCGTGCAGATCGACCTGGCCGCCTACGATGCCGCCCAGCAGGCGATCTCACCCGGTGTGAACGAACTGGAGGTTCTGGGTGCCGCCCAGCAGGCAGCCCATCTGGCGGCGGGTGAAAAGGTCTTCCACGACGGCGACTATCAATGCGGCCAGCTAGGTGGGTTTGCGCGCGACCGAAAGATTGAGGAAGGGGAGCTCTACATCATCGACGCATGGATCACCTATCGAGGGTACTGGTCTGACCTGTGTCGCACCTTCTCCGTCGGCGAACCGACCGAACTACAGGAATCGATCTACAACCACCTGAGTGCCTTCCACGATCGTATTGGCGACTATCTGCAACCGGGCAAAGACAGCCGTGACTGCGCCAAGGCGATGGACGCCTACATCCGCGAGCATCCGGCCCTCGCCGAGGCCGGTCTGGGACACCATGGTGGGCACACGATCGGCTTGCGCGCCCACCAGATGCCGGATGTAAATCCCACACGCGGCGGTATCTTTCGGGTGGGCAATGTGGTCTCCATCGAACCCGGATCTTACATCCCGGATGCTCGCGCCGGCGTGCGACTTGAGAACATGTATCTGATCACCGAGTCTGGACCGGAGAATCTGTCGGTCTATCCCATGGAGATTCGATGTCGCTCGTAGAGTGCCTGATCCCCCGCGCACGAACCCTCCGAGGTTCCTCGTCAGGAGACGCCGCATGATCAGCTACAAGCAGTTTCTTGCTGAGGCCGCCGTCCCACGCGAAACCATCGATCGATTCCTCGATGAGTCAGAGCCCACGTGGGCACAATTCGATCCGGAGGTCGGCTATACCTTGGGCCGCTTCTTGCCCCATGATGGGCTGCACGACAGCTGGACGATCTCCACCTCTCTCGACAACGGCCAGCGCACGCCCTGGCTTTACGCCGACCAGCTGTGTCGACTGAACACGTATGGTGATTCGTTTACCCAATGTCATCAGGTCTCCGATGGGGAGACCTGGCAGGAATATCTTGCGGCCCATCTTGGCGAACCTGTGCGCAACTTCGGCATGGGTGGGTTTGGAGTGAATCAGGCCTATCGCAGGATGCGACGGGTGGAGACGAGTGACCTCGGCGCCGAATACGTCATCCTCTACATCTGGGGCGACGACCACTGCAGTTCAGTCATGCGCTCCCGCCACGCGGCAACCCATCGGGTTTGGGACGATCAGAATGGCCGGCTCTTTCACGGCAATTTCTGGGCGAATATCGAGATCGATCTGACCACGGGACAGTTCACCGAACGACCGAATCTGTGCCCGACGCCGGATGCCCTGCTTCAGATGTGTGATCCGGATTTCATGGTTGAATCCCTGCACGACGATCTGATGGTCATGCTCTACGCCATGGAGCAATTCGACGTGGAGGGCGATATGCCCCTGTTGAATCAGCTCGCCCACCATCTCTCCGAAGCGCCGATCGATACGAGCGACCCACAGACGACGCTGGAGGGAGTGACACGACTCAAACTCGCCTACGGCTTTGCCGCCAGCCGTTATCTGGTCGATCAGGCCCAGCAGTTTCTCGACGGACTTGGCAAACAGTTGCTCGTGTGCCTGCTGTGTCCGACAGCGACCAACCAGGTCCTGAACGGCCAACCGCGATACGACCAGGCCTTCGCCGACCACCTACGGGAAGCGGATTTTCGCGTCTTCGATATGAACGAGATCCACGGAGAGGACTTCGGCGACTTCAATCTGTCCGTCGACGACTATCGCCGACGATACTGGATCGGTCACTATTCCCCGGCCGGCAATCACTTCTTCGCCTATCACCTGAAGAACACGGTCGTCTATTGGCTTGAACCGAAACCCCGAACGTATCGGGGTGACACGATGGCCATATCGGATTTCTCGGGATACCTGCCGGACACGGCGATGTTACGCGAAGTAGCCTCAGGTTGATCTGAGTTGTGCCCGCGCCTTGACGCCTCCGGGTGTGAAGCTCCGGTCAGCGCAGAATCGCATTCTCGCGAATGAATTCCTGCCGAAAGCGGAAGACGAGGGGATCGGTCGGATCGACGCTGACGCGAATCCAATGCATGTGGGGTGAACCGAAAGACTCGACACGTGTGAAGTAGTCGAGACGACGACCACTCACATTGGTCAACGGTTTGTCGATACGGAAGTAATGTGAATCTCCGTGCGTCAGTACCACAGGCCCACCGAAAGCAATCACTTCCTCTCGCAGCGCCTGGATGAAGCCGTCGAAGGCCTTGTGGATGAGCGTATCCGTGTGCGCTTCGAAACGCGGGTTCGCATGGATGTTGACCATGATGCCCGGCGCATCGGCAGCGCTCGCCTCCATGAAGGACTGCCGCATCCACGCCAGGGCCGCCGCCGTCCGCTCCTCCACCTCCGCGTCATCAGCCGGCGTGCGCGCCGCGAAGGGACGCAGGCCGTTGTGGCTTCCCACGATATGGAGATTGACGAACCACACGCCCTCTTTTTGCCAGCGCTTGTGCTCGGGATAGTTGGCGTACGCAGGGTCTGAAGCCTGCGTCTCGACCTCAAGGTGGCCACCGCCCGGTAGGCGCCCCGGGGGTGTGAAGAAGATTCTTCGCAGGGCCGCCAGTCGTTCCACGGGCGACCACGCTCCCGCGTGTTCGCGGTGACAGTCCGTCCAGTCATTGTCACCGGGCACGAGGATGAAGGGCGCCTCGAAGCGATCGAACCAATCGTGTCTCTGCTGCAGCGCCTCATCGGAGCATGTAGCGATCCCCGATTTGATGTCGCCAGCGTGGAGGACGAACGCCACATCTTCGGCGTCGATGCGCTCCTGCAGACGATTGAAACGCAGGCTGTCTTCGTCGCTGTAGGGAACGTCGCCGATGAAAGCGAAATCAAAGGCGGTTGCCGGATGGGCCGACGTGATACACGCCAAAAAACCCAGCACAACACTCCTGGACACTGCCGGATTCATCCCTGACATCACTTGCTCCCACCTTTGGATCGCAGCTAGGTTGTCCGGCACGCGCTGGCCAAAGATCACTCCTTCGCCTTGATGGTCACGTGTGCCGCAAAGATCAGAATCATACCGTCGCTATAGGACCTCGACAATCGGCGACGGTTCTACCCCCTTATCTGTGAGAACCACCAGTGGATAGGAGCAGAGTCAGTGCCTGCAGCATTCCTCTGCGGGAGCAATCCCTTGACCATGCGCTTCGTGTCATCGCCGAGTCGGGTTTTCGCAAGGTCGACCTGCTCGCCCGGATGCCGCATTTCTCGGTGACAGACCCGGACTATGACCTGGCCGAACTCGAACGTCTCTGCGACGTACACGGGGTTCGTATCGCGAACATCGGCGCTTATTGTGGCCGCGAAGCCTGTTCGCTCGACGCGGCTGTTCGTGCCGCGGCAATGGAAGAGATGAACCTGACCTTCGCCGCCGCCAGACGTCTCGGTTCACGCACGGTTCGTGTGGCGCCCGGATCTGGCAGACGAGAAGAGATCGACACCCTCGTCCCCTTCTTCCAGGCAGCGGCCGAGATCGCTGAACGAGACCAAATCTGGCTCGGCATCGAGAATCACGGGACGGAGATCTCCGGCGACCCGGATGCCTGTCTCGAGATCTGTGAGAAGGTCGGCTCGGATCACTTTGGTATTCTCTACGAGCCGTGCAATCTTATGGCGGCGGACGTCGACTACAAGACGGCCTTCCACGTGTTCAAGGACCATATCGTGCACGTGCACATCAAAGACGGCGCGCCCAATGCAGAGGGAAAGTGGGAACGTTGTATGCTGGGTGATGGTGAGATCGACGTGCGCTGGGTGTACGAGCAGGTAGAGGCACTCGGCTACTCCGGCGACTATGCCCTGGAATTCGAGGTGGGCAACATTGAGCCCGCCGAGACGGGGTATCCCAAGTGGTTTCGCTACTGGAAGGAACTGTAAACGTGCCTCATTTCGAAGAGATTCTGACGGGCAACCCCTCCCACGAGGGTTGGCCCTACTCGGAGGCCGTTCGCGCCGGTGATTTCATCTTTGTCGCTGGCGTCGCAGCTGAAGACGAAGAGACGGGACAGATCATCGGCAATACGATCGGCGAACAGACGAGCAAGACCTTTGATAGAATCGCTGGCATCCTGCGCCACGCCGATGCCGATCTGCGCGACATCTGTCGAGTATCGGCCCATCTGAACAACATCGAGGACTTCGATGAGTTCTCTGCCATGTATGCCACGATCTTCCACTGGACACCCAAGCCTACACGAATCACACGCGGATCCGCCCTCGCACCCGGCCTGTTGCTGGAGGTGGAGTGCACGGTGTACAAACCCCGATAGCGATGGAAGGCGCATCGCGAGAAGTGAGACAGCAGGTTTCTGACGAGGGTCGGGCGTATTTCCAGCAGTTGCACGACACCCCTGCCTTCGGGGCGGATGGGACCTTCGATCTGGAGGGCCTGCGAGAGGGCATGGGAACTCGCCGCGAACCTGTCGACCCATCTGTGACCTGTAGGGATTGGCGGATGGGTGAACTTTCCGGCGAATGGGTCGTTGCCCCCTCGGCCGATCCCTCTATCCGTTTGCTCTATCTGCATGGCGGGGGTTTCGTCGCTGGCAGTGCGGCCTATTACTTGGCCATGGCGGGTCGCATCTCCGCCGCTGCAGGCTGCGCGGTATTGCTGCTCGACTATCGACTGGCACCCGAGCACCCGTTTCCCGCCGCCATCGAGGACTGCATCGGCGTGTTTCAAGCCATGGTGCAGGCGGGGCCCGACGACACCGCCCGTGCGCAGTCGACCTTTATCGGTGGAGATTCCGCTGGCGGCGGGCTGACGCTGGCAACCTTGCTTGCCCTGCGTGATCGTCGGTTGGCCCTGCCGAACGGGGCGATCGCCCTTTCTGCCTTCGCAGATCTGACGCTGGCGGGTGAGAGTCTGTCCTCTGAAGAATCGTTCGATCCCATCATGAGCCCCCGCTGTCTGCCGCAGTTCGTGCAGATGTATCTGGGGGACTCAGACCCCCGTGATCCCTATGCGTCTCCCATCTTCGGTGACTACACCGGGATTCCGCCGCTGCTGATTCAGGCGGGAGAGCACGAAATCATACGCGATGACAGTGTCCTGGCCGCCGCCAAAGCCAAGTCAGATGGCGTGGACAGCACGCTGGAGATCTGGCCTGGCATGTTTCATGTCTTCCCTTCGCATGAGCCGCTGCTGCCCGACGCCCGTCAGGCGATTGAACACATGGCCAACTTCATTCGCAGGCGATCCACAACCTGAAGACATATCTGCACGGCTTTCTGCCCTTTGGGCGGACCCGTCGACGACTACATGGCTCGATTGTCCTCCCCATATTCGCGATTGCCACCGGCCCCCAACTGCCACGTTCCGCGAAACAGAGTGCGTCGCTTCTCCGGCATGCTCATGATGGTCTCGTGACTCAGATTGGTTCGGTGCCACTGCGACCACACAGAGTTGTAGGCGTTGAAGACGGCGCAGCGTGGATTGTCCGGATTCGTCCAGTCGTTGGCGGCATGAATGAGACTCTCCGTAAAGATCGCCGCCGATCCGGCAGGACAGGAGTACCCATCCATCATGTCCCGCATCTGCTGTTCCCAGAGAGAGCCCCCGATATTCGGCGCCCACTTGTTGGGCCCACCGTAGCCGAAGTGGGCCTTGTGGGAACCGCTGAGAAAGGTGGTACAACCCTGGCCGTCCTTCACTTCCTCCAACTCCCAGACGACCCGCGTCAGACCAGAGAAGATCCGCCCCCCTGCCACCTGATAACGCATGGCATTGGCCTGCTGTGGAGGACGCACCACGTGGGGCAGCCCATTGTCACCACGCTCTGATGTGTCCCACCCCGGAGGCCGCACCGTCGTGAAAGAGCCTTCGCAACGGAAGCCATAGCAACCGTCGTGGATGAAGGGATCCTCCGACAAGATCTCGGAGAGAACACCGACGATCGCCGGGTGATCGAGCAGTTCCTGTAGCTTGCCCTCGTAGCTTTGCCGGGCTCCACCGTAGACCTCGGCTTTGAGAGGCTCGATCTCGTCCGCCGTCAACACGGCGGGCAGGAGAATCCACCCTCGCAGGTCGTAGAAAAACCGCTGTTCGTCCGTCATCGCCACGATGGATGGCTCTGCTGTAGAAGTTGTCATGTCGTCTCCAGGAATAGATAACCGGGTTTGCGGTCCCCATTCTATACCCACATCCTCGTCAGCAACAGATGCTCCCCTATCGACAGATCCACCCATCGTAGTTTCTTTCCTCGATCTGATGAGCACACGACACGCACAGATCTGGCAACGAGAACAGGCAGGGGCATTCACGTCGCCCTACTGCCTACATCTGCTAGCCATAGACCCAGCGACTCGACGAAGTCGAGGCGCGCCAGCTTGCCAGGTCCGGCTCTCGACAGTGATCCACTTTGAAACAGGCGACGTCGCCCCGAGCGTTCACGTTGCCAGATCGATGCGCTGGCAGTGAGCCATCTCAAGACCATCGCGTGGATCACCCTCGCTCTGCTGCTGACAGCAGGCGTCTTCGCCCGTGCCGGCATGACCCGACGCTGGATCGAAGGGATCGGCGTGGAAACAGAGCGCCAGGAACTGCGCGTCTGGGATTGGTGGAGTGCGTCCACCAATGAGGAGTATGGCGCCTACTACGCGGAGATCGAGAAAACCTTCGAGGCGCAGCATCCAGACATCGACATCGTCTATCAGATCGTCCCCTTCGGCAACTATGTGCAGAAACTGTCCACGGCCATGGTCGGCGATACACCGCCGGACGTGTTTCAGTCTTCCGTGTATTGGGCAGAGGGATTCTATCAGCGAGGCATGCTGCGTCCCCTCGATGACCTGCTCGCCGCAGACAATGGCTTGCTTGCCGCGGGCAGGGCGTCTGATTCGGGAAACTCCCTGGCTGCCGAACAGTTCCTGCCCACCGCCTGGCGCCACAACCACACCGTCGACAAGGACGGCAACACCGTCGTCTTCGGTATCCCTCAGATCATCGATGCCAGCTGCATCGTGTGGAATCTCGATATCCTGCAACAGGAAGCTGCAGCGGATGCAGAATTGCGTGAGATGTTCGCCCGTCGACCCGATGGCAGCATCGACTACGATCGTATTCGCTTCGATGCGCTGCGTGACTGGGACCACTTTCGCCGTATTGTCGACAAGCTGACGATTCGTGGTGACGAGGGAAATGTCGAACGCGCCGGATTTGTCCTGTCTGCGTATGGATCAGGCGCTGGTGCCTTCTCTCCGTGGCTTGCCGCCAACGGCGGACGCGTGCAGAACGAGGCGGGGACAAAGGCCCTGTTCGCCACGCCTGAAGGTGTGGAAACCCTCGAGTTCCTGTCGCGCCTCTACTGGGTCGACAAGGTGAGTCCTCCCTTTCGGCGCCAGATGACCCCGGCGGAACTGTTTCAGGAACGCAAGGTGGCCAGCGTGACGGCAGGTACGTGGTCCGGCAAGGACATCACGCGCAACAGCCTCGGCTGGACCCACTTCGGCAAAACGGCGTTCCCGCCTGGTCCCTCAGGCGATGGCCCCCGTACGGTGACGTGGGGGAACATGCTCGTCATCACGCGACGTGCCGAAAATGTGGATGCCGCCTGGGCGTATCTGAAATTCGTCTGTGGTCTGCAGGGCTCGTTGCTGCGATCGAAACACCTGGGATACAACGGCCCCCGCTTCGACTTCTACGCCACCGATCGCTGGCAGGAAGCGCTGGCCGAGCGACCCTATCTGTCGAATGTGAAACAGATCTGCCTCGTGGGAGAGAAACTGCGGCACACGGAGATCACCGCCGTCGATCATCAGGCGAATCCCGTCTTCGAGAGTGTGCTGCTGCACTATCCGGAGATTGTCGAAGGATCAGGTCCTTACGAGTCAGTCGAGGCCGCCCTGAAGGTAGCGGCGCGCAATGTGGACAATGTGTACGCCCGTTATCACGAGCAGGTCGATCTGTGGCTGACCGAACGTCGCCTTCGCGGGGAGCGCTAGTGGCTTCCAGAACGCTCGCCCATCGACTCACGCCGTACTTCTACATCGCCCCTGCCATGGGGCTGGCGTGTCTGTTCAGCTTCGTCAGCATGGGCATCAGTCTGTGGGTGAGTTTTCAGCACTACGATGCCTTCGCCGGCGGATCTGAGTTCGTCGGCCTCGACAACTACCGCCGAGCTTTGTTCGCCCCGGACAGCTATTTCTGGCTCGCCATGCGGCACACCTTCGTCTACGTGATCATGAGTGTCGTCGGCACGGTGCTGACGTCGCTGCCCCTGGCCTTGCTCTGCCTGCGTGCNCACTACGGTCAGGCCCTGTTTCGCACCCTCTACTTCCTACCCTCCATCACACCGGGCGTAGTTCTGGCCCTCGTGTTCTTCCACATCTTCGGCAACTACGGACAGTTGCTCGACAAGGCCTGGACCGCTCTGCCTGCCCTCGCCCTGCTCGGCGTATGGGCCGGTGCGGGTTACAACATGGTCATCTTCCTGGCAGGGCTGACGGAGATCCCTCAGTTCCTCTACGATGCAGCACGCGTCGACGGTGCCAACCGCTGGCAGCAGTTCCTGCACGTGACCCTGCCCATGCTGCGAAACACCCTCGTGTTCGTCACGGTCATGACCATCATCGGTTCCTTTCAGGTCTTCACCTCCGTCTACATCATGACCAGCGGAGGCCCAGAGCGCAGCACCGAAGTCATCGCCTACTCGATCTTCATCAACGCCTTCGCCGTGGCCGGCCAGATGGGATACGCCTCGGCACTGGCCTGGTTGTTGTTCGCCGTCATTTTCGTCTTCGTGTTTCTGCAGATGCGGGTTTTCCGCTCCAAGCGGCTCTATGATGAGTAGCGGCGTGCCTACACAGTCAGATCAACGCGGTGCATCCACGCCGCCGAGCCGAGATCTCTTCCCAACCAGCCACCGATCCCGTGTGAGATCTCGACGGGAGGGCAACTGACTGATGATCTCCATTCCCTCGCTTCGCGGCCGTGCTGTCGCCTTGACGCTGATGCTGCTCGGGGCCGTCGTGATGGTCTACCCCTATGCCTACATGGTGGGCTCGTCGGCCAAGACGCGGAAGGAATTCGCCGAGGACAAGGCCAGTCTGATTCCGTCGCGCTACCAGATCTCAGAACATCTGGCCCACGCCCGTGGTGAACCGAGTGCCCTCGACTGGCCCGGTGCCGACTGGTCGATCCTTCGCAACTATGTCGACGCCATTCGCTACGGCCACATCGACCGCTACCTGGCCAACAGTTTCATCTATGCCGTCGTCATCACAACGCTCCAGCTGTTCTTCAACACGCTGGCCGCCTATGCCTTTGCGCGAATGCAGTTTCGTGGACGCGACCTTCTCTTCGGCACCCTGCTGGCAACCATGATGGTGCCCCCGGCGGTGCTGCTGATTCCCAACTTCATCATCATCAGCGAGCTCGGCCTCGTCGACACGGCATGGGGCGTCATCATTCCGGGTTTTGCGGGGGCCTTCGGCATTTTTCTGCTGCGTCAGTCCTTCCTCAACATCCCTGCTGAGTTGGAACATGCCGCCCGTATCGACGGCTGTGGCACATGGGGGATTCTCTGCAACGTCATTCTGCCCCTGTCGAAACCGGCCCTGATCACGCTGGGTCTGTTCACCTTCATGGGCTCGTGGAACATGTTCGAGTGGCCCTTGGTAGTGTTGAGCAATCAGGACTTCTACCCCCTCACCGTCGGTCTCAGTCTCTTTCGCTCGGAAACCGGTGCCGATTGGCCGCGGGTGTTTGCGGCGAGTGTCATGGGCGCGGCGCCACTGATCGTGCTGTTCTTGATCGCCCAGCGCTATCTGGTGGGCGGCATCAGCCTGAGTGGCATGAAGGGATAAGGGAATTGCGGCGCTCTATCCCTCTGTATCCTCGATCAAAGAGAAACGACGCGGGCTGTAGGGCGGTCTGAGAAGGTCCTGCTGCTGAGGCGTGAACTCCTCCAGCCTCTCACCCAGGTCTGCAGGCACCGCACGTTCACAGGACGCGATCGGTCCTGGGGAATACTTGTAGAGGATCGAACGTCTCTGCTGCGCACCTTTCCACGGTAATGTCCCGTGGGTCAGGGCTTCGGTAAAGATCACCGCTGATCCCGCTGGTGCACTGATCTGTTTGACCATGCCAATGTCGGTCTCGAGGCGAGCCACATCAGGAGGCGTCGGGTAGTGGGCCTGGTGACTACCCGGAATGCAGGCAAACCCTCCATCGCCTGGATTCACGTCGGTGAGGTTCCAGCCCACGACGGTGAGCCCACAGCGCATCTTCCCATGGTGGAATTCATAGAAGTGTGTTAAGTCGTCCGTCGTGCCCCCACCATGCAGGACGTGCCCTTCGGCACCTTCGTCGGTAATGATGCCGTACACGTGATCGATACGAAACGCGTCGCGCAGCAGTTCCAGCAGCACGGGCGTCGTGCTGTCATGCAACAGCAGATCACGGAAGGGCTGACACCAGGGCTTGGGCCACATCAACATGCCACTCAGGTCGCCGCGGCCATGTTTTGCGACCAAAGCCGGTGACCCGGCGGCAAGAGACTGTTCAGCGGGACGAATCTGAATGCGATCGGCGTTCTCATCGAGCGCCTTGTTCAAAGCGCCCAACTCGTCAGATGTCAGCGCGTTCTCGATGACGAGATAGCCATTCACATCGAAGAAATACTTCTGATATGCGTCCATCGCTCTACCTTTGGGTCAATTCGAGTCTGAGAGCCTTCTTGATTTGCTATGAAAGCAAACGTGTGAGCATGAACAAAGCCCTGCAAATGGCCATTGTGCTCCTCGGCATCCTGGCTGTGACAATCCCTGCCACGGCGCAGGACACGGTGCCCGTCGACTACTTCGTCGACGTCCTCCTCGACGAGCCCTTCCCGACCACGATTGAGAGCGGGAGACCCATTCTACTGCGAGGAACCATCGACGATCGATGTCCTTGGCGGCACTGCCACCTTCGACGAGATCGATCCTGGCGTGTACGAGATTCCGCTTCAGGCCCTCAATTCCTTCTGGGCCGGCAAACTATCCATGCTGGAGTTGTATCTCATGGGCCTCGTCGGCCCTGAGCAAGTGCCGGAACACATAGTGCTGCAAGACTGGGAGATACAGAGTTTCGACGGATAGACACTGCTCATGACGGGCAATCTCGATACGGTGAGCGTCGCCGACATCATCGAAGCAGAAGGTCGTCGAGCGCCTTCTCACGAACAGGCTCAGCGCCACTTCCGCATGGCCACCATCGTCGTTTCCCCCAAGCTTCTGAGCCCCGTTGAGATGACGTGGTTTGACCGACAGGCCGTCTTCGTCGGCTCCGACATCGATCACGACCTGGCCTTTCCTGCTGCCACAGGATATCGAGCCACCCTCGACACACGCCTGGATGTGGGGGCGACGGCAGTGCTTGAATCAGCGGGTGAGACGCCTGACGATTTCGACCTCGTCACGAACTATCCAAATCCCTTCAATTCCAACAACCATCACCTTTGCCTTCGAGTCACAGCAGCGGGTATCTTTGGCGATCTACGACGTGGTGGGTCGGCAAGTGCGAACGCTCGTGCGAAAGGTGTTGGCGCCGGGGCAGCACAGCATCCGGTGGGATGGGCTCGACGATCAGCGGCGCGCTGTCGCCTCGGGCGTGTATCTAGCTCACCTCGTCACACCGACGACGCGACAGGTGAGGCGTATGTCTTTCGTCAAGTAGTTCGACGGCGGGCACGTCTCCATCAATAGGGTCTGAGAATGAGCCGAACTTCCTGGAATGTCCTGAGTGCCCTCGACGGGCGGATGTACCTGATGGCTACCCTCTTGGGCGTGATTGCAGTCGATGCGGAGCAGGCCAATCACTTTCCCAACCCGGGCTTCGGTGAGTTCAGTGACGGGCTGCCTACGGGCTGGACGCTGAACTCGTGGAATCAGCCAGGAACGAAGGTGGCCATCCATCGGCTGGAACCCGGGCGCGATGGCACGGGACACTGCCTCGAAGTTCAACCCACAACACCGATCAATGTGGCCAGGCTGTTCAGCCCCCCTTTCCCGGTCCTGGCCAACCAGGACTATCTGTTCAAGGGGTACTACGCCTCGACCTCTCGCAGCGTCACGACGAACAGTCGATTCATCGATGCATCGGCCGTCTCCCTTACAGGCCACTGGCTCGACGCCGACAGCGCAGAGGTGGGCACCTTCAAGATCGAAATGCCCGACACCCAGGACCGTTGGGTCGAGGTCTTTCAGGATGTTCGCACGCCAGAGACGGCTCGAAGCCTGCAGATCGAGGTGGCCCGTCGATGGGTCGGTGGACGTCTGCGTCTGGATGACTTCTCGCTGCGTGAGGGGTCGATCCGCGACTATATCGAGGAATTCTCCATCACCGAGGTGGCCGATGAAGAGTTCTTCCCCATCTATGGCTGGCTCACGCCCGGATCGCCGAGCGATCAGTACGCCGGCATGGATACGGACAAATACAATGCTGACTACGCCGTCGCCAACTTCAATATCAATCTCGAACAGACCGCCTATGCGGGTTTCGGGGTGAAGTATCGCCCCCTGGGGAAACTGACGGATGAGCAGATCATCGAATCCGGAAAGGACCCGCGTGTGTGGTGGTTTGGCGGCGCCAGTGAACCCGGCAACAAGGATTTCCCGGAGTTGGCCGCCGCCACTGAACGCATCAGGCGGTTAGCCCCCTCCAAGGACTACTGGGTCGTTCTATTCCCCACTTATGCTGACGATTTCCACGGCCGGCCGGAGGAATACGACGAACACGTCAGACTCTTCCTCGAAACAGTGAAGCCGAAGCACTTCACCTACGACCACTACTGCATGGTCGGCCACGATCCGCGCGTTCATGCCGACAGCTGGTACAGCCCGAATCGCGAGGGAGACTACTTCCCCAATCTGGAGATCGTCCGCCACCGAGCCCTGGAGGCCGATGTCGAATTCGGTGTCATCGTATCGGTGGGAACCTTCGGCCCCAATCGGGGCGTCTCTGAAGCGGAGATGCGCTTCCAGGCCTTCACCACGCTGGCATACGGTGCGCGATCCCTCGGGTGGTTCACCTATCTGACGGAGATTCCCTACGGCCACTGGACCAACTGGGAAGACCACGTCATCAATCGTGACGGCACGCGCACGCGTCACTATGCCATGGTGAAGTATGTGAATAGCGAAGTGGTAGCCCTGGCGCCGACCCTGTTACGCCTTGAATCGACCGGGGTCTACCACACACAACCACTCCCGCCGTGGACCCGATCTGTGACTGAGTCACCCCTCGTGGAGTCCGTCGAGGGTGGGATGGGACTCGTCGGTGAGTTTGTGGCCGAGGATGGAGACACGTACCTGATGGTGGTGAACCGGGACTTTATCGAAGATGCAACGCTGCGGCTCAGCCTTCGTAAGACACCCACCGCCGTGTTCGAAGTGTCCAAGCAGACCGGGGCTGAGATGGTGGCGAATGAATATTCACCAGACACGCGCGTGCTGACTCTCGACCTTGCTGGGGGCGATGGCCGTCTATTCCGCCTCGAGTAGGCACGCCATTCTTGTTGCCGTCGCTCTGATGGCATTGCCCGTATCCGGCCAGACCCGTCTGGCGACCCTGAGTGGGTTCGTCAGCAGCCGTGCCGATGGTGAGCGCCTGCCCTATGCGACGGTAGCCCTCACCGAACACGGACTGGCCACGCAAAGCAACTCCGAAGGTTACTACGCGATCACCGGAATCCCTCCCG
>PATE01000016.1 GCA_002712305.1 Gemmatimonadota bacterium | reverse complement strand
ATCTCGGCCCCGGCACCGGGAATGGAATCGAGCCCGGCGTCTCGCAGCCGTTGGATCGTGTCGGCAAGAGACAGCTTGGACAGGTGGGCGATGTAGATGATCTCCGTCGCCGACAGGCAGTGCAATTGCACCGACGGATAACGATCGCGGATGTCCGAGAGCAGATCCTCATAGTAGTCGAGTCGCAGCTTTGGGTTGAGACCGCCCTGCATGAGGATCTCATTCGACTTCGGTTCGTCACCACCAAAAGCCGTCAGTTCATCGATCTTGGCAAAGATCTCTTCTTTGGGCAGCGTGTAGCCTTCATCGGAACCGGGCGCCCTGTAGAAGGCGCAGAAATCGCACTTCACCCAACACACATTCGTGTAGTTNATGTTGCGCCCCACATTGTAGGTGACGACTTGCNCGGGGTGTCTACGCATGCGCACGGCGTTGGCNAGCATCCCCAGTTCGGCCACATTCGGATGCGCGAACAGAACCTGCGCGTCTTCGACGGTGATACGCTCGCCATCGTGGATCTTCTGTGCAATATCGTTGATCATCTCAACCGTCTGTCCCACTCGCCTGACGCTCTAACTCAGACTGCGATGAGCCGCGATCTGCAGCGACGAGGGTTTCTGCATCGGCCACGACATTGTAGAGCGAATCGCGCTCGACAGGTTGNCGGCCTGCCTCAACGATCCGATCCAGCAGATTCTTCTGCGTGAGTCGTTGCTGCGTGTCCTCGAAACTGGTGCGCGTGATCTCATAGTCCATGATCGTTCCATCGATATCGTTGGCACCATACCAGAGGGCCACCTGCGAGATCTCGATGGTGTTCATGATCCAGAACGTCTTCACGTGGGGNAAATTGTCGAGCATCAGTCGGCCCACTGCGACCTCCTTGAGGTCGAGTTGGCCCGTAGGCCCCGGCAGGTGGTCGATCTCTGTTCGTTCCGGATGAAAAGAGAGGGGGATGTAGGCGAGGAATCCCTTCGTCTCATCCTGTACTTCCCGTAGTCGGCACAGATGGTAGACCTTCTCTTGCGTGTTCTCCACGTGCCCATACAGCATGGTCGCATTCGAAGGTAGTCCCGCCTTATGTGCTTCGGCGGCGATCGCAAGCCAGTCGTCAGAATCAGCCTTGGTCCAGAAGAGATCCTCGTGAACACGCTCTGAGAAGACCTCCGCNCCCCCACCTGGCAGAGACTCGAGACCGACGGCTCGCATGTCAGCAAAAACCTCTTCCAGCGGTTTCTTGGCGATGCGCTGGATCTGGGCGACCTCGATCATCGTGAAGGCCTTCAAGTGCGCTTCCGGCCGCGCCTGTTTCATCGCCTGCAGCACGTCGAGGTAATACTGATACGGCAGCTTCGGATTCACACCGCCCACCATGTGGATCTCGGTGATCGGTACTTCCGCATAGTCGGTGACACGTTGGGCCACTTGCTCGGGATCNAGGACGTACCCCTTCTCGTGATTTGGCTTCACGTAGAAGGAGCAGAACTTGCACAGCTTGTTGCAGATGTTCGTGTAGTTGATATGCTGATTGCGCACGTAGTACGTCGTGTGCCCGTGTCGGTCCTCGCGCACGAGGTTCGCCAGATATCCGAGGACTGGGAGATCTGCACTCTCGTAGAGGCGACCACCATCGTCCGCCGACAGGCGCTGGCCGGCAGCAACTTTGGCGTGGATGTCCGCCAGACCGGCGCGCTCGATCTGTTCTTGAAGAATCACGATAGCTCTGGGATAGGAGGCGATTTGGCAAACAGGTGNGGNGGCACACGGNTCTTGTCGAGTATATCTGTGCTCCAAAAGAGCGTCAACATGGGCGGCGCCTGCATGAGTGCCTCGATCTCCTGCATGGGCAATTCGACGGCTGCATGTCAGGGCTTGATGCCCTGATANACAGCACAGATCCCAAGACTCATCGACAAAGCTCTGGTCTGGTGAAAACCCGCCTCCTCGAGCAAGGCAAGGAACGCTGTGCCTTGGGGAAAGGTNCCCACCGAACGCGGCAGGTAGCTATAGGCTGCACGGTTGCCAGAGATCCAGCCACCGAGGGTGGGCAGAACATTCTTGAAGTAGAACTGGTAGAGTTGTCGAAAGCCGGGAATCGTGGGTTCTGTAAAGTCGAGCACGATCAGTTCTCCGCCCTGCCGCAGGACGCGGGCAGCCTCTGCCAGACCTGTGGGGATATGACCGAAGTTCCGCACGCCAAAAGCGACGGTGATCAGATCGAAACAATCGTCCTTGAATGGTAGGCGCTCCGCGTCTCCCCCCATCAGTCGCAGTTTCTCTTGAGGGGCCGCTTGAGACACTTTGGGAACACCAATGCGCACCATTTCCATGGCGACGTCGGCGCCCACGATGCGGCCTGGATTCAGCCGTCGAGCGGCAAGGGCGAAGTCTCCCGTACCCGTNGCCAGGTCGAGNATCCGCTGGGGACAATCACCTCGATAGCGCCCCAGGGCGCGTCGACGCCAGTATACGTCGATACCGGCACTGAGCAGATGGTTGAGCAGGTCATAACGCCCGGCGATGGCGTTGAACATGCTCTGCACGTTTTTCTTCCGTGCAGCCACCGTCTCTTTGCGTTCGACAGCCGCCGCCCTATCCTCTTGTGCCACCTAAGAGCCTGTTCGCNAAATCCCTNAGAAATCCCTTGATCCGAATGGGCGGCGAGTCTACCGACTCCCCCAGAGAGTGTCAATCATACCAAGTGAGCAGTCTTCGTTGACCGATTCGCCTCGCGATGAACACGAACTGTGGCAGGCCGAGAAAATGGCCGCCCTAGGCCGCCTGGCCGCCTCCGTCGCCCATGAGATCCGCAATCCCCTTGGCGCCGTGGACATCCAGCTGCAATTGATGCGCGAAGCCGCCGTCGATCTCGATTCGGCTGTGGCAGGACGATTTGTCGAGCGCCTCGATATCGCCCGCGCCGAGATGCGTCGTCTGGACGGAATCGTGCAGAACTTCCTGCGTTTCTCACGACCCCCTGCTCTACACCTGGCGACCGTCTCTCCTCAGGGCCTGCTGGAACGACTCCATTCACTTGTGGAGCCCGAGGCCCGACAGCGTCGGGTCGAGTTTGTCCTCGAGCCATCGGAAAATCTCCCGACGTTGGAAGCCGATGACAACGTGCTGAGCCAGGCCTTGCTCAATGTCATCATCAATGCACTGCAGGCGGTGGAAGAAGGCGGACGGGTGGTACTGAGCGCCGAACGCCTCAGCGAGAGTTTCCTGCGCTTCCGCGTCGAAGATGACGGGTGCGGGATCCCCGAGCAGGATCTGGAGCGTGTTTTGGAGTACTACTATACTACCAAAGACACCGGTAGTGGCTTGGGACTTTCCATTGCCCAGGGCATTGTCCAGCAGCACGGCGGCCTGCTCCAGCTACACAGTCGCCCGGGCGCCGGCACCACCGTTGATCTTGAGTTGCCCGCCGCCACAACGTAAGTCGTCCTTTCCTCCAAACCGGACTCCACCTCACCGCATGCCGGAACCGCTAGCCCGGATTCTCGTCGCTGACGACGAAGTCTATATCCGCGAAGGTCTGAAGGAGGCTCTCGAGATCCCGGGGTATGCGATTGAGACGGTCCCAGATGGCGACACCGTAAGGGCGAGACTCAAGCAGGCTCATTTCGATGTCGCCATCCTCGACCTGCGCATGCCTGGCTCCTCGGGCATGGAGTTGCTGGAACACGTGGGCCAGCACTACCCCGATACGCAAGCCATCCTGCTCACGGCCCACGGGAATGTGAGCACCGCTGTGGAGGCGATGAAGAAGGGTGCCCACGATTTTCTGACCAAACCAGTTGACCTGGCACACCTGNGACTGGTCGTCGAACGCGCCATCGATCGCGCCGAGTTGGTTCGAGAGAATCGGGAGCTTCAGTCACGACTCGAGGCCCGCCAGGAAACCGATGATGCCTTTCGCAGAATCGTACGCCGAAGCGCCGCAATGCAGCGTGCGGCGCGATTGGTCAAGCAAGTCGCGATGTCCGACGTCCCTGTATTGCTGCGGGGCGAGACGGGAGCGGGGAAAGAACTCATCGCGCGTTCGGTGCATGATCGCAGCCGTCGGTGGGACGGACCCTTTGTGGCGGTCAACTGCGGCGGTTTCACAGAGGACTTGTTTGCCAGCGAGTTGTTCGGGCACAAACGGGGAGCCTTCACCTCTGCCCATGCCGATCGCCCGGGGCGTTTTGCCCTGGCCGAAGGGGGAACACTGTTCCTCGACGAGATCGGAGAGGTGCCCCTGAAGAACCAGGTGGAGCTTCTTCGCGTTCTCGAGTCGCGTGAGTTTCAGCCCCTCGGTGACACTCGTGTGCACTCCGCGGATGTACGCATCATCGCTGCCACGAACCGGCACCTCGAGGCGGCCGTCGAAGCGGGTGCTTTCCGCGACGATCTGTACTATCGGCTGAATGTGGTCCCCATCGACATCCCACCTTTGCGTGATCGTCGCGAAGATATCCCCACCCTCGTCGAGTTCTTCTTCGACGAAACGTGCCGCGCCTATGAGTTGGCCCGGAAGCGACCCGATTCGGCGGCGACGGAGCTGCTCACCAACCACCCGTGGCCCGGCAACGTGCGCGAGTTGCGCAATGTTGTGCAACGCTTGGTCGTCACCTCGGAGAGCGCTCTCGTCGAGTCGCGCCAGGTATCGGAAGTGCTGGGAGAACCGCTTGAGACCGAGGACGCACCCGTCGCCGCCAGCATCACGCTGCCCCTTGGATCCACCATCGACGAGGCTGAGCGAGAGCTGATCCGCCATACGGTGCAGAGGATGACATCCAATCGGCGGGAAGCCGCTGAGATTCTGGGCATTTCTGTTCGTGCTCTCCAGTACAAACTGAAGCAGTACGGTCTGAGATAGAACCCCTCGAGCCGATCCCATCCCGGGGGTTTGCCGTCGGCTTCCTTCACGATTCCCTGGCGTGGTCCTGCAATTCTTGCAGCGCATCTCCATCTGAGCGACGCACCCAGGTGAAGNTGGCCGCCTCTCTTTTTTTCTAACCGTATAAATTNCAGCATTTTACNGACTTAGNGATAACACNTGGCATCCGCTTTGCGATATCGGTTGTAGAGATCGTCGAGGGCCTTGAGATCACCATCGCCTCCAACAGACAGAGACTCTCGTTACATGCATTATTTACAATTAGTTACGGCGATAACATGTAGTCGCTTTAACTCGATTTCCATGCCTCGCTCTGATGTGGAACGCAAGAATTGCACGAAACGAACGTAAACAACGTAACCGACAATAAAAACACACTGTTGAATACTGAAACCTCAGATCAGACGCAATCGAGTGCAGAAATTGCACATCACGGCGAAGACGCCGTCAACGCTGGTCTGCTGCATCCGGATCTGTTGGTTCCAGGGCTCGAAGCGAATGGGAAGATCGAGGTGATCAAACACCTCATCGACCGACTCCACGAGCAAGGCGTAATCGATGACAGCCTGGCATTTCTCCAGGCCGTTTTGGAGCGCGAGAATCTTCAGAGCACCGTCATCGACGAAATGATCGCCCTTCCCCACGCGCGTGGTCGAATGGTCAAGCGTCTGGGAGTTGCGATCGGAACGCGAGCCGATTGCTCGATCGAGTTCCCATCCGGCGACGAGCGCCACGACGTTGGCATCATCTGCCTGATCGCGGTACCGGCTGACGCACCAGGACTGTATCTGAAACTGATCGGCGTGCTGGCCCGCGCCTTTAGTGACCGGGCTTTCGTCGACACCCTCATTGCGACGCAGGATGCGCCGCAGATGCACCAGCTGCTGACCGATCGATTGGAGATCTGCGGACTATGATCGTCGCGGATCTTGAACGAGCGATCCTGCTGGTTCCCCTGGTCCTGCTGATTTGGCGCGGGCACCGGGCACCGGAGTTTGCCGGGGTCATGGAAGACAGCCTGACAATGACACGAACGATGTACGACCCCACAACGCCCAGGAGTCACTGACATGGCGTACACGCTGCAGGAAGTATTGAAGGACGAAGAGAGCGCACTGCGTCTCTATTTCGATGACATCTCCGACTCGACGCCTCTGTCGCGCGAGAAGGAAGTCGAATTGTCGGCCAAGGTTCACGCTGGCGACCAGGATGCGCGCGACGAGCTGGTGCAGGCCAACCTCCGCTTCGTCATCGACGTGGCCAAGAAGTATCAGAACCGTGGCCTGTCTCTGTCCGATTTGATCAGCGCCGGCAATGTTGGCCTGATGACGGCAGCCGAACGCTTCGACGGCGAGAAGGGTTTCAAGTTCATTTCCTACGCCGTGTGGTGGATCAAACAGTCGATTCTGCAGACCATCGCCGAGCACGCTCGCACCGTCCGCCTGCCGCTGAACAAGCTCAGCCTGCTGAAGGACATCTCGAAGGCCAGTCGCAAGCTCGGTCAGGGTCGCGAGACGGAGCCGCACGTGGAAGAGATCGCCAAGGAACTCGACATGGCTCCTCAGGACGTGCTCGACACCATGCTGCACGCACGCACCGTTCGTTCCCTCGACGAGAGCTTCGAAGAGGACGACGAGCGCAGCCTGATGAACATCCTTCGTGATGACAACCAGGCCACGCCCGACATGCACGTGATGGAAACGGCCGCTCGCAATCAGCTCGACGAAGTGCTCGAGAGCCTGGACGAGCGCGAGTTCCGCATCATCCGCCTCTACTTCGGTCTCGACGGCAATGAGTCGATGACGTTGGAGGAGATCGGCGGCACCATGAATCTGACGCGCGAGCGCGTTCGCCAGCTGAAGGAGCGCGCCCTCGGCAAGCTTCGTCATCCACAGCGCTATCAGGCACTGCTGGCGATCTGTGACGACAACGAGGTGTTTTAACGACCGATCGCGGGATCGTGCGCGATAGGATTCACAGCGTGATGGAGACCTGATTCGGTCAAGATTGCATCGCGATCTGTAAAACAACCGGGTGACGAGCGTCGATGACGCGGGATTCGTCACCCGGTTTTTCTATGTTTACTCCATGGAGGTTAGCGTGAGCACACCCACTCAGAGAATCTGTGTCTACTGCGGCAGCAAGCGCGGCAAAGAGGATCGTCATCGCAAATCTGCGATCACGTTGGGACACGAAATGGCCCGTCGCGGGATCGGACTGATCTACGGTGGCGGCCACGTCGGACTGATGGGTGATCTCGCCACGGCAGTCATGGATGCTGCCGGACACGTGACCGGGGTGATTCCTCGCACTCTGATGGACCGGGAACTGGGTCACGAGGGCGTGACAGAACTACTCGTCGTCGACGACATGCACGAACGCAAGGCAACGATGGCCCGCGACGCAGACGCTTTCATCGCCCTTGCAGGTGGCTATGGCACTCTTGAGGAGTTGTTTGAAGTCGTGGCATGGGCCCAGCTGGACATCCACGACAGACCGGTCGGTCTGCTCAATACCAATGGCTACTATGACCACCTGCTGCAGTTTCTCGACAGCAGTGTAGATGCGGGGTTCCTGCGTACCCATCACCGCAATCTGCTCAAAGTGGCCGAGAACCCCATAGCTCTGTTGGATGAGCTGATCAGTTGAAGAGCCGCCGGCTAGCTCAGGTCGGCGACCTCCGAGAGTTGCGAAGCAACTCAAAGAGGTCTTGATCAGGTCAGCAGTGCGACCTGATCAAGACCTCCTCAGACCCAACGATCGTCGTCCCCCGCCGTCGACGAGAGGTCGACGACTCCCTGACTCTCCAGCTGTCGCAGTGCCTGCACCACCTGTGTCTGCGCGTCCTCGACGTCCCGCAGCCGCATCTTCGGCAGGTCGGCCATGTCTTCCATCCACTGCCCTCGGCGCCGGGAAGACATGTTGCTCAGGATCCGGTCCAGCACACCCTTGCCTGCCGTCTTCATGGCCGCTTTCAACACCTCCAACTCCACGTTCTCCAAAAGCGCGATAATCTCGCGGTCGGCGAGGCGTGAGATATCGTCGAAGGTGAACATTCTCTGACGGACTTCATCAGCGACCTCCGGATCAGCCGCGTCGAGCCGTGACAGCAGCTCACGCTCCAGGTTGGTCCCCACNCGGTTGAGGATGTCCGCGGCGACGCGCACGCCCTCCACCTGCTGCCCACCAGTTAGTACGGTTTGCAGTGTTTGTTTCAGGCCCTCCTCCACCTCTTGCAGAACCTCGGGTGAAACCGANTCGAGTGTCGCAATTCGATGGGCGACATCCGTCTGCACATCGTGCGGCAGATTTTCGAGGATGGCCGCGGCCTGCTCAGGTCGCAGTTGCGTCATCATCAGGGCGATGGTCTGTGGATGTTCACGACGGATGTAGGGCGCCACCTGGGTGGGATCGGCCTCATCGAGGGCTCGAAAACCAGAACCGATCGTGCTACCGCCGAGCCGTTGCATGACCTGATCCGCGCGATCTGAGCCGAGAGCCGCCTGCAGCAGGTCGTGTGCGACGTCATGCCCGCCCCGGACGCCATGCAAGCGGCCACTCTTCAGATCGTCTTCAAACTCGGCGACGACCTCATCCTGAATGGCCTTCGGGATATTCTTGAGATCGGCGATGGCACGGGTGATGTGCTCGACCTCATCGTCCTCGAACTGGCCGAGCAGTTCAGCCGCCAGGTCCTGCCCGAGGGTCACCATGAGGATTGCCGCCCGCTGCCATCGATCGAGCTGCGNGCCGGAGGAATCATCCTTGTCGGACATTCGTCAATCCTTCCAATTCATTCCGGCCAATTCATTCTGGCTCGCCGAGCTCGCGCAGTTGATCACGAATCTGAGCCGCTTGCTCGAAGGCTTCATCGGCAATGGCGTCCTCCAGTTCCTTCTCGAGTCGCTCGCGTTCGCTCAAGGGCTTGCGGCCCCTCAGTTCCTGTGCCAACTCATCAAGGGCCTCCATCGAACGCTCACGTTCGGTGTGGAATTCCTCTGCATCGACATGCTCCAGCCCCTCGATCCGTTCACGAGATTCTCGAAGAACGTTCAGCGCCCTCTCGAATCGACCATCGTNGGCCAACTGCATGGAGAGGGCCGTCGCGTGAATCCTGATGATGTAGGGCCACCACTTCTGCAGGTTGTTTCGATCATCTTCCAGGGCGGCATACTGATGCAGAAACTCGAAGCAGTTCATGTTGCGTTCGGTGTCGCGTATGACCCGTTCGTAGTCCTTGACCTGTAGAAGGAAGACGTAGCGACCATAGACCTGCGCCGACTCTTCGAAGAGTTCTTCACAGGAAGGGTGGTCTAATTGGAAACCCTCGACCTTGCCGACACGCCGTTCGTGTTCATCGCGGGTGGCACGGTAGTGATCCAGGGCGAAGTCGCGGTCATGGGGCCGCTTCCCATCGGGTCGGCCATCCAGGTTCAGTTGCAGGATTCCCTGGAAGGCGCCCTGATCAACGCGGACCTGGATCTTGGCCACACCGTCTTCGCCTCGAATCCTGCGGACGTTCGACTCGGGATCGTATTTCCAGTCTTCGAGAATCTGGCTGATGTCGTGGTTCATCATTCGATCTCCCGCACGGGGGCCTGTTCGGGAAGTCGCCCTGCCNGACTGACTCCGCACCGAATCTGTGGCCAGCCTCCTGTGAGTTATGGTAGCTGAGCCCCTNAAAGCTGTCAATCGGCTTNGAGCGACATCGAGCTGGGAGGTTGACAGCCTGCTCGGTTGCCACCANGTTCANNAAANGACNTTTNTGTANCANACGATTTCTCACGAGACNTTTTCGTCGTTTCTGGAATCAGTGACCTATGAATCAGTCCAAACCTCCCATCAGTGACCAACAGCTGCTCTCCGCCCTGCTGGAGATCGGCGAGTTTCTCGGATCGGGCTCTGAATTCGAGGATTCACTTCGAGCCATCCTCCGAGTACTGAGCGATCGACTGCGAATGAATCGTGGCACCATGAGCCTGCTGCAGGAAGGGGGAGATCGACAAGAAGTCGCCATCGACATCGCGTACGGCCTCAGCCAGGATGAGATCGACCGCGGCCGCTACAAGGTTGGTGAAGGCATCACGGGNAGAGTCGTCGCTTCCGGAAAACCGGTGATCGTGCCCCGAATCAGTTCCGAGCCGCTGTTCCTCGATCGAACCGGGTCTCGCTCAACCTCAGAAAAAACACACACTTCCTTCATTTGCGTGCCGATTCCCTTGAAGGCCAAAGTGGTTGGCACCTTGAGCGCTGATTGTCCCTACACCGATGACGTGACCCTGCAGGCGAATGTTCGATTCCTTTCGATTGTNGCCGCCATGGTCGCCCAGAATGTGGCCTCCCGCCAGAGAGCCCAAGAGCAATGGGCGACGCTTCTCGATGAAAACCAGAGACTGCAGAGCCAGCTCAAGGACAGACATCACCCGACCAACATCCTCGGCAACTCCCGCCCCATGCAGGAGGTGGGAGATCTGGTGGGCATGGTGGCCCCGTCAGACGCGACGGTGTTGCTGCGCGGTGAAAGCGGAACGGGCAAGGAACTGGTCGCCGACGCNCTCCACTATCACAGCCTTCGGGCGCCCAAACCCTTCGTCAAGGTTCACATTGCAGCTTTGCCTGAGAGCCTNGTCGAGTCCGAACTCTTCGGCCATGAGAAGGGCGCCTTCACCGGTGCGACGGAANCACGCNNAGGACGATTCGAGCGCGCCGANGGGGGCACGATCTTCCTCGACGAAATCGGCGAACTCCCCCCGTCTGTNCAGGTCAAACTTCTGCGCGTATTGCAGGCACGACAGGTCGAACGACTCGGCAGCCAGGAACCACGGATGATCGATGTTCGGATCGTCGCCGCGACCCACGTCGACCTGGAGCAGGCGGTTGCAGATGGCACCTTTCGAGAGGATCTCTTNTATCGACTGAATGTCTTTCCCATCTTCGTCCCCCCCCTGAGGGAGAGGAAGTCGGACATGATGCTTTTGGCCGATCATTTCCTCGAGAAGTACGGCCGTGAGCACGGCAAGNAGATGCGGCGTATCTCNACATCCGCCATCGACATGCTGACCGCCTATCACTGGCCGGGCAATGTCCGCGAGTTGGAAAACTGCGTGGAGCGTGCCGTGATCCTCTCCGTCGACGGCGTCATTCATGGNCATCACCTACCTCCCAGCCTGCAGACGGGGGCTAGCACAAACACGCCATTGGCAGGATCGCTGGAGACGATGATGGATGCCTACGAGAGAGAGATCCTCGTGGAGGCTCTCAAGAACACTCGAGGGAATATGGCCAAGGCCTCGCGACTTCTTGGCACGACGCCGCGGATCTTTGCCTATCGAGTCAAGCGACTCGAACTAGATCCGAAAGGTTATCGATAGATCGAACGAGACACGCAGAGTCCGCTTCCTACAAAAATGTCGCCTATNTACCGATAGGCGACATTTTTGTTTCTTTGATCCGATCCGGACGAAGCCAAGACAAAGGTCCTCAATATNTTGTTTTTATGCGGGTTACACCCACGTCGACAGCGCGCTCGAAGACCTGGCACCTCGCTTGCGTAGAGGTTTCTGCGAAAANTNGTAGATCGGACATCCTCTACCTACCCTCACGGAGTTCCCCTCTAAAGGAGCAGCATGGGCACGATGCAGACCACACGACTTCGCTTTGCCTCGCTACTGGTCGTAGCGATCGCCATCCTGGGTGGTGCCACTCAGGCATTGGCTGAAGAGATCAAGATCACTTCGATGGAGGGATTCCAGAGCATGCCTCTGGTGTATCCCAAGTTCATGATCGACAACCTGTGGATCCTGATCTCCGCAGCCTTCGTCTTCATCATGCACCTGGGTTTCGCCACCCTGGAGTCGGGCCTCACGAGGCAGAAAAACACGGTGAACATCCTGTTCAAGAACGTGTTCATCGTCTCCGTCGGAATCATCACCTATGCGTTGACAGGCTTCAATACGATGTATCCGGATCCGGGCGACTTCAATGGGTATCTCGCGATTCTGGGTCCCATCGGTTTTGGTGGCGATGAAGTTGCGAATCTGACGGCGAACTATGCCGATTACACCTATTGGTCGGATTTCATCTTCCAGGCCATGTTCGCGGCGACAGCGGCGACCATCGTCTCAGGTGCCGTGGCCGAACGCGTCAAACTCACGGGGTTCATGATCTATGCGACGATTCTAGTCGCCTTTCTCTATCCGATTGCCGGTTCATGGAAATGGGGTGGTGGCTGGCTCGACGCCATGGGTTTCTACGATTTCGCCGGTTCCTCTATTGTCCACGCCTTCGGCGGTTTCTCGGCACTGGCCTGTGTCCTGGTCCTGGGCCCTCGTCGTGGCAAGTATGTGGACGGGCAGGTTCGCCCGATCCTGGGGCACAGCATGCCGCTGGCCACGATCGGTGTATTCCTGTTGTGGCTCGGCTGGTTCGGCTTTAACGGCGGATCGGTGCTCAGCGCTGACCCCACACTGGTGAGTCTCGTCTTCGTCACCACATCTCTGGCTGCGGCTGCCGGTGCGTTGGCGTCGATCTTCACGTCGATGATCTATCTGAAGAAGCCGGATGTTTCTATGGCCCTGAATGGAATCCTGGCTGGTCTCGTTGGCATCACGGCCGGCGCGGATTCTGTCACGTGGGTCGGTGCCATCCTCATCGGTCTGGTCGCCGGCTGCATCGTCGTCTTCGCCATCGTCATCATCGACCGCATCCAGATCGACGATCCCGTGGGCGCGATCTCCGTACACGGAGTCTGCGGCCTCTGGGGAACAATTGCCGTCGGCATCTTCAGTACCAATCCAGAGCACAGTGTAGGCACCCAGATCGTCGGTACCCTCTCCTATGCACTGTTTGCCTTCGTCGCCTCCATGATCCTTGCGTCGGTTGTGAAAGCGACCATCGGTCTGCGTGTCTCTGCGGAAGAGGAAGAAGAAGGTCTCGACATGGGTGAACATGGGCAGCCCGCCTACGCCGACTTCCAGCACATCAACAACTAAGCGGCTGCAGACAGCCTAGGAGATCATCAGCATGGTCAAGATCGAAGCATACCTGCGCCCTGCGGCGCTGGAGCAAGTTCAGGAGGCTCTGGCGGGTATCGGCATCGCCGGCCTGTCGGTCCTCGAGGTCCGTGGCTACGGCCGTCAGCGTGGGCATCGTGAGGTCTATCGCGGTGCGGAGTACACAGTAGATTTCGTGCCCAAAATCAAGGTCGAGATCGCCGTCAGCGATGACACGAAACAGCAGGCCATCGATGTCGTTGTAGAAGCGGCAAAAACGGGACAGGTCGGCGACGGCAAGGTTTTTGTCGTTCCTGTGACCGAAGCTGTTCGTGTTCGCACCGGTGAGACCGGAGACAGCGCCCTGTAGATCCAACCCGTCAGCACGAGAAGACGATTTTCATCTTTCCAACGATCTACCGCCGGACACCGGCACAGGAGCTCTTAGATGCACCGATTCGTACGAACATTCTTTGTAGGCGCCGCCCTCGCAGTCACTTTGGGCGTGCCGGCCAACGCCGAGGT
>PATE01000015.1 GCA_002712305.1 Gemmatimonadota bacterium | reverse complement strand
TACGTTGCGCACGGAAGCGATTCAGGGACGAACGGTCACTGTGGTCGCTGAAGCGCCGGCCATCGAGCGTAGTCGCACGACCAGCCGCTCGACGATTTCCGCGTCTGAATTCGACAATACAATGCCGGTGTCGGATCTGCAGGACCTCATCAATACGACGCCCAGCGTCTTTCGCGGCTACATCCGTGGCGGTCGCAAAGCGGACACGAAGATCCTTGTCGATGGCATTGACGTGTCCGACTCGTTCTTCCGCGCCGGTGAGGGCAACCAGTCCTGGAGTCCGTATACCGACGTGTCTCGTACGAGTGCGAACGAGTATAGCTCTGTCGGCGTGAACTCCAGCGTCGTACAGGAGTTGGACATCATCGCCGGAACCTTCAACGCAGAATACGACGCGGCAAGCGCCGGCGTGGTCAATGTGGTGACGCGCGAGGGCGGCGACGAGTTGTCCGGCCGCCTGTTCATCCGTCAGGGGCTGGGTGGTACCAAGGCAGCCGGCCCGGATGTCTACAGCAGCCTAGCCGACACGCTTGGCGGGGGACGGACCTGGTTCGATCTGTATCAGGCTGCCGGCTCCGATCTGACAGCCTCCGAGGATGCGGCGGATCAGGCGAAAGCCGCCCAGTACTACACGTTCAATCCCTCCGACGTCACATACGGGGATGCCGGTGCGACGGAAGTGGAACTCTCCCTCGGCGGTCCGCTACCTGTGCTGCCGAATACGAACTTCTACTTCACCACCCGCTACTCGAATGACGAGGGCAGCCTGCCGAACATGCTGGAGCGCTCCATGCGTCACACCCTGAAGTTGACGCACCAGGCGACGAACAGCATGAAGATCACCGCCAATCTGATGATCGATGACGGTGGCCAACTCGGCGGGTGGGTGAACCGCAATTTCAGCGGCCGCTACGCCTACTATCAGGCCGGTGGCGCTGGCAACAAGAAGCTCGGTACGATGGCCTACGTTGGTCTCAACCACGTGCTGTCCAACAACAGCTTCTATGAGGTGAAGCTCTCGCGGGTCACCCGTCAGAGCGAGTTCGGCTATTCTGACGACAATGGCGACGGGGTCGTCGATCCGGACGAGGACGGCGACTTCATCATCATCGACTCGATTGAGAAGGCCCAGAGGTATCTCGGTGTTGATGGCAGTGGCGCCAATGCGGACGGGACCTTCACCTTCTTTAATGCCAACCCGGGCAACTCGAAGAATTTTGACCTGCCTTTTGGCTCGAATCAGTATCGCCTTGCGCAGCCGGGCTTCTACTACGAAGACCTGCAACGCGACGTGGTGCAGTTAAAGGCCGACTACACCAACCAGATCAACCACAACCACCAGTTGAAGACCGGTATCCTGTATCGCGCCCACAGCGTGTCGCAGTTGATGCAGCGCAATCAGATCACCGTCAACTACTCGAACTTCCCGATGGAAGTCTCTCAGTGGGACCGCTCGCCGACCGAGTTGGCCTGGTATCTTCAGGATCGAATCGAGTACGGCGGGGTGATCGTGAACATGGGTTTGCGTGTCGATGGGCTGGATGTGGATTCCGAGAAAATTGCGGATCCCTTCGCTCCGTCGGAAGAGGGTGTGCATACCTATAGCACCGGCGAAGAGCAGACCATCCGCACGCCGATTCGCAGCGGGGCGGTGGACACCAAGTGGTTCGTCCAGCCGCGTCTGGGCGTCTCGCATCCCATCAGCGAGAACGCCGCCATGCACTATTCGTGGGGTAAATTCTACTCGCCGCCGTCTTTCTCGAACCTGTATCAGGACTACGGCAGCTTCACGAATCCGGCATGGCCGACGTACTTCGACCCGGAAGCCGATCCGACGACCGCCACGGCCTACGAGATGGGGCTGCAGTATAGCTTCCGTCCCGGTTACCTTCTCGACGTCACCGCCTACTACCGGGACATCGAAAACTACAACCGTCTGGGGATGACCATCTCTCCCGAGGGTGCCGGCTTCGCCAATTACACCTTCAACACGACGGGTGGCTACGCCGATAGCCGAGGTCTGGAAGTTGGTCTCGAGCGTCGTAGCAGGACAGGCGTGACGGTTCGTGCCAACTACGCCTTCAGCTATATCAAGGCGTCGGCCAATGGCAACAGTGCCACACCGTTCCCGAACCAGACCTCCTTCACGTACAAGGCTGAGTCGGATTCTGCAAGTCTGGTGACGGCGCTGAATACGAAGGAGCAGTTCAATACGTACGAGCAGAATGTGAACGGCGGCGGAAATCCGCTCGTCAGTGGTTACGACCGGACTCATCGGATCGGTCTTTCGCTGCAGGCGACATTGCCGGAAGAAGTCGGCTTGTCTGTCATCAGCAGTGCTGAGAGTGGCTTCAACTACCGCGTCACGGCCACGACGGAGGATCCCCGGGCTCGTGAGAGTGATACGGCACCATGGAACCTGAGGACGGACGTGCGTTTCAGTCGCGTCTTTGCCATGGGCATTGGGGCGTTCCTCGAGGTGAGGAATCTCCTCGATCGCGACAACATTCTGACCTACGACAACCGCAACATTGCCAGCAAGGCTATCTGGGAGGAAGACGAGAATCCGGAAGGAGATCTGAAGCGTGGTTTCACGCAGGAAGGTCTGCCGATCTATGATATCCCGCGGATGGTCAATGTCGGCCTGTCAGTCGACTTTTAAGGCGCATAGGAGAGCTATATAATGTCAAGAAACCGAAGCCTGCTCCTGCTGGCGGTGATGTTCGCTTTCAGCAGTAGCCAAGTGACCGCCCAAAAGGAAGGGGGCGTGTTCACGGCTGGTGATCTCTGGGAGTCTTTCCTCCCCAGTAACGTCGATGCATTCTACTCGGAGACGAAGGATGACGTCACGAAACTGGCGGATCTGATCCGCATTGGGAACTGGGATCGCCAGTGGACAACGCCATCAATGAGCTATCCCGGTGGCGAGAACATTCACTTGCCCTGGGGGCAGGATCTCCAGATTACGGAGTACAGCCCCAATCCGATAAATTCCATCACCACCAGCACCGCACCCAATGCGGCCAACTACGCTCACGGTGTCTACACCAGCTCCCTAGCGGGGGCAGGTGATGCCAACCGGGACTGGACGTCAGCGGGTGCTGTGTGGACGGATTCGGATCGCGATGAGATGCAGTACACGGGCGGCATGCCGACAACTCTCGGCCTCGATGTCGAGTGGCGCATGCGGTCGTACACGGCCAACCATGGCCATCTGAACGACTTCATCATCGTTGAACTCGAGTTGACGAACACGGGCGTGCTGGATGTCAACGGTGACGGCACGCCGGACGCGACGGGGAATAAGATCAACGCCCTCACGCTCCACATGCAGCACGAGCCGATCAACAGTATGTCTAATAGGACGAGCGGCCGGCGCGGTGCGTCTGGCTGGTTTACCGGGCCGACTTCCGGTTACGATGCCACGCTGGATGGTGATGGGAATCCCTGGGATGTACCGGTTATTTTCAGCGGCCCGTCTCCTTCGAAATTGCCTGAGCCCCACCCCGTCTTCGGATCCTCTACGGGTTGGGCTGCCGACGGCTCACGGCGGCTGGGTGTTACCATGAACCGGAGAGGCTACTACTACGACATCTATGGTGGCTTCCAATGGATCAGTGCCAAGCAGGGAGAATTGCCGGCATCGGGGAGCACGGTTGGCGAAGCCGACAAGAAGACGATCTACGATTCCCATCCGGTCGGTACCGGNAGTCAGCGCGGCTGGTACACCTCCATCCTGAAGGATGATGGTGGCCGCACCGACGCTCGGATGAACCACCTTTACTCCATGTCGGCGTTTCTNGANGGTNNNGTNAANGGCAGTCGGAACTGGGACAAGGGCGCGGCTTTGCAGTCGGCCGCCAACATCGTCCCGGATCCGAACTGGTTCGANCCNACCCACCCNGANATNGTGCCNGGAGATCCGCTCTCCTTTGTCGCCGCCGTGCGGCCNGAGGGCGATCGGGGCCAGCCGACGGGTGACATGAAGGCGAATAACACNTTCGTGCAGAACTGGGAGGTCGATCCAAGCAAGAGTCTCGACAATCAGCCAGACTGGGCGTGGACGAAGGGTTACACCATCGCCCACGGTTTCGACGGTAACATCCAGGCAGGCATCGGTCCCTTCTCGCTGGAAGTCGGCGAAAGTATGACCGTCGTCCTTGTCGAATACGGCGGGTTCCGTCTGGCTGGTGCACGCGAGGCTCGGCGGGTTGCGCAGTGGGCATATGAGAACGACTACAATGTGCCTGAACCGCCGCCTTCACCTAACATGGCGGTGGCGCCGAACACGAACGTGAAGATCGATGTAAAGTGGGACAATCAGGCTGAGTCCGANCCGAACTTCGCCGGTTACAAGGTCTATCGTTCCGCTCTGTTCCCGAAGGTCGACTCACACGAGATCGGCATCCGTGTCGCGGACAACTACCATGAGCAGACGNTGGCCGATCCGACGGATGCTCAACTTGCCGTTTTTGGTGAGACGAACAACCCGAATATCAGTTCCGCAAGCTACAAGGACCAGGAGTCGTCGGCATGGGGCCCGTATCGCCTAATCCGCAATATCCCGGCCAGCGAACTGGGTTCGGTGCTCAACGACGGTNANGACCAGAATNNCTACAAATACAAGATCGAGGATGGCAGTGANCTGGTGACCTTCGGGTTCACCTATTACTACTATGTCTCAGCCTATACCACTGAGTCTGGTGACGTGGCTGGCGTTCCCTACAGCGGCCTGGAGAGCCACCGGCAGAACTTTAACGGGCGCTCCGGTCTGTGGGAGGGCACCTACCATTTCGCGACGGCCAGTTCTTTCTGGCCCGGTACGCAGGAGGGCGAGAAGGATATCGGTGCTCCCTTTATCTTAAANGCGCCTCTGGCCACNCCGGCGGCCCTCGCTGGTGATCTGAAGGTTCGAGTGGTACCGAACCCGTACAAGAAGGGTGCGCTGCACGACACCGGTACCGAGCACAAGATGCTCTTCATCAACCTGCCCTCTGATGCGACGGTCACCATCTTCGACGTATCAGGTCAGGTGATCGATGTGCTGAGGTTCGAGGGTACCAATCCTTTCGACGGCACTCTTTTCTGGGATATGTTCTCCCAGGATGGTGTCGAGGTAACCAGTGGCCTTTACATCTTCAAGGCTGAGTGGAATGGCGGGTCCCAGACCGGCCACTTCGCCATCCTCAGGTAACCGGCTCCCAATGACGGAGATACAGACGATGAGTAAGTGGAGATTCTCCGCGGTCCTGGCCCTGTCGCTGTTGCTGGTCGGGCAGGCGGCGGACGCCGGGGTGCGCAAGTCGGGCCTGACGGGCGCGGCGTTTCTGAAGATTGGAGTCGGCGCGCGTCCCGTGGCGCTGGGCTCTTCCTATACAACTGTTACCGGTGACGCGAATCAGCTCTTCTACAACCCGGCAGGGATAGCGCTGTCGTCGGGTGAGTCGCAGGTGACCCTGTTCCACAACCAGTGGATCGCCGATCTGTCGCATAGTGCCCTCGGCTTTACGCGCGACATGGGAGATCTCGGAACCGTGGGGATCGGTCTGGTGTCACTCGGTTTGAGTGGTATCGACGCTGATCGTGACGTGGTTCCGAAGTTTGTCCTTGATGCGGGCACATTCGTTCCGAACGACAACGAGACGTCGGACGCCTACGACTATCGCGATATGGCTCTGGGCGTCAGTTGGAGCCGCAGCGTGAGCGATCGTCTGGACCTGGGTGTTACGGGCAAGATGGTCCGTCAGTCCATCGACGGGGAATCTGCCACAGCCTGGGCCGCCGACTTTGGCGCCATCTACAGGATCGATTACAACAACACNCGCATCGGAGCCAGGATTAACAACCTGGGTAGTGATCTCACCTTCTACGACATCGCCTCACCTTTGCCCCTGATCTTCTCAGTGGGTGCTTCGATGGACGTTTTCGAGACCGATGGCACGAAGGTGACCGTTCTGGCGGATGCCACCAAGCCGCAGGATGCCGAGCAACTCGTCTTCAGTGGTGTGGAGGTGTCGTTGTTTGATATGCTGCATGTGCGNACGGGCTACAAGCTCAACTATCAGGGCGTCGAGAACGAGAAGGTGGATGAGACGACGGGTGCTATCTTCGATGCCCCGACGACTGAGGAGGGCCTGAGCTTTGGTGTGGGGGCCGACGTTCCTGTTCCTGGCTTGGATGCCACCGTCGACTACGCCTATACAGACTTCGGGATCCTCGACAGCGTTCACCGGATATCGGTATCGCTACAATTCTGATGATGTGAATCGACCTGGCTGACCGGGATTTCCCAGGTCAGTCGTCACAGCAATAGAACGAAGAGGGGGCCCCGGGATACAAGATCCGGGGCCCCCTCGTGTTTGATGCCTTCCTCAATCCGAGGAGGCTCACAGGGGTTTGGTTCCNNGGCCCATCTACGGATGAGTCGGTTCCTCAACAAAGGGCCACTGATCCATCTTTCGCATGCGTGCCTCGACGCCGGCCGCCCGGAAGAGTTCGGCGGTCTCCGTGTTGTCGTAGTGTCGCAGGGCCGTCTCCGTATCGTTGGCTAGTGCATGAATCAGCAGAGTGACGATGGCAGTTGCCCGGCTGAGCATTTCAGCGTCGATCTTGTCGAAGGTGTCGGCGAAATCGTGATAGTAGCGAACCTGATCTTCTCCGATCGGCGCGTTGAAGGTAATCGCGGGAACTCCGTGGAGGATGAAGGGGTGGTGGTCGCTGCCCAGCCACGTCTTGCTGGCGATCTGTGGTCTGAGTGCCCAGCTGCCCAGGCTCTGGGAAAATGCCCTCAGTACCGGCAGGAGTTCATCGAAACCCATCGCATTGAGAGCGATGGGGCGTCCGACCATGTCCAGATTCACCATCGCCCGCACGGGCGCCAGGTCGTGTCGCGTCACGTAGTCCCGTGACCCCCACAGGCCCCATTCTTCGGCATTGAAGAAGACGATCTCCACCGCGTGCTCGTTCGCCGGACTGTGCCTCTGGAGAAGTCGCGCCGTGTCAAAGAGCTGGGCGATGCCCAGACCATTGTCCATGGCTCCCTGGCCCAGGTCCCAAGAGTCGAAGTGAGCGCCCAGGACGATCTTTCTGCCAGAGGATCCCTCAATCGTGGCGACGAGATTCTCCACCGTCATATCGATGCAGTCAGACGAAGTCTCAAGCTGTACCGTGACGGCCGTATCATCGGTATGGAGCCGCTCGAGCCAGTTGCCATCCTCGGCCGTGATAGAGTAAACGGGAAGGGGACATGGGGCGCCCTGGTGATTGGCGGTGCGTGCCAGCAATTGTCCGCCGTCGACGCGGTTCGTGAGCAGCACACCAACCATGTCGAATTCATCCTTCAGTCGCTCGTAGTCGCCNTGGCTGAAGCGAAGATTGGGTGCCGCCAGCGCGATATGACCTGTCGTCATGGCGGGGTCCAACTGATCGAAGTTCATGCTCTCCACACGGACCAGATCGGCTTCCAAGGGGGAATGGGCAGACACATACCCGAGCGCCGCTGCCCGCAGGCTACGCTTCGCTGGCGCCATGACCGTCACCCGGTCCGTACCCCGGCGCCAACCGGGTATATCGAAACGCTCGCGGTGAGTGCGGATGCCAAGTTCCTGTAGTCTCGCCTCCAGGTAGTCCATGGACTTTGCGTTGCCAGGTGTGCCGGCCAGGCGCGCCTGGAATCGCGTCGTCATGTCCTGTAGCAGTTCGAAGCCCTGGTTGCCAAGGATGGCATCGCCAGTGATCAGCAGACGGGTGTCGTCATGTTGCGCTTGCGGGGCGGTTGTGCTTGAGAGAGTTGCCACGGCGATCGTCAACGCCTTTCGCATGGTCATGGGTGGACACACCTCGGCGTCGCAAAATACGTTGACGCTGTTAGTCTCTTGTCGCGGAGTGTCGTTGATGATGATGAAGGGACTGTCTTGCTGGCATTCGGCTCTGTTTCGTCCTTCCTCTCTTTTGAAATCACTACGAAGGCGTCGATGTGATTGTACGGGTTCTGACGGTGGTCGTCCTGCTCGGCGTTGTCTTGACGGATCGGTCGGCGGTTGCAGAGTCTGCCCTGAAGTCGCTGGATCACGGCGACTACGATCGGTGGTCGGCCATCGGATCGCAGAGCATATCGGCTCGCGGAGGATGGGTCCTCTATCGTCTAATGCCTGAGAACGGCGCCGATCCGCAACTGGTCATTCAATCCCTCTCGAGTGAGACTCGATACGCTATTCCCCAGGGCAGAGAAGGGCGTGTAGAAATCGATGAGGAGTGGCTCGTCTGTCGAATCGGTCCAGATACCTCCGGGGCCGAAGTGGCAGATCTCGGTCTCCTGAGACTGGGCAACACACTGGGCGCTGACGATCTCAGTGTCATCGAAAGCGTCGAATCGTACGCGCTGTCGCGCGCCAGCGGAGACGTCGTTGTCTGGCTCCATCCTGTTGCCCCCGATTCGACGACCGATTCGACTTACGGCGACGCTGGCGTTGAGGAGAAGGAGGGGGCGCCGCTCGTTCTACGCAACCTGCGCCATGGGGCTGAGCGTCGTTTCGAGCACGTTCTGAGCTATTCACTCAGCCGCCACGGAAAATGGTTGGCTATCAGGCTGCATTCCTGATCACCCAGACCGACCTGTTTGCCTGTGCCGTGGCGGGCGCGGTGGTCTCCAATATGACCAGTGCCTACGGTGGGATTCGCTGGGCGACAGGTGTGAGCCGCATGTACAAATGCGAGAAATCACAGAGCCGAATCGGGGGCACCTTATGGGAGGAGACCCATCGCTACCTCACAATTCTCCCCTGTTTTTCGCCGATCAGGTGAACACACCGCTGTTGATGATGCACAATGATCAGGACGGGGCGGTTCCGTGGTACCAGGGGATTGAATACTTTCTAGCCTTGCGGCGGCTGGGGCGTCCCGTGTGGATGCTCAACTACAATGGCCAACCGCATTGGGTGACGACGAAGGCGGCGCAACGCGACTTCGCCACCCGTATGCAGCAATTCTTCGATCATTATCTGAAGGGCGAACGCGCTCCGAGATGGATGGTGGAGGGGATCCCGGCAACTCGCAAAGGGCAGACCCTGGGACTGGATCCGGTCGACTGAGATCTGTCAACAAGACGCCCCAGACAAAGGGGCCACAGCAGGAGATAGGTGCATTGAGAATGTGCAGAACACTGATGGCAGGACTGACTGTTGTCGCCTCTATGGTGATCGTCGGCTGTCAAAGCACGGCCATGACCTCGGCGAAGGTCTACATCCAACAGAATAATTGGGCCCAGGCGCGCGAACAGTTGTTGCTGGCTGTGGCCGCCACGCCACAGGATACGGAGGCCCAGATGCTTCTAGGTGTCGCCGAAGCGACAGCGGGGAATCTGGCCGAGGCGGCTGCTGCCTTTGATGCGGCAGAAGCCGATTCGGCGCGTTTCGAGGAGGCCTCCAAGTGGCGGCGGAAGTTTTGGGTGGAGACATTCAATCTCGGTCTTGGGGCGCTCAACGACGGTGCCTACGACGAAGCGGCGGACCATTTCGTGAAAGCCACCGTCATCGACCCCCAAGGAGCGATGGCGTATCGCAATCTCGGGATCATCCACGAGCGTCAAGAGCGTCCGGACGAGGCGATCGCCGCCTACGAAACCGCCGTCTCTCTGGATCCGGAGGACGCATCTACGGCACTACAGTTGGGTTACGTCCATTATCAGCAGGCTCGCTGGACGCAGGCCGTGGAGTGGATTGCCCCCCTCGCGGGCGCCGCGCAGGATGCTGGCTACTATCGGGTGCTGGCCAGCGCCTATGATCATCTTGATCAGCCGGACGACGCTCTGCTGGCACTCAAGAGCGCAATCGAACTGCAACCCGAAGACGCCGAGTTACTCGGCGACGTGGCCGGTATCTATCTGCGTCGTGATGACTACTCGACCGCATCAGGCTATCTGGAGAAGGCCTTCGCATTGAGTCCAGAGGACAATCTGCTGGGCTATAACTATGCCATCAGCCTGATGCGGATCAAAGATGAGCCCAGGGCGTTGGAGGTCCTGGAGGCGGTTGTGGCCAATGACGACCAGTTTGCCGACGGCTGGGCATTGCTCAGCCAGTTGTATCTGCGGGCCGATCGTATCATGGAAGGGCAGGCGGCCTACGATCTGGCGGAGAGTCTGCGCGACCAGTAGGCCGGATCAGACAACAGGATCTGTCTGCCATACAAACTTGAGGATCCTCCTCCAAGTTTCGCCTGGAATGGTCGGGCCGTCCGCACCACCGCGGGGCCCCCGCTTGTTTCAGCGTGTGCCGACTACAGTTTCAGAGCCTCAACGGCCTCGATGACGCGGTCCACGTCTGTGGCGGCGCTGTAGATGTGAGGCGCGACCCGCACCGCATCCAGCCCTCCTTCATAGATGCCACGCGAGCGGATCTTGAAGTCCTTCGCCAGATATCCCTGCAGATCTGCGCGCGACATCCCCTCCACGCGGAACGTGACGATACCACTGTGTTCATCGGCGGCTCTGGGGGAGATGACCTCGGCCCCGGCTGAATCCAAACCTTCGATCAGACGGGTTCCCAGATAGTGGGAGCGATCCCAGACGCGATGCATGCCCAGATCCAGCAGGAATCCCATGGCCTCACTGAGGCCGTGGAAGAGACTGACGGGGACGGTGCCGAATTCGTAACGTTGCGCCGTGGTGGCGAAGGAGAACTCACCGGTGGACATGTCGAAGTCGCCGCCGCCCGAGTAGGCGCCGACCCAGCGCGCCTCGACCAAATCCAGAGCATCTTTGCGCACATAGAGCAATCCCGTGCCCTTCGGACCCAAGAGCCATTTGTGACCGGATGTGGCGTAGGCATGGCAGCCGATGGCCCGCATGTCGAGGGGGATGTGTCCCGCTGACTGGGCACCGTCGACGAAGTAGTAGAGATCGTGCTCAGCTGCAAGTTTGCCGATCTGCTCCAGTGGCAGGACCTGCCCCGTGGCGGTGGTGATGTGGGAGATGGAGATGGCCCGTGTCCGGGGGGTGATGAGATCCGTCAGCCGCTGTAGGGTCTCCGCTGCCGAGGTCATGGACGGCTCGAATACGCGCATCCTGATCCCGTCACGTCGCTGCCGAGCCAACCAGGAGATGGTATTGCCTACATGTTCGTGCGTCGTCGTGATGACCTCATCGCCGGTTTCCAGGGGAAGGCCATTGCAGACGATGTTGACGCCTTCGGTCGTATTGCGCGTGTAGGCGATCTCGTCCGGATCGCAGCCGAGAATGCGGGCGGCGCGGCCCTTGGCCGTCTCCCATAGATCGTGGCTGTGGCCGGATTCACAGCGATCTTCCAGATCCTCGATCATCTCGCTTACGGCACGGATGACGCGCCGTGGCGACGGGCCCAGGCCGGCCGTGTTCAGATAGATCCGGTCGTGGCTCAGTCGGAACTGCTGGCGGATCTGTGTCCAGAATGCTTCATCCGTCGGTGCACCTCCCCCCAGATTGGTCATCCCCATGGGTGGTACGGACGGGCCCCCTGCACTCTGTGCGGCCGACCAGCTCCCGCTTAGCAAGGAGGCACCCACGACACTGCTTGCACCTCTGAGGAACCCGCGCCGCTCCATTTCTCGATCTCCTGGTGGTGACGTCGGTTGATGGGTGAAATTCCGCCTGAGCGAGAATCGTCTCCGACGACCCTCGTTGTCTCGTGGGTGGTTCGGTTCCGTCAGGGCCCAATATGGGCAGGGCGTCTCTCGCGGGCAATCGGGTCAGTCCCGGCTGCAGTGTGTCCAGCATCGAGTGTGACACGCCGATTCCCCGTTGTGGGCTTACCGTTTTCGGTGAACCCGTCGCGGAAAGCGGTGTCATGAAGGTGGCAGAGGTGGAGTGAGGGAAGACCGCCACGAGAGGATACACTACCTTCAGCAGGGAGAGATCATGTGCCCCCCACCGAGTGGAGTGTCAGTCCTGCGTTTCGCCGTCGTCATTCTGCTGATGAGCATCCTGGCCCCGTCTGCGTGGGCGGTGTCGGTTGAGTCAGATGAGCGTCTGCGCGATGTTGTCGCTGCTCTGTCTGCTGTGGAGTCGCGAGTCACTGGCTACGCGGGTGCCGCCGAAGCGGCTGAGTATCTCATCCAGGCGCTGGGACACAGCGGCGTGACGGAGATCCACAGGCAGTCATTTGCCGTGCCGGTTCCCGTCGATGAGGGATTCACGCTGTCGGCATCAGGACTTCAGTATCGTCTGCATTCGGTGTGGCCGAATCTCGTGCGTACATCCACACTGCCGGTGGCCGGCTTGCGGGGCCGCCTGATCGATGCGGGTGGCGATGTTCTGTCTGGACTCGATGGACAGGATATCGAGGATCGGATTGTCCTGCTCGACTACGACAGTGGTACTGCGTGGATGGATGCCTTCCTTCTCGGCGCCAGCGCCGTCATCTTTCTCGAGACAGGCCCGGCCCACCGGAAAGAGGCGGCGCAGAAGTTTCTTGGAGTGCCCGCTGCCTTTCCCCGCCTCTACGCTGCCGCGCCGATCGCCGACGACCTGCGCCAACTGGCTAAGTCCGGTTCGAATGTGTTGATCGAAGGCCGGATGTCGTGGGTGAATGTGACGGCGACGAACCTCATCGGCATCATCGAGGGATCCGACCCAGACCTGCGATCGGAACTCGTCATGGCCGGCGCCCACTACGATGCCATGTCGAGCGTGCCTGCCCTGGCCCCCGGCGCAGAACAGGCCAGCAGCGCCGCCGCCCTGCTGGAGCTGGCACGCGCGCTGCAGATCCGTCCACCGCGCCGTAGTGTGGCGCTCGTGCTGTCCGATGGCCACTACCACAATCTGGCGGGTATGCGACATCTGGTGCCCCTGCTGCAACAGGCTGCCGGACGCCGCCCACGAGAGGCAGATCTCTCGCCTGGCGACGCCGCCCTGGTCGATCGTCTCGGACAGTTTGAGTTGCGGATGTTCGTCGGCCTGGATCTGTCGACGGGCAGCGACATCCTCGGTGTGGGCAAACCAGCGGCACCCTTCCGTACGCCCCTGATAGCGCCACCGCTCACCGAGCGGCTCATGGGTCTGGCCGTCGCCTACGAGGACTCCGTGCTTGGGGGGCGCAGGATTCTCGGCAACGGGCTGCGACAGGATCTATCCCGGCTCGATCTGGGTGGGCTGCCCCACGTGCTGCCTGTGGGGGCCTCGGTGGCGGCGTTGGCAGGATGTCCTGCCCTCATCTTCCAAACCTTCAACGATAGCCGCCCGCTGACCGACATGCCCCTGGACCGGTTCTCCGATTTGGACGAGGACCGACTCATCCGACTCAGCAGGCAGGTCCAGCTGCTTACCTGGCTCCTGCCACGGCTGTGGGAGGATGAAGACCTTGAGGCCTGGGAATGGGGGAATGACGTCTTCGGTACGCTTCGAGGGCAGGTCGTTCACTTTGGCCCGCGTAGCTATCTGCCCGATCAGCCGACGGCGGGGGCCCTGGTACGGGTGAGGTTGCGCGAGCCGACGATGGTCGGTGTGAGACCGGACGTCTGGGCGGTAGCGGATGATTCGGGTCGGTTCGAGATCCCGGGTATCGAGACTCGTATCATCTATACGCGACCCGTGCGGATCGAGGCGTATGGCCTCGATTCGCTGACGGGCGAAGTGACGGCTGTATCGGATTGGGGACTACACGGTGAACGGCGGCTACCCGGCCGCAGACTCACAGTGCAGATGGACGACTTCGACAAAGAGGTACAGATCGTCACGGCTGAGATGAAGGGGCTGGCCCTGCCCGACATCTTCGACCCTCGCAATCTGATCACACCCGAACGACTGGAACTGATCGACGCGATCACCGAAGCGGAATTGCCCGTCCTGGGTGGAACGCTACCCCTGACACCGGTCGAGATGGACCTGTTCGGATACAAGAACCGTGTCGGTTCCTGGATTGAGCCGGCAGCTGTGGCCTTCGCGCCGGCCGACACGCGGGTCAAAGTGGTCATGACGACGGGCACCTTTGGCCTGGGTCGTCGACTGTTGCTGCTCAACTCTGATTCACGAAAACCCACAGGCCACGGCTACATCGTGGAAGGTGAGGGGCGCCTGACTCATTCCATCTACCGGGTAGCCCATGACGTGCAGTCCCTGAACGAACAGCGTATCGGCAACCTGCGACGCCACGGTGTTCGAAATGGCCGCTTGAGCAGCTTCTCGGAGAAGGCGCGAGATCACCTGTCCGCGGCTGAATTGGCCCGCGCACAGAACCGCCACCAGGCGTTCATCGAACGCTCGCGCCGGGCGTGGGCTTATGCCATCAGCGCCTATCGTGATGTGGAACGGACGCAGGCCGGAGTCATCAAGGGAGCTCTCTTTCTGCTGGCGGCGCTGCTGCCCTTCGCCCATTTCATGGAACGGTTGCTGTTCGGCTTCTCCGACGTGCGGCGTCAGGTGATCGCCTACTTCGCTTTCTTTCTTGCCGGTTTTCTCGCACTGCGATACCTGCACCCGGCCTTCGAATTGTCGATCTCTCCCGTCATCATCCTGCTGGGTTTCGTCATTCTGTCTCTCGGATTGCTGGTGACGGGCATCGGGATCTCCCGCCTGAATCGAGAATTGGTCGATCTGGCGGGTGGCCACGGCCGTGGTGACACGGGGCGGGCAGGGACCATGCTGACCTCCGTGTCTGTGGGGCTGGCTCATCTGCGACGGCGTCCGTTGCGAACTGCCCTGACCTGCTCGACACTGGTCCTGCTCACCTTCGTCGTCCTCTCTTTCACATCGATCCAGGAGTCACTGCGCGCCAACTGGGTCGACACGCAGCAAACCGCACCCTACTCAGGCGCTCTGGTGCGGATGCGATCGTGGCGGACCATGGAGATGAACGCCTACGATGCGCTGCGAGACCGTTTCGGCCCTGAGCGCACGGTGCCCAGGGCATGGATGTCCGTGACGAATCTGTCCAGCAGTTTCCGGCTCGATCTTGAGCAGGGGCCCGGCGAGGTGTCACGTCGGTCAGCTGGGGTTCTTGGGTTTGCAGGTCTAACGGCAAGGGAAGCGGAGTTGGTCGCCCCGCAGCAGGATCTGGTGGCAGGTCGCTGGTTGGCCGTCGGGGAGCAGGACGTCTGCCTGCTGCCCACGGGAGTCGCCGATTCTCTTGGGATCGCTGCAGCTGATCTGGGATCGGTGCAGGTGCGGATCTTCGGCGAGTCTTTCCGTGTCATCGGTCTGCTGGCTCCCCAGGCCCTGGATCGCCCGGATCTCAACGGCGAGCCGCTGACGCCCTTGGATCCAGAAGCTCAGAAGCCAGTGGAGTCGGAGATGGGCACCAGCTCCGGTCGTCTGCCGGCTTTCACACACCTGCCCGGGGCCCAGGTGGCGGTGTTACCCTTTGCGTCGTTACTGCGTTGGGAGAAAGCGACCCTGGCATCGGTGGGGATCGTCGTCTCCGACGACGATGCACACCAGGTGCTCACAGAGCTGTCTGAAACCCTCGATCTGAATCTTTTCGTCGGTTTTGAGGGCCGCCGGTATCTCGTCAACACCGTAGGAGTCGCCTCCGTCTCGGGACTGGGGGCCCTCGTCGTCCCCGTGGGTATTGCCGCCCTCGTCGTCTTGAACACAATGCTGGGCGCCGTGTACGAGCGAACTCGCGAAATCGGCACCTTCAATGCCGTGGGTCTGGCGCCCAATCACGTGAGTGGTCTGTTCATGTCGGAAGCGGTGGCCTTCGCCGTGATCGGCGCCGTCCTCGGCTATCTGCTCGGACAGGCGGCGGCACAGGGTATGGGCGCCCTGGGACTGTTCCCGGGACTGCAGCTGAACTATTCCTCCATGTCGGCGGTCATGACCTTGGGACTGGTGATAGTCCTGGTCGTGTTGTCGGCTCTGTACCCTGCCCACATGGCGGGTCGTATCTGCACACCCGGCGTGGAGCGCCGCTGGCGTCCACCAGCACCCGAAGGCCATTGTCTGCAGATGCGACTGCCCTTCACGCTGAACCGCCGGGACGCCATGGGAATGGCTGTCTTTCAGGCCGAATTCTGGGCGGCTCATCAGGAACAGTCGATCGGGGCCGGATTCTACGTGGAATCGCTGGCCGTGTGCGGTGGAACCGAGGGGGACCACGATGCCGCCGCTCGTATCTGTGTCGAGGCACGAACCTGGCTGGCCCCTTTCGATCAGGGTGTCGTACAGGAGGTCTCACTACTGATGGCACCCGGAATCGATCCCCGGTACTGCGATATCGATGTTACGCTGAATTTGGTGTCGGGGGATCAGGATACATGGACCCGCGTCAGTCGCACTTTCCTCGACGATCTGCGTAAACAGTTTCTGATGTGGCGTGCTCTGTCCGACACCGATCGAGAGATCTATGTAGCCCGACTGTCGGATTGGTTGATCCCCAAAGCGCACGGGGAAGCGTGAGATGGCGAGTCTGAGGCTCATCTTCCTTATCGTGACCATCACGACGGGATCGGCCTGGCTGATCCAGCGTTCGGAACTGCTTTTCAACGGTCCCGCCCTGGCCGGCGGCACGTCACCCTTAGGCCAGGTCTTCATCGCCATCCCCATTCTTATTCTGGCGCTGACGTCCCTTCTGCGACGATGGGTGTCACCTGGCGAGAGGGCCACGCTCTACGCCGCCCTCGCCATCGGCGTGTCCGCTACGGGCGCTGCGTTCCTACACCGATTCCTGCCCGGTCTCGTTACGGGCTACTACGGCGGCTTCGCCACACCTACCGGACAGTACTACAAGTTCCTGCAGGTGGTGCCCTCGTGGCTCGTTCCTGGTTCTTTAAACGACCCCCCTGCCGTCGGCGCTTTTGAAGGGGGTGTCGAGGTGCCGTGGGAGGCCTGGACGGTACCGTTGCTTGGGTGGGGCTTGTTCTTCGTCCTCCTCTTCGGCACGGGTCTTTGCCTGGTCCTGATTCTCCGACGCCGCTGGATGGAGGTAGAGCGCGTTGGATTCCCACTTCTTGAGCTGCCGCTGGGCATACTCCGCAACGAGCTGTTTGGCCGGCCCCTGTTCTGGTGGGGATGCTTGATTCCCGCAATTCTGTTCGGTGTGAATGGTCTCCATCACTACCATCCGGCCGTGGGTGAGCTGTCTACCATCCTCGATGTGGGGCACTTCCTGCTCGAGGAACCATGGAAATCGATGGCCCCTTTTGAGTCGGCATTCGTCTTTCAGTTTTCGCCGCTGTTGATCGGTGTCGCTTATCTGGCGCCCGTGGAGATATCCTTCTCCACTTGGGTCTTCTTCCTGTTCTCTCGCTTGCAGTTACTGTTGACGCAGATGATGGGGCGCATGGAAGAGCGGGGTGAATACATCACCGGCCATGGCTCGCCCTGGCTCGACTGGCCCGGTCATTTTCCATTCTTCATGTGCCAGGCCCGCGGCGGTCTCTTCTTTCTGGCCGGTTTCAGCCTCTGGGCGGCCCGCAAGTCACTGGGGCAGATGTTTAGCCTGAGGCATCGCGCTGTCTGGGGTTTCCTGATCGGCTGCATCGGCTTGTGTCTGTGGATTGTCGCCATCGGGGTGCCGCCGTTACTGGCAGCCTTGAGCCTCCTGCTCTTTTTCCTGTTGTCACTGGCCTTTGTACGAATGCGGGTGGACGGAGGTCTGCCGATCACGACGGTACACCAGATCATGGGATATCTGTTCTTCGTCACTATCGGAACGGGTCCCGGTCTGTTTGCCGACGAGACCTACGTCGGCTTCGGATTCCTGGCAGTCCTCGGTTTCACCATCATTGGCATGTGGCCGGCAATGCAGTTTGAGGGCCTCAAACTGGCCGAACAGACAGGTGTAGGCGAAGGCCGGATGATATGGGCCATGAGCCTCGGCCTTCTGATCGGGCTGGTCTCGGGTACTGTCTTTTCGCTGGAGACGATGTACGAATACGGAATCTTCGCTCTGCAGGAGCAGGGAGGGGCACGTGACGAGGCCCGGATCGGACGCTTCTACCTGTATCTGATAAAAGATGCCGGCACGGTGGAGGGAGGGACCGACTGGCTGCGGCTAACCTTCCACGGCATCGGTGCCGCATCTACGTGGTGCCTGGCTGCGCTGCGTCAGCATTTTCTCCGGTGGCCCTTTCACCCGATGGGATTTGTCTTCGGAATCGGCTTCGGCTGGCGGCTGTGGGGACCGGCCCTGTTGGGCTGGTTCGCCAAGTGGCTGACGGTCCGCTATGGCGGTGCGACGACGTATCGACAGATTCGACCCCTGTTCCTCGGTCTGATCTTCGGTGAGATCTGCATGCGTGTTCTGTGGGCGATCGTAGCGCTGTGGCAGGGCGAACTGGGCATGGGTTACGGAATGTAGGAGGCTGGGCCATGTAGCGGCGCCTATCCGCCACCTGGAACTGCACGAGAAACAAGAGAGAGACACTTGCTACAGGCCAGAGCCCCGGACGTGGAACTGGAAGCCTATCGCGGCTTGATGGAACCACCCGATCAGTTCGAGGACGGGTTTACGTTTCGAACCGTGCTCGGGGCGTTCTTCGTTGGCTTCATCATGATGCCTGGCGCCATCTACATGGGCCTGATCGCAGGGGTCAGTCTCGGCTCGGCGGCGGAGTGGGTGACGATCATCCTTTTCTCCGAGCTGGCGCGGCGGTCGTTCTCGTCGCTGACGCGCCAGGAGATCTACGTCATCTACTACATCGCTGGGGGGCTGGCGGGCGTAATTGGTGGCACAATGCTGGCCGGCGGACCCTTTGGACAACTGATCTGGAATCAATATCTGGTGCAGTCCCAGGCGGCAGCTGGCTTTGGGCTGACGGAACACATCCCGAGATGGGTGTCACCACCGGCCGGGTCCGAAGCGCTGCTTGAGCGGACATTCCTGCATCGTGCATGGATTCCTCCGCTCACCGTCCTCGTCATCTCCCAAATCTTGGCGCGGGCCGAATGGTTCTGCCTCGGTTATTTCCTGTTCAGGATCACGTCGGATGTGGAACGGTTGCCTTTCCCCCTGGCCCCGGTTGCCGCGCAGGGCGCCACGGCCTTGGCCGACGCCGAGGACGACGGCCAGGGCAATTGGCGGTGGCGGGTCTTCGCCATCGGCATGGGAATCGGCCTGCTGTTCGGTTCGGTGTATATCGGCTTGCCTGCGCTCACGGGACTGATCGCCAGTGAACCCATCTCACTGCTACCGATTCCCTGGATTGATCTGACTCGCACGACGGAGTCTTTTCTGCCGGCTGCTCCTCTGGGGATCGGCACGGATCTGGGCCTCGTATTGCTGGGGACCGTCCTGCCTTTCTGGGTTGTCGTTGGCAGCTTCGCCTCTGCCATGCTGCACGCGCTGGGGTCACCGGTGCTATACCACGCCGGTGTGCTTACACACTGGCGTCCGGGAATGGACACGATCCTGACGAATTTCTCCAACGATGTGGATGTTTGGTTGAGTGTTTACATCGGGGCAGGTCTGGCTGTCGGCATCATCGGCATCGTGCACGCCATCCGTTCGGTCCGCTCGTCGAGAACGGCTGAGGGCGGCTGGCGTTCGCGACTGACACAGGTGCCTAAGGGCAGGGGAGACGCGCCCTTACTCGCGGCGATCGGTGTCTATCTCATGTCGACGCTCGCCATGATTCTGCTGTGTGTGTATCTGCTCGAGGATGACGAGTTTCCCTTCGTCTTCATGCTTGCCTTCGGCGTTCTGTTGACGCCACTGCTGTCGTATGTCAATGCGCGCATGGTGGGTCTCACAGGTCAATTGGTCAGTATTCCCATGGTGCGGGAGGGTGCTTTTATCCTGTCCGGCTACCGTGGCATCGACATCTGGTTCGTCCCGATTCCCTATGCCGATCATGGACGTCGGGCTCAGCTGTTCCGTGAGGTGGAACTGACGGGAACGAAGTTCAGCAGTCTCATCAAGGCAGAACTGCTTGTCTTGCCACTGAGTCTGATCTGTGGTTTCATCTTCTGGTCCCTCATCTGGAAGATGGGGCCTATTCCGTCACCCACCTTCCAGTATGCTCAGACCTACTGGCATCTGATCGCACTGCGTCAGTGCCTTTGGTACTCGGCGACGTTGGGCGGGGACAGTCTGTTCCACGAGGCGATCAAGGCTGCGTGGGTGGGTGGTGGATTCGCCTTCGCAGGAGGCTCCTTCCTATTGCTGTCTTGGATGCAACTGCCGGTTTCCCTCATCTACGGCTTCGTCCGCGGACTATCGGCCTTGCCACATCTGCTGATCCCTGAAATGGTTGGCGCTCTACTGGCCAGATACTACCTGGAGAAGCGCTTCGGCCAGCGCGTCTGGCGGCAGTATGCGCCAGTGCTGCTGGCCGGATATGCCTGCGGTATGGGGTTGATCGGAATGTCGGCGGTTGCCATTGCTCTGATCTCAAAGTCCGTAACACAGACCGGCTACTGATGAGGTCTCATTGGCAACACCCCCCGGGCCCCCCTAGCGGGTTCGAAAGTAACAGGCTGCCTTTTATGTGTGTCTTTGTGCGCGTGGGCCTGTGAAATGTGTGAACCACACCCACTCCAACCGATCATCACGATCTTCCACCTCAACATGTTCCCCCTGCGGCAGGCCTACACGCGCCGCCTGATGACGGAGGTCGGATTCCAGCGGATCCAGACCTACTGTGACTTCCAGGCGGACTTCGAGGATCTCGAGCCGGACTTTCTCGTCCACGTCGCCGAGAAGGCCTACATCGACAGCGACAGCGAGAGTGCATGACGGCGAACTACACCGATGTCGTGCAGACGGCGCGCGATTACTACAACAGCGAAGACGCCGAGACCTTCTACTCCACCGTGTGGGGTGGGGAGGACATCCACATCGGCCTCTACGAGTCCGACGAGGACACGATCGCCGAGGCCAGCCGCCGCACCGTCGAGCAGCTCGCCCAGCAGCTGGGCCGTCTCGACGACTCGATGCACGTCCTGGACATGGGCTCCGGTTACGGGGGCACCGCCCGCTACCTGGCCGAGACGACGGGATGCCGTGTCACCGGGCTGAATCTGAGTGAGGTGGAGAACCAGCGCGCCCGACAGCTGAACGAGGATCGCGGCCTCCAGGAACGGGTGACCATCGTCGACGGCAGCTTCGAGGCCGTCGACTCACCGGGCGAGAGCTTCGACGCCGTCTGCTCGCAGGATGCGTTCCTGCACAGTGGCGAGCGACTCCGCGTGGTCTCCGAGGCAGCTCGGGTGCTCAAGCCGGGCGGCGTCTTCGCCTTCACCGACATCATGCAGGCCGACGATTGCCCCGACGGTGTCTTGCAGCCCATCCTGGACCGCATCCACCTGAGCGATCTCGGCTCCCCCGCCTTCTACCGGTCGGCGGCGTCCGTGCAAGGACTGGAGGAGGTCGCCTTCCGGGACCTCTCACCCCACCTGAGCACGCACTACGGCCGCGTCCTGACGGAGACCGAGCTGTGGGAGGCGGCCCTGAAGCACCGGGTCAGCAGCGATTACCTGGAGCGGATGAAGAAGGGCCTGTCCCACTGGGTCGACGGTGGCGAGCGAGGCTACCTCGTCTGGGGGATCTTCGTCTTCCGGAAGCCTTCCCCCGCATGAGCGATCGCAAGGCGGGCGGTGGGTTCGAGATCCATTTGAGACTCACACGGATACGATGGATCGGTCGGTTGTTCGAAGGATGGACGCGGAATTTCACGTTGCTGGCGATCGCTGTCGGTGGGGTTGGGTTCTTCTTTGGCGTGCAACTGACGGTATTCAACAACTTCATCGTCAGCCGTTTGGGGATCGAACCCCACGAACTGGGCATGGTCGAAGGGCTGCGAGAGGTCCCCGGTTTCCTGAATGTCCTCTTCATCGCGGCGATGATCCGCTGGATTCCTTCCCGTATTGCCGCCCTTTCACTTACGGTCATGGGGCTTGGCTTGGCCGCCTATCGATATACCGATTCGGTCACGTCCCTCGCGATCTTCTCTTTCGTCTGGAGCATCGGCTTTCATTGTTGGGTCCCTCTCGAGCAGGCGATGGGACTGAGTCTTTCGCCATCCGGAAATAAAGGGAGGTGGCTGGGCCAGTTGCGGGCGGTCAGCAGCTTCAGCTGGCTGCTAGCGATCGGTGCGTGCATGCTCTTGTTCGAGTACATCGATTCAGCATCCAGCAGTGGTCTGCAAGGCTTCTACGAGGATATGTTCACGATCGCCGGGCTCGTGACCGTAGTCGGTGGGATGGCCCTGCTGCTGATCCGTCGGGAAGTCGTGGACGCCGATTCGGAGCGCTTCGTTTTTCGTCGCAGATACTACCTCTACTATGCTCTGAACTTCCTGCAGGGCTGCCGCAAGCAGATGTTCATCACCTTCGCCATTTTCGCCCTCGTGAAGGTTCATGGAATGCCGGTGGAGACGACGATGATTCTCGTCTTCGTCAACCAGGTCCTGATCACGCTCACAGCGCCCTTGTTGGGCCGCCTCGTCGACCGCTTTGGCGAACGCGTCATGTTGAGTGCCAGTTACATCGGACTCGTTTTCGTCTTCGCCGGATATGCTCTGATCGACCATCGTCCTACGCTCTATGTCCTGTATTGTGTGGACAATCTCATTTTCTTCGGCAGCATCGCCCTCACGACATACGTACACCGCATCGCCGACGCAGCCGATCTGAAACCAACCCTCTCCATGGGGGTCACCATGAATCATCTGGCTGCCGTGGCTGCCCCCTTGATTGGCGGGCTCGCATGGCACTACTTCGGACACCGGGTGATCTTCCTCAGCGGTTCAGCGCTGGCTGTAGTGTCGCTCATCGTCACCCAATGGATTCAGCCTCGCGTGCAAGGGGGTTCGGAATCGTGAGACTGACATCCTGCAAATGCCCCCAACGCTTTCTTGTCGAGAAGCAACAGCAACAGCAACAGCAACAGAACAGGATGGATAAATGAAGATCGGTACGAGGTTGCCCGGGTTCGCCGGAGACATCGGTTTTGATGGGTACTGCGCGTGGCTGGCAGACAACGAGTTCGACGCCGTCGACACACCACCGCTCACTGCCCAAATCGCCAGGACATGTGCGCAATACGGGCTGGCCATCGGAACCTGTGACGCAGGCGCCGGGGGACTGCTCTCGAGGGATGCGGCGAAGCGTCGCAAGGCTCTGAGTGAACTCAAAAAGCAACTCACGGCCATGGCGAAACACGGTGGACACACGTATTTCACCGTCCTGGGGCCTGATGATGGGAGTATGCCGCGTGCAGAGACCTTCGAGATCTTCAAGAAGATCTACCCTAAGGTCGTTGAGCATGCCGAGAAGGTGGGCATCAAGATCGCCATCGAGCCGTGGCCAGGTGGGTCGCCACACTTGCCGAATCTCGGCTGTTCCCCCGAGAGTCTGCGTCGCATTTTTGAGGCGATTCCATCTCCGAATCTGGGCATCTGCTACGATCCTTCTCATTTCGCCCGCCTGCAGATCGACCACGTTCGATTGCTGCACGAATTCTCCGATCGTGTCCACCATGTCCATCTGAAGGACACCGAGATCAATCAGGAGAAACTCTACGAGAGCGGCATCGCCGGTGAGAGTTATTCCCGCTCCTACGGATTCGGCGAGGGCTGGTGGCGGTATACGATCCCCGGAGAGGGAATCGTCGACTGGCAACTGATCATCCGTCGACTCGAAGAGGCTGGCTACGACGGTGTTCTGAGTGTGGAGCTCGAGGACCATCACTTCTGGGCCACGCCTGAGCTTCAGCAGGAAGGACTGATTCGATCTCGAGATTATGTGGGGCAGTTTCTCAAGGCAGATGCAGACGATGACTAGCCCTTCATAACATCAGGAGATGACACCATGGTAGGATTCGCGGTTGTAGGTCTCGGGATGGGACGGGGCCGGGCGAAACTGATTACACAAACAGAAGGTGCACGACTGTCCTGTGTCTGCGATTTGCGAGACGAGCTTGCCCGTGAGGTGGGAGAAGAGTTGTCCTGCGATTGGACGAGTTCTCTTGATGATGCCTTAGCACGAGATGATGTCGACGCCGTGCTCGTGATGACCCCCAGTGGGCTGCACGCCAAGATCGGTGTGCAGGTGGCCCATGCGGGGAAACATGTCATTACGACCAAACCGATGGATGTCTCTACCGCCGCCTGCGATGAGTTGATCGAGGCCGCCGCAAGTACGGGTGTGCTGCTGGGAATCGATTACCAGAGTCGATATGTGGATACGAATTTCCGCGTCGCCAGCGCCTTGCAGCAGGGGCTTTTCGGGCGTCCGCTGCTTGGAGAAGTCCGATTCAAATGGTTCAGATCTGATGAGTATTTCCAGCATGGCGGCGGCTGGCGTGGAACCTGGGCCATGGACGGGGGGGGGTCACTGGCCAACCAGGGGTCGCACCTGATCGATCTGCTGTTGTGGTTCATGGGCGATCCCGATGAAGTCTTTGGCGATGCGTCGATCATGAACCACGACATCGAAACCGAAGATGTGGGTCTTGCGCTGCTGCGATACGGCAATGGCGCTCGTGGCGTGATCGTCGGTACGACGACGTTTCCCACCAACGCCTACTTCAGCGCCGAAGTCCACGGTACGGATGGTGGGGTTCTGATCGACGGTGCGCTAGACGGATCAGCACGCTACTTCGGCGATGATCTGGAGCAGAAACTGGCCGCCATCGACAACCCGATCCACAATATCGTGGAAGATGTCGTGTCCGCCGTAACCCATGGGACGCAGCTGCGCGTCGATGGGCTTGAGGGACGCCGAACGGTGGCATTGCTGGAGACGATCTACGCATCCTCTAAGGCGCGAAAAACTCTCTCCCTGGGACAGAGCTCATGACCATGACGGTTGCTCTCATCGGTCTGACGGCGCCGCATTCGAAGGGCTGGTTGACCACTCTGCAGCATCTGCCGGAATGCGAACGGCTGCTGATTGCCGATCCTGACTCAGAGGGTCAAGAGGATATGCCCGATGATGCCGAATGGGTCCGTTCCATGGACGAGTTGTTGCAGGGAGATCTTCGTCCACAGCTGGCGCTGATTTCAGCGCGAAATGACCAGTCACCCCAGATCGGCGAGCGTTTTCTACGCGAGGGGATTGCCTGCATCATCGAAAAGCCCTGTGGACGCACCAGCGCTGAACTGTCTCGACTAAACGACGCAGCCAGCCAAGGCAAGACACTCTGGGCACCGGCGTTCATGAATCGCATGTTGCCCGTCGCCCGACATGCAAGACGCATTATCGTAGAAGAAGGCGGAATCGGTCGGGTGGTGTCCGTGGAAGGGAGAATGGTGACCAGCACCGTCGAGCAGCGTAATCCGCAACATTGGCTTTTCGACAAGCAGGTTGCTGGGGGAGGAATCCTCCACTGGCTCGCTATCCACACGATCGATCTGATTCGGTATCTCACAGGCCTCGAATACACGAATGTGGGGGCTCACATTGGAACACTGTCAGGAACCGGGATTGATGTCGAGGACATGGCGGCCTGCAGTTTTCAGCTGAGCGGCGGGGCTGTGGGCTCGCTCCACGCGGGTTATGTCCTGCGGCAACGCTACGGAGACATTGGCCTGACGATTCGCGGAGATCTTGGCGAGATCGATTGGCCCATGTGGGGGAGACAAGGCCAGGGACGGACCTTGTATATCCATGAGGAAGGTCCCCGCAGCT
>PATE01000014.1 GCA_002712305.1 Gemmatimonadota bacterium | reverse complement strand
CCTCTCACTACACGCTTTGTCGCTGCGGGCATTCGACGAACAAACCCTTCTGCGACGGCGCCCATTCGGACGCAGGGTTCTCCGACGCGAGCTGACAACCTCCTGCAGGCGCTGGCACGAGTCGAATGAGCACGCTCCTATTTCTGCCTCTGCTGGCGCTTGGGTTTGTCGTTCTGGTCGGTACGATCACAGCTGTGACCTGGCTGCACCTTCGTCGGGGGCCGCATGTGAGTGTCGACAACGCGCGGATCGAGACGCAGTCCTGGCTACGTATCCCCTACCTGGATGCGCTGTTCGAGTTCCCTCAGAGATTGCCAGGGATGTATCGGGCGGCTGGTACTTGGATCGACTCGATCATCCTGTTAGGCGAGTGGCGGATGTTTCGTCTGGGAATTGCCCGGCGTGGGATTGCTTCTGGCGATCCTCTCCAGCCTACATGGAGCAGGCCATGGAGCGAGGGCAGTTGGCACGCAGCATGGCCGGTCTCGTCTTCAGCAATCACCGCCCTCACGATCGGTGTCGTGATAGCGATGATTCATTTCGCTTTGATCATGCGATCGCACTTCAGCTAGTGCCGCCTCGATTGCACAAACACACGCACGGTGTCGGTTCGTGAGGCGATTCGTACCTCGAACCCAAGAGCTACCTCTCCTATGACCCCGACCTTCGAAGACCGTCGCCACTTCTACAGTGACAATCTCGCGGGCACTCACCCGGCCGTATTGCAGGCGATCGCCGATGCCAATGTGGGTCACTCACTGGCCTACGGAGAGGATCCCCTCACGGCCGAGGCGATCGCGCGCGTCTGCCAACTGTTCGGCGGAGATGGCGTGGAAGCCCATTTTGTGTTCAACGGCACGGCGGCCAACGTGTTGTGTGCGGCGGCGGTGACCGCCCCGTTCCAGGCCGTGCTCTGCTCGGAGACGTCTCACATTCAGTGGGACGAGTGCGGAGCGATCGAACGCTTCGTCGGCTGCCGAGTGCTGGCCCTGCCATCGGTCGGTGGCAAGCTGACACCGGACTGTCTCGACAACATCGCCGAAGGCCATGCAGAGCCGCACCAATCGAAGCCGCGCCTGCTGTCGATCACGCAGGTGACGGAGATGGGCACCCTCTACACACCCGAGGAGGTAAAGGCCCTGGCCGCCGCCGCCCACGATCGTGGCTGGCTGTTGCATATGGATGGGGCCCGACTAGCCAATGCCGCGGCATTCCTGGAGCTCCCACCCCGGGCCTTTACGGTCGATGCAGGTGTCGATCTGTTGAGTCTGGGGCTGACCAAGACGGGGGCCATGATGGCGGAGGCCGTCGTGATGTTCGGTGAAGAAGCTTCGAGGAGCTTCCCCTACGTGCGCAAGCAAGGTCTGCAACTGGCGTCGAAGATGCGCTTCATCAGCGCCCAGTTCCTGGCCATGCTCACCGACGACCTGTGGTTGCAGTTGGCCGGCCACGCCAATGAGATGGCACAGCGGCTGCGTGTTTCGGTCCAGGACATCCCCGGCGTCGAGCTGGTTCACCCTACACAGGGGAATGGGGTCTTCGTGCGACTGGCGCCCGATCGAATGAGGAAGCTCTTGGCGGAGGTCACCTTCGCTGTCTGGGACCCTCAGAAAGGCGAAGCACGTTGGATGACGGCCTGGGACACGACCGCCGCTGATGTCGATGCCTTCGCCGAGACGGTGCGCCAGATCATGACACCCAGATGATCACGTTGAGCCGCCAAGGTGAAGGAATCGACATGTTTTTGTGACGCGGATCACAACCGCACCCGGTAACGGGCAAGGAACCCACCAAGCGTGCAACATGCTGTTAAAAAATCACTTACGCAGAGCGGCGCGATCTGTAAACTCTCCTGTACAACGTCTGTTGTCCACGCCAATTGGTGCGACGGGCACACGGACTTCACGTCAGGAGCGGGCCATGGCTCTCGGCTTTCTTTACAAATGCTCTGGATGCGGCAAGCGGTTCAAGGTCTACGTGCCTAAGCAGAAACTCTTTCGCAGCATCATGGGGCCGACTGTTGACTGAGAGCGCATCGATCGCCGGGACGAGCAGGGCGAAGTCAGCCAACGTTTCGGCGCGGATCTGCTCGGAGGCGACGAGCACGCCGATGGCGATGGCCAGATCAAAGGCAGATCTCTCCTTGCGCAGATCGGCGGGCGCAAGACTGACCGTGACCCGCCGACGAGGCCACTGAAAACCCGCATTGCGAATCGAGGCCATCACTCGTTCGCGACTCTCACGCACGGCCGAGTCGGGCAACCCCACGAGTGTGAAGGAGGGCAGTGATCGGTGTCCACCTCGACGTGGACGAGATGGGCATCGATACCGATGGTGGCGTCGGACTGTACCGAGGCGGTCATGGGTTGGGGAATGCAACCTATGTGCCGTCGGGTCCATCTGAGGGCAAGAAGCCCTGCGGCCGAGAGAACCGTCACCGAATCGAGGCGGAAGCGAGTCGACAGGGGGACACCGGATGAGGCTGAGCACGGTATCCAGAAGTGGACAGGGCAGCGACGGATGCTGTGTTTGTTGCCCATGAAAGAGTCTGATGTCTTGCCTGCAGGTTCCTCCAATGATCTTCGTCTGGCCGTCTCCGCGGCACAGGCGGCGGGCGCCGTGATCTGCGAGCGCTTCCATGCCGAGGCCTCCACCGTGCATCGCAAGGACGGAAAAGGGGAGGTCACCGAGACGGATCTGGCCGCCGAAGCGGCGATCTTCGACGTGTTGTCCGGTTCGGATCATGGCATTCTGAGCGAGGAAGCGGGTGGTACTCACGAGAACGCCGATCTGTGGATCATCGATCCGGTGGATGGGACCACAAATTTCTCGCGACGCCTGTCCCTGTGTGCTGTTTCGATCGGACTCCGTTTGGGCGGGCAGCTGGCATTGGGTGTGATTCTTCATCCGGTCACCGGTGAGGTGTATCTGGCCGAGCGGGGTCTGGGCGCCTGGAAGAACCAACAGAGACTCCATGTCGCGACCACCGACGATCCATCTCTGGCGGTCATCTACCTGACGCACGGTTATGCGGTCGAGCATCGACGACGCTACGGCGAGGCCCTGGCGCGCTTCGCCGAGACTAGCTACCCACGGACCTTTGGGTCTACGGCGGCGGAGTTGTCCTTTGTCGCGGCAGGCGCAGGAGATGGGTGGATCTGTTCGGGGGACGAGTTGTGGGATTTCGCCGCCGGTATGGTGTTGGTGGAAGAGGCCGGTGGCCGTGTGAGTGACTGGCGGGGCGCAGACTGGGATGGCCAGAGCACATTCACCATCGTCTCCAATGGTGCGATCCACGACTTCCTAACCGATACCGTCAGCGATCTGCAGCCGGTGTAAGAGCGTATCGTGAGCAACTCCCGTCCCAACATCATCTTCATCATCTGTGACGATCTGGCCTGGGGCGATCTTGCTTGCCACGGAAATCCGCATACGTACACACCTCGTCTCGACCGGATGCGTGAGGAGTCGACGCGACTGACCCGCTACTGCTCCGGTCCGCTGTGCACGCCGGCACGGGCAGGAATCCTCACCGGGCGCTGGCATCTGCGCACGGGGGCTTTCGACACCTACTGCGGTCGCGCCACCTTGCACCCAGACGAACCGACGATCGCACGCACTCTCGCGAAGGCCGGTTACCGTACGGGCGCCTTTGGCAAGTGGCACCTGGGAGACAACTACCCGTCTCGACCGCACGACGTGGGTTTCCATGAAACCCTCGTGCATCGCTCGGGTGGCATTGGTCAACCCGGAGATGTCCCCGCCAACCACCTGCGAGAAGACGAGAGTTACTTCGATCCCACGGTGATCTGCAACGGGGTCGAGCAAGACAGCCACGGGTACTGTAGCGACGTGTTCACCGACGCCTGTCTCGACTTTGTGTTTAGGGCGACGCAGGACGAGCAGCCGTTCTTCGCCTACCTCGCCTTCAACGCACCCCATACGCCGTTGCAGATCGCCGATGAATGGGTCGACCCGTACCGGCAGGCGGGCATCAACGAGACCCATGCGAGGCTCTATGGCATGGTGACCAACATCGATGCCAACGTGGGACGGTTGATCGACCACGTCGACCAGCTCGGCCTTGGTGAGCAAACCCTCATCATCTTTACCTCCGACCATGGACCCTGTGGTTCGTCGGGAGATGGCGACCATGGCCAGCGCTACAACGCGGAGCTGAGGGGGATCAAGGGATCCATGTACCAGGGCGGCATTCAGACGCCGTGCTTCTGGCGGTGGCCCGGGACCCTCAACGCAGGACAGGACGTGGACCGCGTGACGTCCACGGTGGATGTGTTTCCCACGCTGGCCGGGTTCGCCCATGTCCCCGCTGCGGCAGACGCAGATTCCTCACCGACGGATGGGCGAGAACTGACCGCGCTGCTGACGGGGGAAATCTCGCAAGACTCCTGGCCCGAACGCGACGTGTTCATGCAGTGGCATCGAGGGGATGCCCCGGTGCAGTATCGCAACTACGCCGTCATCAAGCAGCGCTGGAAATTGACTCGACCTTCCGAGGACGCCGACGACGAACTGTATGATCTGGTCGACGATCCCCACGAGTCGACGAACCTCGCCCCGATGCAGGGCGAACGGGTCGAGGCCATGCGCCGTCGATATGATTTCTGGTTCGAAGACGTGTGTGCGACACGAGGGGGGCGGACTTTTGATCCGGTGGTCGTTCCCCTGGGAACGCCCCACGAGAATCCCGTCGTCTTGTCACAGAACGACTGGCGCACCATCGGTGAGGAGGGATGGCGCAACGATCGGATTCGAGGAGTATGGTCGGTTCGCGTCGAGCACGAGGGCAGATTCGGCGTTCGACTGAGATGGCGCAAAGATCTGCCGGCAGGCACCGCCTACGTTGCCCTCGGCGATTCGATCTGGTCGGCGAGAGTTGCCACCGGTGCGACACAGACGGACTTGGATCCTCTGATCCTTGCCGAAGGATCCGCACAGCTGGAGGCGTGGCTGGAGACGGATCAAACGTGTCCGACGGCACGACACGGGCGATTCATCCCCGTCCTCTACGTCGAGGTGGAGCGGATCGAGTGACCCTCCACCAGATCAATCACCTCAACACCGCCCTGATGGTGATGTCGGTGGCCATCGCCGCCGTGCTGCCCTTCGAGTTGTTCCTCTTTGCCTACGCGATTCTCGGCCCGGCCCACTACCTGACGCAGATCTCCTGGCTCCACGACCGCAATTACTTCACCACCGGTCGCTGGGATTTTCTCTTCCTGCTGCTACTCACGATTCCACTGGCGCTCCGATTCTTCTATGGCCAGGGCAGTTTTGAAGGACTGATCTGGGATGGACTGTTTGGCGCCACCGCCATCGTAGCCGCTGCGGGGATGGTGTGGCTGAAGCGTCCCTTTCACAAACTCGCCCTCGGTACACTGGGGCTTCTATGCGCGGCTTTCGTCTGCCGCATCGACGGCATCGCCCTGTTCTTCTCGCTCTTCGTGCCCAGTCTCGTACACGTCTATGTATTTACGGGTGCCTTCATCGTCTACGGCAATCTGAAGAGTCGATCTCTGCCGGGCTGGATATCATTCTGCGTCTTCGTTCTATGTGGGGGATTCTTCTTCGTCGTCGACCTGCCCGTGGCGGGGCCGGTGACCGAGTACATCCGCAACAGCATGGATCGGCTCGCCGTGATCCCACGGGAGTTCATCTCTCTGTTCGGCATGGACGCAAATGCGCAGACCTTCACACGGGTCATGCGTTTCATCGCCTTCGCCTACACCTACCACTATCTGAACTGGTTTACAAAGACGCGCGTGATCGGTTGGGCGGAGATTCCTCGTCGGCGCGCGGTGGCCATCATCGGTCTGTGGCTGTTGTCGATCGTCACCTTCGCCATCGACTATCGCGTGGGGGTCAGCGCCCTGTTCACGCTCAGCCTTGTGCATGTTTTTCTGGAGTTTCCCCTCAACTACCGCACGTTCGCCAGCATTGGTGGCGCCGTGGTCGGCCTTGGGCGGGGTCGTCCCTCTGCTTCGAATCCAGCCTAAGCCTGGGTCCACTCCATCTGTTCCCAGAACTGCTGGCCCTGCACTTTCTCGGTGTTTCCAACTTCGTCACACCAGCCGGCCCGCAAGGCATCACGAAGAGCGGACAATCCTTCGGCCATCTCGGGAGGCTCGCTGAGATCCGTCATCTCCAGTGGATCTTCAGCCAGATCGAACAGTTGTGTATGTCGCTGTTCGCCCGTCCCTGTCTCAATCAGCTTCAGACCTGCTTCGTCGCGGACAGCCCGCATCAGATGCCTGTAGGTGTAGAAGAAATGCTCCCGTAGGGACTCCTCTTCATCGTCGAGGGATGGCACCAGACTGCATCCTTCCACCGACTCTGGAATGTCGACATCCACCAGATCACACAGGGTGGGGAAGATGTCGATCAAACCGGCCAGCGCATCTCGCTGCTGTCCTTCGGGGATGTCGGGACCGGCGAAGATCAAAGGCACGTGCACGGAGTGATCGTAGACGCTCTGCTTGCCGAACAGCCCATGCTGACCCACAGCCAGCCCGTTGTCGCTGGCAAACACGATCCGTGTGTCCTGACGCAGCCCGGCTTCATCAATCGCACTCAACACACGACCGACCTCGTGATCCAGGTGCGTGATCATCGCATAGTAGGCCGCCAGATGTTGCCGGGTCTCGTCTTCGCCTCGCGGATGCCCGGCCAGCACCTCGTCTCGGATCATCAATTCACCATTGTCGAAGGGATGCTCCGGCAGAAAGTTGTCAGGCAATTCCACCTCGGCGCTCGGATACAACCCTAGATACTTGTCTGGCATCGTGCGCGGGTCATGGGGCACCATGAAAGAGCAGGAGGCGAAGAACGGCGCATCCTGCGCATGCCGGTGATGGAGAAAATCGATGGTGGCATCGGCGAACAGCTGGCTCGCACGTGGTCGGCGATCTTGTGCTGCACCTGCTGCGTGTGGAAATCGACAGTCCGTGGAAGGCGTTCGTCATACAGACCAGTGGGGTCGTAGTCACAGGCGGGCACATTCCAGTGGTCGTCCATACCGCCGAAAAAGATCTCCGCTCCGTGGGTGAACGAACGGGCATAGGCATCGGAACCATTGTGCCATTTGCGGTGCCGAAACAATCGTATCCTGCCTGCCGCAGGGTCTCCCCCAACATCGTGTGCTCGTGTGGAATCTGACCTCCCTTGCCTTGCAGACGATAGAGGGTCTTGCCCGTCATCAGCATGGCCCGCGACGGTTGGCACACGGCACTACAACTTCCACCCATGATGTAGGCATCGGAGAACACGGTCCCTCGCTCGACAAGGTCATCGATGTGGGGGGGTTGAATCTGCGCATGCCCGAGGGCACCGATGGTGTCGTAACGCTGATCATCGGTGATGTTTGGACGGTCGGCCACGACATCACCTCCGCTTGGAGAGACACCAGGGAACTTCTGTCAGATGTTCGAGGTGCGTTACACAGACTATTCTTAACCTAAAGCACTGCATTTACGTACAAGGCAGGCAGGCAGGCGGGTGGGTCAGGGCATCTACACGGCGACCAGCGAACCCGGTGAAACGATTCAAGGTGACAGTGGGTCAGGGAGTGGGCTGGTGAAAGAAGAGAATTCATGACGGTACCCTATCACGGACTGTGGCCGGTGATGCTCACCGCCTTCGACGATGAAGGTGCGTTGGATCTGGCAGGAATCGACGCGTTGACAGACTTCTATCTCGAGCAGGGCTCTACCGGCCTGTTCGCCGTTTGCCAGTCCAGCGAGATGTACGACCTATCCGATGAGGAGCGGTTGCAGCTGGCGCAGCGAGTTACTGAGCGGGTTGCAGGGCGGGTCCCTGTGGTGGCCGTGGGTACGTTCGGAGGGCCATTGACGTGGCAGGCGCAGTTCATGCGACGGATGTCTGACACGGGCGTCGACGGGGTGGTGATTCTGCCCAACCAACTGGTTGGTCCCGATGATGACGAACCTCCGCTGCAGGCTGCTCTGGAGCAGCTTCTGGAGGCCACGGAATCGATTCAGTTGGGCCTGTACGAGTGTCCTCAGCCCTACCACAGGAATCTGTCCCCGCAGTTGTTGGGTTGGGCCGCAGCGACGGGGCGTTTTGCCTACATGAAGGACACTGATCGTGCACCGGATCGGATTCATCCGAAGATCCAGTCCGTGAAGGGGACGGATCTGCGCATGTTCAACGCCGCCACGATCTCGGCGCTGCCCTCGCTGCAGATGGGTGTTGCCGGCTTGTCTCCTGTGGCGGCCAACTGCTATCCGGAACTGTTCGCCTGGTTGTGTGCCCATCACAGTGACGAGCCGGTCAAGGCCGAACGACTACAGCATCGCCTCGCCTCGCTGGACGCGGCGGTAAAACTGAAGTATCCACAGAGTGCCAAGCGACATCTTCATCGGCGAGGTCTGCCGATCGGCAGTCGGTGTCGCGTCGCCGAGCATGACTTCGATGGCTACGATGACCTCCTGCTCACGTCCCTGCTGCTGCAGGTGGATGAGATCAAGCAGGAGTTGGAACTGTGAGATCGTGACCTGGTCCCCGTAGGAAGTGTCTGGGGCCGTTTACTGATTCGGGCTACTGGGCTTCGCCGCCGGCTGCCGGCGGCGGCTGCAATGTGGCGATGAAACGGTCGAGCTCTTCCCACACCTGCTCGCCGATCTCAGCCGTTGCATGGCGGACATTGTCTTCCACCTCTTTCGCCGTCCGCGGGCCCACGAGGGTGGCACCGATCAGAGGCTGGCGCAGGCTATACTGAACGGCAATGGCGCCGACCTCGACCCCCTGCATCTGACACCATGCATAGATCTGCCGCGCTCGTTCGAAATCGACATCGCCGGGTGATCTGTGTCGTGCGGCTTCTTCCACATCGATGCCGGCAAGCAGACCGCCCAGGTAAGGCGACCCGTTGACGACGCCCACGTCTGCGGCGGCCGCGTGTTCGAGCAGCGGTATCACCGACTGCCGGATCGGATGGTAATCGTAGGATGGCAGAATAAGATCGGCTCGCCCCGAGTCGATGACGCGCCGCAACCATCGATGTGTGCGATTGCCCAGACCAATCCCACGGATCTCCCCTTGCTCACGCAGCCCTTCGAGGAACTCGAAGGCGCCTCCCGGCCCCATGATCGTGTCCATATCGTCGTCAGAACCCGGGTCGTGCACGAAGACGATATCGATGTCTCCTAACAGATGTCGGCTCTGGTCGTAGCACCACCGTACGTCGTCGAGCAGATAGTGATTCGGGCGCTGCGGATGAGTGCCCACCTTTGTCGAGATCGTCAGTTGTTGGCGCAGGGTCGGATCCAGTGATGCCAGGCCGGCGCCCAGGTGTTTCTCGGCCACCCCCCCACCATAGGCCGGAGAGGTGTCGAAGTAGCGGACGCCTAGTTCGGTGGCCCGTTGCACGGCGGCACTGGCAGCATCGATGGCGCGATGTGGATCGTCGTCGTCGTCGAGCAGCCCAAGATATCCGCCGATGCCGAGGGTTGTGGCTTGGATGCCAGTGCGGCCTAGCGTCTTGAGAGGAAGGGGTGACATGCTGGTCAATCGATGACGGCGGCAGCGACAGCGTTGCTCACCCGTCTCAGCAACGATCCATCCTGAATCTTCACATTCGTCAGACAGACGCAGATCAGCTCGTTATCTGGATCGGCCCAGGCGACGGTGCCCGTTGCGCCCACGTGGCCGAAGGTGCGGGGGGACACCTGCTCACCGAAGAAAGCCCAGACCCTCGAATCGCGTAGCGCCCAGCCGATGCCCCACGGGGCCTCGAGATGGGAGGGATTCTGATTGGACACCATCGCTCCTGCGGCGGCCTTCGAGAAGACACGCTGGTCACCCACCGATCCCCCATTCAGCACACATTGCAGCAGCTTTCCCAAATCAGGTCCCGTCGAATGCATGCCGCCCCAGGGGCAGCCGAAATCGCGCCAATAGGCGCTGTTCGGACCCCAGTGCTGGCCATCGGCCGATTCATCCATCGACGTGCCCACCCACACCGTATCCTCGATCTCGAAGTCATCGATGCCGAGACAGCTGCGGTCCATCCCCAGGGGCGCAAAGATCCGTGTCTTTTCCACGTCTCGCAGGCGTTGGCCCGTGATACGCTCCACGATTTCGGCGGCAAGCAGGATTCCCTTGCTCTGGTAGGAGAAATCCGTCCCGGACTCAAACAGCAACTTCGTTCGCAGCGCGCCCTCAACAAACGCCGACATGGGGCGATGAGCACGTCGAAGTGCCGTATTCTGTGGCAGCATGTCGGGCATACCGGAGATGTGCGACAGAATCTGCCGCACCGTGATCGGTGACTTGTCCCAGCCGACAAACTCCGGCAGGTGCTGCTGCACCTTGTCGTCGAGGGAGATCAGTCCCTCGTCGACCAGCAGCATCATGGCGCAGGCCGTGACGGGTTTCGTGATCGAGGCGAGAAGGAAGATCGAATCCCCGTCCACGGAGGCGGATCCGGCCTCGGGCCGCAGCCTACCAAACCCCCGCGACAGCACGCATTTGCCGCGACGGGCGACGAAGAGTGAGGCCGCCGAGATGTCTCCCGTCCCGATGTGACCATCCACCAGAGACGCGGCACGCTCAAGCTGTTGGGCGTCGAGGCCGACATCGCCAGGGTCGCTTGGTGTGAGGAGGGCGTCAGCGGTCATGGTTCGATCTCCGGGCAACACGTCGTTGCGTGGTGTTGGATAGGTTAGGCGGCGCCAGTGTACGGGCCCGCGACGGTAGTGGCAACGGGGCCACGCCGTATCGCCCGGGCCGCGTTTGTCTACCTTTGCGCGTCACAAGGCTTCCATCTTCCAACGGGTAGCCTCGGTTCAGGAACCCCAGGAGTGGACCTTTCAGCAAACCACCACGACCGACACGTTCAAGCACGGAGATGGAACGATGGCCCGTCTGCTGACGACGCCCCAGCAAAACTTTTTCGACACTTTTGGATATCTGTCCCTGCCGGGTCTGTTGGCGGATGTGATCGAGGAGATCATCGAGGCCTTCGAACAGGTCTGGGCCGACCGCGGCGGCGGCCACCATGGTGAGCAGCACGACGAGGAACGTCGCTCATGCATCGTCCCCTTCATCGATCAACACCCGCGACTGTGCGCCCTTCTGGATGACGAACGCATCGATGGTCTGCTCTGTGACCTGCTCGGGGACGACTACAACTACTCTGGTTCAGATGGCAATTATTATGCCGGCGACACCCAGTGGCACTCCGATGGCTTCAAGCAAACTCAGCATCGCTACGTGAAGATCGGGTTCTATCTCGACGATCTCGATGCCGACACAGGTTGCCTGAGAGTGATCCCCGGTTCACACATTCCGCAGGACAGCTTCGCCGAAACGCTGCAGCAGCACGTCAAAGAGATCGGTGACTGGTGGGGGGTCGATGGATCCCAGGTACCGGCGCAGGCGATGGCTACCACACCCGGCGACATCGCCGTCTTCAACCACAACCTGAAACACGCCGCCTTCGGGGGCAGTGGCCGACGGCGAATGTTTACGATCAACTGCACCCAGCGCTTTGCCGAGGCCGATCTGCAAATCTGGCGTGACTATATCTCCGGCATGGCCCGTTTCTGGACCGATCGCATGTATGGCGAGACGATGGTGTCCACGGCGAGTCCGGCGCGCATGGTCCACCTTGAACAAGGCATGGCCAACGACGGTCACCTTGCGGCGTTGTCGGCCAAAGCCCGCGAAGAGATGAACGAGCCCTCCCGCGGATGATCCGCGATTTCGTCGACGCATGGCCAAAATTCAGCGGCAATGCGCGGCGCTTTCTGCTGTCGGCACTGCTGGCAGGTTTCGGCTATTCGGGCCTGTATTTCCTGCTGGCAAACCTATTTCTCGTCCGGCTCGGCTACGACGAAGGGTTCATCGGCATCTTCATCGCCACTGGTGCGGCCTCCTTCGCCCTGTCTTCCCTGCCAGCGGGCATTGTCGGACAACGTTTCGGGCCCCGCAAAGCGATGATCGGCGGGTATCTGGTGCTGATGACGGGGTTGATCCTGCTGTCTATGGTCGCCGTTGTCCCGGCTGTGTGGCGTTCGGCGTGGCTGCTGAGTTGCTGTGCCTTACGAGAATTCGGCAATTCGTTCTACATCGTGAACAGCAACCCCTTTCTGATGGAGACGACCCATCAAGACGAACGACGGTTCGTATTTGCTGCCAGGGGGGCTGTCGTCCCCCTGGCTGGATTCCTCGGAGCACTCGCCGGCGGTGTGTTGCCCGATTGGTCGGCGACCATCCTGAATACGGGTCTCAGCGACCCGGTCACCTTCCTCGTCCCTCTACTGATCGGAGGCTTGGTGCTGCTACCCGGTTGGTTTGCCCTGCTGATGACGAAGAAGGAGTCTGTCCTCTCACCAGGAAGGGAGTTGCCCCAAACGGTCTCTGAGGTCACGTCGAGTTTTCTGATGGAAGAAGCGCAAACACCAACCGAACCCGGAATAGGCACGTCATCTCGCGAAACGCAAGCACCAGCGCCGACGAATTCGCTACCCGGTGATCCAGGCACGTTCCCCGCCAAACCGATTCTCGCCATGGTCGGCACGGGCCTGCTCTTCATCGCGTCCATGTCCGTGTCCGGGAGCTTCTTCAACCTCTACATGGACCAGGCCCTGGGCGTGGCCACGTCTCGGATCGGTACGGTTCTGGCCATGGGCCAGTTGCTGGCTGCACCCGCAGGCCTCATGCTGGCGCCTTTGTCCGCCCGCCTCGGATACGACCGAACCTTCATTCTGTCTGCGTTGGGCGTGGCTGCAGGTGCGCTTCTGATGGGGTTGTCCGGTCATTGGCTGCTGGCCTCAGCCGGGACTGTCATGATCACGGCCCTGTCCGCGATCGCTTTCCCCGCCATCACGGTCTATCAGCAGGAACTCGTACATCCTGAGTGGCGTCCGGTCATGTCCGGTGCCTACATGATGTCCGTCGCCCTGGGCTGGTCTGTGATGGCCAGTGGTGGTGGATACTTCATCGCAGAGGTCGGTTATCAGCAGCTCTTCCTTCTGGGTGCGGTCCTGACGGGCGTGGGGACGATTCTTTTCGGCGCCTACACCCGGTCTGTTCCAGCGGGCTCCGCACATCTGACCGAATCCTGACACTCTCCCGGGTCGATCGCCTATGTTTCGGCCGGGAGACACACCATGTCTGGATACAGGCTCCGCCTCACCCTCTTTCTGGGTCTCATCGTCGGCCCCGCCGGCGTATCTGACCTTTCTCAGTCTGCGCGCAGCTCTCGATGAACAGCGCAAGCGCCCTGGCGGACGTACGGCTACACATTCCTGCCATCCGAGCAACCCTCGACGCTCGTCTCGAGACCATCATCGACGACCTCACGCCGAGCGCCCCCTTCACCGAGACTGCTGATCTGCCGGAAGTTCAGTTCCGCTTCGCGCTGGATCCGCAGGGACACTTCGTACAGCCCATCGTGCTGCCACCATCCCTTCTCGAACGCACAACCGCCTTCGCGAAGGCCCTGCAACGGGGTGAGGCGCACGAGTTCAGCGACGGCGATCTCGCGTCGGCAGTGGGGGATTACCGGGATGTGCTGTCTCACGCTGAATCGTCAGCTGAAGAGGGAGAGGCCCTCGACGCGCTGGGTCGAGTGTTGCTTGCCATGGGAGACATGCTCGATCTCCAGAGTGATCGTCGACAATCTGCAGTTCGAGGGATACGAAGTGCTGGCCGCCTACGATGGGACATCGGGACTGGAGCTGGCCATGTCTGCGTCGGTGGACCTGGTGCTACTGGACATCATGATGCCGGGCATGAATGGATACAAGGTCTGTCGGCGATTGCGTGAGACGGGAAACAACACCTCCGTCATCGTGCTCAGTGCTCGAGGTGAAGAGGTCGACAAGGTTTTGGGGCTGGAGTTGGGCGCCGATGACTACGTCACCAAACCCGTCGGCGTTCGTGAACTGCTTGCGCGGGTTCGAGCCGTCCTGCGTCGAACACCAGAGCGGGATCTGAGTTCGGTCCGGCTCGCCCAGTACCCCCGGGGCAGATGTTACCAGTCCTGCACGGCGCCGTCTGTGCGTCGCAGGTGGGGAGGCTCAGAATCGTTGGGACCGATTCTTCTGGCCGCCTCCATGTCAACGTCGATTCCCAAGCCCGGTGAGGCCGACGGCAACAGATAGCCGTCTTCGACGACGAGCTCATGCTGGACCACCTCATCCATCCAGGCCGCCGGTGGTGCGTGTTCCTGCACGGCACAATTCGGGATCGACAGGTTCAGGTGCAGCATCGCGGCTGAACTGACCGGGCTCGACGTGTAATGGGTGGCCAACTCCTGGTAGTGCATCTCGGCCAGGTGGGCAAGCTTCTTGCCTTCGGTGATCCCCCCGGTGTGGCAGATATCGACGCGCAGATAGTCGATCAACTCCTGCTCGATCAACTCACGATAGGCCCACTTGTCATGGAGTTGTTCACCGGTGCCGATGGGCACATTCGTGTGCTGTCGCAGGTGACGGAAGGCGCCTGGATTCTCAGAGCGGATGGGATCTTCCACAAAAAATGGATGGTACGGCTCCAGTTGCGTACACAATTCGACCGCCCGTGCCGGCGACAGGCGTGTGTGCACTTCGAAGATGATCTCCACTTCAGGNCCCACGTCTTCGCGTAGTGCGGCCATGTGGTCGATCCCATTGAGGATTGCACGCCGTGGATCAAATCCCGCAGGATCTTGTTTGATCGGCGAGATCCGCAGTACCTTCCANCCCTCTGCAAGCAGAGCGCGTGAACTGTCCACCAAGCCCTGTGGGTCACCACCACCGACGTGGCGATACACCAGGACCCGGTCTCGTGCCAATCCACCGAGAAGCCNATAGGTNGGCACCCCCATCGCTTTGCCCGCCAGGTCCCACAGCGCGATGTCGATGCCNGCCAGAGCAGATTGCAGCACGGGACCTCCGCGCCAAAAGGTGCCACGATAGATGTCCTGCCAGATGTGTTCGATGCGTGACGCATCGGCNCCGATCAGAAGCGGCGTCAGATGCTCAAAGGCGGCCACGACGGCGGCACTTCGTCCGCTGAGCGAGGCTTCGCCAATCCCATACAGTCCCTCGGCGGTGTCGATTCGTACGTAGACGAAAGCGCCAACTGGAACCACATCGACGTGAGTGATTTTCACNAGATTNCCTCCTGAGAGTNGGCGAGNGTGGGCTGGTAGTATATTACCTGTCGCTCGTGCCGTGAATCTGGGCAGTACGAACCGATCAAACCGTGGGACGAACAGATCATGAGTGTGAAAGATCTNGACCAGAAACTGGATCAACTCGAGGCCGACGGCTTCCTCGTCGTCGAAGCAGCCCTGTCCTCAGACGAGGTCAGACAGGTGCGTACCCGCGTCAATCACGCACGGAAGATGGGATGGGAAGAGGGCCTCAACGCGGTAGGCAACATGTGGTTCGACAGCCTGCTGGACCGTGAGCCGGAAACCTTCGCGCCTCTCGTAGGACATCCGAAGATCCGACCCTATCTACAGGGAATGATGGGACCTCAGTGTCAGCTGCGCAGCTATCGTGCTCACATCAATCCGGGTGCCTATCTACAGGAGTGGCACATGGATTTCTACGGCTACTGGGAAGAAAAACGGAAAGCCAGTCAGTATCGGATGGCCACACCTCCCGTCGGTGTGAACACAACCTACTACCTGCAGGACAACAATCCCGGCGACGGCCATCTGAAGTTCATCAAACAGGGCCATCTTGCCGAACCGCCGCATCTGCACCCGATGGATCGATCGGCCTTCGAGCAATGGTGCGAAGAGCAAGAACACATCATCCTGTATCCAAAGGCCGGAGATTGTGTCGTCTTCCTGAGTCACATTCCCCACCAGGGGGCCAAGGAGAGAGANGACATGGATCGATCCAATGTGGTGTGCCACTACCAGTGCACGCCCATGCACGAGGGTGCCTGGTTCGTTTCTCGCTCACGAGGATACGCGGGGACCTTTCCTTTCGCGGAGGCACTGTGATGTTTCGACACACTCTGGTACTGGTNGCCTTCGCCGCGTCGCTGATGGCGTGTGCGGATAAAGCCGAGGAAGGAACGTCGAGAATCCCCCCCCCNCCCTCACAGATTGTCTACGATGCGTCGAACTACNACGACGTAGCCGAGGGGCNTTTCAAGCACTACCTGCGGGCGGCCGATGCCCTGGCGCACGATCGCTTCGAAGAGGCGCGTGCTTCGCTCAAGACGATGGCCACCTCCAGTGAGGGTGAGCTGCAGGCGCTGGCGCAGACCGCCGCGGCTGCTTCTGACATCGCCGCGATCCGCGTCGCCTTTAAGCCCCTGTCTCAGGCTGTGCAAGCCCTGCCGCTGCCGGAAGGGATGGCGCTGGCCTATTGTCCCATGGCCTTCGATTATGCCGGAGGCCATTGGGTTCAGCGAGACGGTCCCATCATGAATCCGTACTTCGGCGCCTCCATGTTGCACTGTGGGGTCTTCGAGGACGAAGGCGCCGGCGCNTGACAACGACAGACATGTCCAGAAAGACTGAACGGTGACTGTGATCAGATGTTATCGTGCATGCCTGCACGCTTTGTTGTTTCTCTCTTGGATGGCGCTTCCGGTGCTGGCGCAGGGGAAGGCCCCCTCGCCGTGGATTCACCAGCTGGTCGGCGATGTCACAGCCAACCAGGTCGCGCTGAAGGGCTGGGTAGCCGGTGGATCGCGTTGAAGTCGAGACGGCGATGACCTTGAAGCTCGGCTACATCGTTGAACCCTATCTGAAGGCAACACTAAAAACCCAGGCCTTTCGTGGCCACGTCTACGCTGGAGACACGAAAACCGCGGTTTCAGATCTATTTGACCCTGCGTATTTAACTCAGTCGTCAGGTGCCGCCCTGCAAGTCTCAGAGCAGGTTGCCACCCGATTTGGCGCTGCTCTGCGTCAGATCATGACCCGTGACTTCAACGGGTATTCGGATGGAGAGAGCACAGCCTCGATCGAAGAACTGAGATGGGACGGTNGTGTCGAGTCGGTGACGGATGTCAATTGGCCACTNGCCGANAACATTCTGCTCACCTCAAAGCTTGAGATCTTCGTGCCGTTGAACGAGCCCGGGGATCGTTCCCTCAGCAATGACGCCACGCTGACGGTCAAGCTGAGCGACCACATCAATCTGAATGTGAGTCTGTTGCTTCTCGACGATCCGACGGCCAGTGACGATCTGCAACTCAAGCAGACGACGGCCTTCGGCGTCAGCTACAGTCTTTTCTAGTCGAACGCCACGCGGGGGATCGTCATGTTACGAGCTGGGATCATTGGCTGTGGAGGCATTGCAGAACGACGTCACGCGCCGGTTCTGGGCAAGCTGAAGGGTGTCACCCTTGCTGCTCTGACCGATACATCGACAGATCGGCTCGCCGAACTCGGCGAGCACTACAATGTGCCAGAAGACGATCGTCACGCCGATATGGACAGCATGCTGGCCAATGCCGAACTCGATCTGGTCCATATCTGTACCCCCCACGATCTCCATGTGGGCCAGGCCATCGCCGCATTGGAATCCGGTGCCCATGTCCTTCTGGAGAAGCCCATCTCCACAACGGTGGATGAGGCAGATCGCATCATCGCCGCCGCCGAGGCGGCCGGGCGAAAGGTAGCGATCAGTCACAATCAGTTGTGGTCGTCTGGCCATCGGGCGGTGCGGCGTGTCGTCGACGACGGATCCCTGGGGGAGGTCTTCTTTGTTCGCTCCGAGGGATTCAGTGCCCGCCACGTCAGCGGACGAGGAATCAATCAGGATTGGCGAACTCAATCCGGGGCGGGCGGCGGTGGACCCCTGATCGACAATGGATATCATCAGGTGTACAAGGCCATAGATATTGCAGGGCCTCCAACCCGCGTATTCGCCCGGATCGGTCGACATGCAAGCGACATCGAAGTGGAAGACACGGCGGTGGTGATGATCGAACACCAGGGCGGGGCGACGACATCGATCCAGGTCGGGTGGTGCGCGGCGGCTGGATCGATTCGCGCCGAGGAGATTTTCGGTAGCACCGGACAACTGCGCGTAGGTGGCGAGTCACCTCTGCGTTTGTGGTCACACGAGCGCAGTCGATGGGACGATGTCGAACTCGAGCCGGAAGGGCGCGATGAGCTGGGATTCCCGCCCCTCGTGCAGGAATTCCTCGATGCCATCGTCAACGACACGGATGTTCCCGAGGCGATGTCGGCTGCGGCCTCCAGGCAGACCCTTGCTGTCGTTGTGGCGGCGTACGAGTCCGGACAATCGGGACAACCTGTCGAACTCTAGCAGGTACAGAACTCAAACTGAACGTAGAGGGGAAAGAGACCGAATGGCGACGAAACGGATTGTCCGAGTACGCGAAGCGGACGGTGACCAAAGTTGGGGATTGGTCGTGGATGATGAGACGATCGAAGGACTGGTAGGATCGCCCTTTGATGGGCTCCAACCCTCCGGTGAGCGGCGGGAGATGGCGTCCCTCAAACTGTTGGCGCCGATCGAGACGGGGGCGCGACTGATCGGTGTCGGGCTGAACTATCTGAAGCACGCCGAAGAGAGCAATCTGCCGCCGCCAGAGCAGCCGATGCTCTTCCACCTGCCCTCGACGGCGATTGTGGGACCCGGGGATGACATCGTGTATCCGACCGAAGGCAAGGTCGTGCATTTCGAAGGCGAATTGGGTGTCGTTATCGGGCGTCCGACACGGCGTGTCGCTGCCGCCGACGCATTGCACTATGTGCTTGGGTACACGATCGGCAACGATGTCTCCGAGCGGGTGATCCAGAAGAAGGAGATGGCCAACGGCTGTATGCTGATCTGTAAGGGATTCGACACCTTCAAGCCCCTGGGTCCATGGATCACGACAGATCTTGATCCGTCGGATTTGCAACTCACGACACGCGTCAACGGGGATGTGAAGCAGTCATCGTCGACGTCGGATCTGATCTTCCCCGTACCGCAATTGATCGAATACATGAGTGCAGCCATGACCCTGCTGCCCGGAGATATCATCATGACCGGGACGCCGTCGGGTGTCGGAGACATCCAGCCCGGCGATGAGATCGTCATCGACATCGAAGGAATTGGCACGCTCAGCAATCCCGTCGTCGCAGAACGCTGAGGTTGAGCGGCGAAGTGGAGCAGCAGGATGGGTACTACGGGATCTGGTTCACACTAGGTCAGTTTGCGCCGTCGGGGGATGAGCAGTCTCCCTACGGTGACAAATACTCCGGTGGCCTCGGGACGTATACGGCCAAGCACTGTCCGCTGGCGATCTACGATGACATCGTAGGAAAGACATTCTTCGTGTATGGCGGCGCTCGAGATGAGCGTCGCCACCTGCTGGCCATGATCGGTGCCTATGATCACGGCACCCACCGGCTCTGCAGCCCCTTCGTCGTCCATGACAAGCAGACGGTGGACGATCCCCATGACAATCCGAGCATCGCCCAGGATGAGAATGGATATCTGTGGGTCTTTGTCTCGGGTCGAGGCCGGGCCCGTCCTGGATTCATCTACCGCAGCCGGTCCGCCCGTACTCTGGAAAACGGTTTTGAACAGGTCCTTGAGGGCGAGCTCACCTACCCGCAACCATGGTGGATCCCCGGACAAGGTTTTCTCCATCTGTTCACGAAATACACAGGTGTGCGCGAGCTGTACTGGAGTCGCTCGTACGACGGCGAGACGTGGTCGGAAGATCGCAAGCTGGCCGGCATGGAGGGCCACTATCAGGTCTCCCGGCGTGTGCCGGAGGGCGGTGTCAGCGGGTTGGGACTCGATCTTGGAGCGATGGGGTCGTCGAAGGTCATCACGGCCTTCAATCGACACCCGGAAGGTCACCCTGACAATCGAACCGATCTGTTCTATCTGGAGACGGATGATCTCGGTGACAGCTGGTGCACGGCGGCCGGGGAAGATCTGAGTAGCGATTTGCCGCTGACTGCCCCGAACACTCCGGCGCGCGTACATGACTTCGCCCGTGAGGGTCGCCACGTGTACATGAAGGACATCGGTCTGGATCGCGACGGCCACCCGGCGATCCTCGTTGTCACCAGCGCCGACCATCGACCCGGGCCGATGGGAGAGCCGCGCACATGGACCCTGGCGCGCTGGCAGCCGGACGGATGGCAGTGGGTCCCGGTGACCAATACGACCCACAACTACGACATGGGATCTCTGTACATCACCTCCGAAGACTGGCGTATCGTCGCTCCCACCGAACCGGGCTCCCAGCACTGGGGTACGGGAGGCGAAATGGCCATGTGGATCAGTGAGGATGATGGGTGGAGTTGGCGGCTGGCCGAACGACTGACATCAGATTCGCCCTACAATCATGCTTATGCGCGCCGACCCGTGAATGCACACGAAGGTTTTTATGCCTTCTGGGCGGATGGCAATCCGGATGTATTCTCGCCATCGCGGTTGTTCTTCTGCGATCGCGCCGGGACAGTCTGGCGCATGCCCATCGAGATGAAGGCCGACGAAGCGGAGCCCGAACCGTATCAGGGCTGAGGAATCAGCAGACCTAACGCCAGTCCATTGTTCAGCGCGTGAATTCCAGCGGTGACGAAGTAGGCGTACCAGAAGCCCCGAGGTCGCCAGGCCTCAAAGGCTGCAGAGAAAACGACGAAGGTCCAGAAAATGCACACGCCCCAGATGGGCACGCTGAGCGAATGTAGGATCGCCCAGACGAGTGCAGATCCGCAGATCACGAACCACCGCTGACGAACGAATCGACGCAACAAGGCCAGCAACGGTGCCATCAACATCGTTTCCAGAAGTGGGGCGCCGATGACGATCTCTGCGAAGAGCAAACTCGGTGAATCGATGTTGAATTCCCACTGGTTCTGATCGAAAAGTTCTTCGAATCCAAGCAAGTGGCTGAACAGCGCAAGAGTCGTTGCGATACCGAGGGTGGGCACCGTGGCCAGGGGCCAGACGCGGATCACATAGCGCCAGGGCGAGATGCTGGTGTCAATGAGGGTGGCCACGAATCGACCTGGCTTGTCCTTCATGCGGTCGGATTCTTCAACTGTTGGACGGCCCGCCCCAGCGCCTCGAGCGCTTCATCGATATCCGCTTCACTGTGGGAGTAACTCGGATAGTAAACGCTGAACGTGATCACTCCTTGGCGCAGGCACTCGCCCTCAAACCGAACACGATCTTCGGTGGTGGGTAGGCGCAAGAGGCCCACGGGTGGCAAGCCGGAAAACCCCGCATCGACGCCGTGTCGCTCGGCCAACTCGCCAAACCCGGTGTGCAACTGCTGGCCGCGCGCCCAGAGTGTGCCGATCACATCTTCTTGCTCGTAGACGTCGAGCACGGCGCTCGCCGCCGCGAGTCCGAGCGTATCGCCGCCGAACGTGGAGGAAATGACGACACTCTTCACCGCATCCATCACATCGGCACGACCCAGATAGACCGAGAGGGGTACTCCATTCGAAATCCCCTTGGCAAACACCGCAAGATCTGGAGTCACGTCGAAGTATTCCTGGGCCCCTGCTCGACGCAGGCGGAATCCGGTGACGATTTCGTCGAAGATGAGCAAGGCGCCGATTCGATCACACATGGCCCTCAAGGCCGGCAGAAACTGGTGACCCTGTTCGATCTCGGCATAGTCGCAGGCGACGGAGATGGCGGCAATGTCATCGGCACCTTGCGCATCGATGGCGGTCTGGAACGCATCGACGTTCCCCCACGGCAAGGCTGTGTAGGTAGACTTCGTCGCTGCCGGTACACCCTCCCTCATACTGTTCACCCATCCGTGATAGCCGCAGGTCAGGATGTGATCGCGACCTGTGAACCCACGTGCGAGTCGGTGGGCTGCAGCCATCGCTTCGCCGCCCGTTTTCAAGAAACGGACCTTCTCGGCGCAAGGTATGATCTCGGTAAGACGTTCGGCGACCTCCACCTCCAGAGGGTGGGCGTAACTGAAGACGACGCCATCCTGTAGCTGTTTGGCGATGGCCTCATTCACCGACGGATAGGCATACCCGAGACTGATGGGTCCCAGCCCGTTGCGGAAATCGATGTACTGGTTGCCATCCACATCCCACACACGACAGCCTTCCCCGCGAACGAGAAAGCAGGGTTCTACTTCTCGAAGCGCCGGCCTCGGCGCCTTGCTGTGGGTCTGGGTTGCCATGGGCGTGACGCCGACGGCACGGTGGTGGAGTTCCCAGGACTGCTCGACGCTACGACCGCTCATGATCCTGCCTACCGGTTGCTGTGGCATAGGTGGGTCACAGGATAGAGTCGGTGTGCCGGGGCAGTGGGGCAACCTGTGGAGTGCGGAGGCCGACCTCAGCCACGTTTCTTTCGCCTGCCAACGTCAGAAGGCTTTCGGTGGTTCAGGTAGAGGCGCCCCGTCTGATGCCTTCGGCTTCCATCCAGCGGCTGACGACAGCGCGGGAGGCGTGACCCAACCAGGCGGGCTTCAGATTCGCGGTGTCGATGTCACCGGTAAACAGGGCCTCGATGGGTCCGTGTAGCCGGCGCGTCAGGCGTCGGACTCGTTGTAAGGCCTGACGGCTGGCTGACTCGCGCGCCAGTTCGACTTCCTTGCGCCGTTGCCGAGTGCCCTTGTGCAGGGCGTCAATCTGGTCGCGGGCGCGGCACCACTGCTGGTACGCCGAAGTATCAGCAAGGCCCAGCTTGGTGATATGTTGTTGGAGCGATGCCTCGGTGTCTCCGGCGATGGCATCACGGCTGGCCGCGTCTCGTTCCTGACGACGCTCGCGCCAATCCTTGGTGAGCGCTCCCGTGAATCCATGATCACGGCACCATCGCTGGTACTCACCCACCGTCTTCAGACCGAGGGAGGCGATGTGGGTATCTAGATCGGCGTTGGCTCGTGCCTGCGCGCCACGATGACGCGGACGCGATCTGCGTTTGCTCTGCTTACCCATGGTTTCCGAGGTTGGTAGCCTGAACCGGAGCTGTCAAGGCGAGTACAGGTAAGACCTTTCATCGGTCATTCTGTTACTTCACCTGTGCGGATGCATCGCGTCCCACATGTACCAAAAATCGGGCGAACGCTGCCAGCGGCAAACGCACGAAATGAACAGAAGAGAAGGAGTGAGAACGTGACAGGATCACTGGACCTCCAGGTACGCTACTTCCAGGATTCGCCGGAGGTCGGGCTCCCTTATCGCGAGGAGCATTTCATTCGCCGCGAAACCACCATGGTCCTACCCATTGCCCAAACGGCATTGGTGCTCGTTGACACGTGGGACAACCACTTCATCCTCAGCTGGCTGGAGCGGGCGGAACAGACCATGCGTGACGCCGTCGTGCCGGCACTGAACGGGGCCCGCTCGGCAGGACTTACGGTCATTCACGCGCCGAGTCCTCGCGTCACTCCCTCCTACCCGGAGCATATGGCGCGTCACTTGCCGGTGGGAACGGGCGAAGCTCCGGACTGGCCCCCTGCCGATTTCCGTGCCCGACAGGGAGAGCATGCGGCCTTCCGTGGCCCCCGCGCTCAACCGCCGGGCGTCCCCGATGTTGTGATCGGGATGTCACCGATGATCGATGTTCGCGACGATGAGGAACTGCTGGAGACGGGCGACCAACTGCACGCCTTGTGTGAGAAGCGGGGGATCGTGCATCTGATCTATGCGGGGTTTGCCACGAACTGGTGTATCCTGGGGCGCAACTATGGCATGCGCGCCATGGCAGCGCGAGGCTACAATCTGATTCTCCTGCGAGATGCCACGATGGGTGTCGAATACCCGGACACGCTCGATCAATGCATGGCGACCGAATTGGCCATCCGGGAGGCGGAGACTCAACTGGGTTTCAGTGCCTCCAACTCTGACTTTCTCACCGCGTGCGAACAGAATGGCTAAACGACAACCCCTTCTCTCACCAGACCAGCTGAGTGAGATCGAGCAACTCCATGCAGGGATCCTCGACCCCATCGAGGAGATGGCTGTGGGGTTGCTCCACGGCGTGCAGCATCTGCAACACATCACCTTTCGACAGTTTCTCGAGGGTTGGGAGGAGGGCGAGGCCTGGGGTGACGCGGACCTGTTCGATGTGATTCGCCCGGGGGCCGAGGTCGATTCGGTCCAATTCGGGGTTGGACCCAACGTCGCGGGCAGTCTGACCGATCTGATGCCGATCCCCGACTGGGATCTGACCACGACGGGAGGGATCGCCTCCGTGTTCGCGGGGTTGCTGGCCATGGCGTGGCAGATTCGAGGTACCCCGATCGACCTGTCCGGATCGCAGTTCGCCGTGTCAGTTCGGGGTGGCGATATAGATCGTACTGTCGTGGTGGTGACCCACTGGTTTGGATCCAAACACCGGGACCACCGCGTGGCTGTCTGCTACGACGAGTCGCTTCTGGTCAGGGCGTTGGCATGATGCGATTTGGCACGTTTCACCTGCTCACGCAACCACCGGGTCTGACGGCAGAGGATCTTCTGCGGCAGACGCTGGACGAGGCGGCCCTGGCCGACGAACTGGGTTTCCACACCTGCTGGCTCACCGAACACCACGGATCTCGCTACGGACTGTCGAGCAGCCCCGCTGTTCTGGCGGCGGCCATCGCCGAACGGACACAGCGGATACGCCTTGGTTTCGCTGCCCACATCACACCCATGCACCACCCCGTGCAATTGGCCGAACAGGTGGCGATCGTGGATCAGTTGAGTGGCGGTCGCGTGATCGCCGGATTCGGCGCCGGGTATTCGCCATATGAGTTTTCCATGGTCGGTGCCGACTTCGACAACCGGCACACCATCCACTGGGAAATCCTCGGTCTGGTGCGTCAGCTGTGGACGCAGACACAAGTCAATCACCACAGCGATCTGTTCCACCTCGACGGTGCCGCCAGTTTTCCCAAACCCCATCAGCAGCCGCACCCTCCGATTGCGATCACGGCGGGTCATCCAGACAGCGTGCGTTCCGTCGCCCTCGGAGGGCACCGGATTCTGCTGCTGGGCGGTGACGACCAGGTTCGAGACAGTCTCGCGATCTACTGGGCAACCCTCGACGAGGCGGTCGAGTCAGGTGAAATCACCGAGCAGGTGGCAGTCGATTGTCGAGGTTCGGCCGGCGTTCTGCGGCAGATCCATCTCGACGATGACCCATCGAGGGCGATGGACACCGTGCGCGAGTCCACGGCCTGGTCGCTGCGGGTTGCCAAGGCCTTGGCGAGTATGGGCCCGGTGCCCCTGACAGACGCAGACTTTGATGGCCTGGAGCTTCCTGCCGTAGATCCCGACCAGGTGCAGGAGATCCTGGAACGACGCGTGCTGGCCGGTGCTACGAAACATGTCACCCAAAGGCTGGAAGGGCTTCGTGACATCGGTGTGGGTGAGGTCTTGTGCTGGACCCGCTGGGGATATCTGGGCCATGAACAGGCCACCGAATCCATGCGGCGGCTCGCCGCCCATGTCATGCCCTCATTCCAGTGATCGCCGTTCACTGTGGTACTGGATCTGGGTGCCTCCAGGTGAAGACCCGCCCGGATGCCGCATCTCAGGCCCCTGGTGGTTCGTTCCCGAGGCCAGACGAGCTTGACGATTCCACGAGCAACACGTATCCATTACCTGCCCAAGTCTGGGACACGCAGGTGCCCAAAGTGTGTCAGCCAGAACGGAATCCTCGACATTCTCTGCCAAGTGCCAGCAACCTTGAAGGCCGGTTTCTCTAGATGGCTCAAGAAGAATCTCCCGAATATGATGTACTGATCGTCGGCGGTGGTGGAGCGGGACTTCGTGCCGCGATCGCCGCCTACGAGACGAATCCCAACCTGAAGATCGCTGTGATTTCGAAGGTCTATCCCATGCGGAGCCACACGGTTTCGGCAGAGGGTGGGGCTGCGGCGGTGATCAAGCCCGACGACAGTCTGGACGATCATTGTTACGACACGATTTCGGGTGCCGACTGGATGTGCGACCAGGATGCGGTCGAGTCCTTCGTCAACGAAGCGCCGAACGAACTGCTGCAGCTCGAGCATTGGGGTTGCCCGTGGAGTCGTGAGGCGGATGGTTCGGTGGCGGTACGCCCCTTCGGCGGGATGAAGATCAAGCGCACGTGGTATGCGTCGGACAAAACCGGCTTTCACATGCTGCACACCTTGTTTCAGACCAGCCTCAAGTACGACCCGATCCAACGCTACGATGAGTGGTTTGTCACCAAGCTGCTCGTCGAGGATGGCCGCTGCCAGGGTGTGGTCGCCATCGAATTGGCGACGGGCCGCATTGAACCGATTCTGGCCAAGTCCGTCATCCTCAGCACGGGTGGCTGTGGGAAGATCTTCCCCTTTACGACCAATGCCAACATCAAGAATGGCGATGGCATGTCGCTGGCATATCGGGCCGGCATTCCCCTGAAGGACATGGAGTTCATCCAATACCACCCGACGGGTCTGCCCTTCACAGGCATCCTGATCACAGAGGCTTCACGTGCTGAGGGTGGGCACCTGCTGAACAAGGATGGCTACCGGTATCTGCAGGACTACGATCTTGGCAAGCCCGAACCGAAGCCGGTGCTGCGTTCCATGGAGTTGGGTCCAAGAGATCGCCTGTCCCAGGCCTTCGTCAAGGAACAGGAGCGTGGAGGCACGATGGCGGGCGAGTATGGCCATTATGTCCATCTCGACCTGCGGCACCTCGGCGAGAAGATCATCGATTCGAGACTGCCCTTCGTGCGCGAATTGTGTGCGAAATACGAGAATATCGATCCCGTGACCGACCTGATTCCGGTACGGCCCGTCGTCCACTACATGATGGGTGGCATTTCCACCGATATCGATGCAGCGACCGTTCTCCCAGGTGTCTATTCGGCCGGAGAAGCGGCTTGCGTGAGTATCAATGGTGCGAACCGGCTTGGTTCGAATTCGCTCACGGAGATCCTCGTCTTCGGTGCCCGCGCTGGAAAGAACGCGGCGGCCTTCGCTCTGGAGCAGAAGGAAGCCAGCTCTGGTTTGCAGGCGCAGGTGGAGGACGAGCGCAATCGCCTTGCTAAGCTCATGTTGGGCGAAGGCACCGAGTCCATCGCTGGTCTGCGCAAAGAGATGCACGACACGATGGAGGAGGGCGCCGGCATCTATCGGACCCGTGATTCGCTCGCCGCGTCGGGGCAAAAGGTCCGCGAACTTCAGGAGCGCGTGGTCAATGTGAAGGTGTCGGACGCAAGTCACACCTTCAACACCGACCTGACGGCAGCGATCGAATTGACCTACATGCTCGACGGGGCTGAAGCGATCATCGCTTCCGCACTACTGCGGGACGAGTCACGTGGATCGCATCAACGTTCGGATTTCCCGGAGCGCGACGACGACAAGTTCCTCCAGCACAGTCTGGCCTACCGAGAGCCGGGCGGATCGCCACGAATCGAGTATCAACCCGTGAGTATCACACGTTGGCCTCCGGCCAAACGCGAATACGGACAGCAGAAGGGCTGAGCCTGCATGGCAGAAGAAACCATCACAATTGAGGTGCTGCGTTATCTACCGGAGAATGGCGCAGAGCCCGAATTCCAATCGTACGACGTTCCACTGCGCTCAGATTGGGTCGTGCTCGATGCACTGAACCATATCAAGGACCACATCGACGGTACGCTGTCCTATCGGTGGTCGTGTCGCATGGGGGTTTGTGGCAGCTGTGGCATGATGATCAACGGAGAGCCTGTGCTCACCTGCGCCGCTTTCTTGACCAAGTATGCACCGGGTCCCATCCGAGTTGAGCCCCTGGCGCATTTTCCGGTCGTGCGCGACCTGGTCACGGAAGTCACCGACTTCGTCGACAAACTCAAGCACGTCAAGCCATGGGTCGTGCGTGAAGAAGACAAGCCGTTGGAAGAAGGCGAATTCAAGCAGACGCCGGCAGAGCTGTCCGACTTCAAGTCGTATACCATGTGTATCAACTGCATGCTCTGCTACTCCGCCTGCCCCGTGTATGGTCTCGAGCCCGGTTTCGCTGGGCCAGCAGCTTTGGCACTGGCGCAGCGATACAATCTGGACAATCGGGACGAAGGCAACGACGAACGCATGGCCCGGTTGTCAAACGATGAAGGTATCTGGTCCTGCACGATGGTGGGCGAGTGCTCGGAGGCTTGTCCCAAAGACGTGGATCCTGCTGGCGCGATTCAACGATACAAGCTGGCCGGTGCCGCCGAATGGTGGAAGTCGTTCATCACGCGGAAGGGGAAGTGAGGGATGGAATCGAAGACCGGATATACCCTGCATCACCCGAAGTGGCATCGCGATGCCAAACCCATCTTCTGGTGGGTCAAGCGTTGGGTCTACATCGGGTTCATCTTTCGTGAGTTGACAAGTGTCGCCGTTGCTTATAGTGCCATTCTCATGATCATTCTGTATCGGTCGGTTCAGTCTGGCCCCGAAGCCTACGCGCAGATGCTGGAATGTCTGTCCCACCCGGTCATGCTCGTGATCAACGTGCTGGCCCTCGGCGCGGTGCTTTACCACAGCATCACCTGGTTCAATCTGTCACCAAAAGCCATGGTCGTTCGACTGGGTGACTGGCGCGTGCCCGACCTGATGATCGCCGGTGGCAACTATGCTGGCTGGTTCCTCATCTCCGCCGTGATCGCTGCGGCTTATATCCTGGGCTGAGGGAGAGACCGTGAAAAAAAGCAACGACGCCTTCTGGTGGACCCTGTTCGGCGGGGGTGGTGCGCTGACGGCGATGTTCGTTCCAGCTTTGCTGTTTCTGTTCACGATTGCGACACCTCTCGGCTGGGTTGAAGGCCCCAGCTACGCCAACATTGCGTGGCTGCTCATGCATCCACTGACTCGGATCGTCGCCTTCGGTCTTATCAGTCTGTCCTTCTTTCACTGGGCACATCGGTTCCGCTTCACCTTGTATGATGGTCTGCAACTCAAGCACTTGTTTGAGCTCATCGCCGTCATCTGTTACGGCGGGGCGATCGCCGGATCTCTCGTGGCTGCGTACGTTCTTCTCTAGCGACACCTGCTCCGCCACCCTCCCGGGGAGGATATCATGTTCGAGCTCAAGTCGATCAACAGCGCCGCGATTCCGGCGGCCCTCGAGCGCGTCGAGCGCTACCGTCTGTTGAACGAGCCGCGCGTGGCGCAGAGTATCTGCCAGGACATCCTGGCCATCGATCCGGAGAATCAGCCTGCGCTGATCCAGCTCATCCTTTCGATGACCGATACCTTCGCTCAGAGCACGGAGGTGAGTGCCAAGGCTGTCTTTGATCTGATTCCCCGCCTGACCAACGAATATGACCGTGTCTACTACACGGGTGTGATCCACGAACGTCAGGCAAAGGCGCGGTTGAATCGAGCCTATCCTGGTTCCAACTTCGACGCCCACGAACTGCTGACCGAGGCGATGGCGTGGTTCGAGCAGGCTGAGGCCGCTCACCCGGAACACAACGAGGATGCGGTCCTCCGCTGGAACACCTGCGCCCGCTTGATCATGAACAAGAAGCTGGAAGCGCGACCCCTCTCTGATGATTCAGCGGTGATGTCCGAGTAGGAGACGGATCCGAGACAGTGAAGAATCGTCAGTGTTTGGCGAGGTGCTGTGACGGCGCCTCGCCGTTTCTGTTTCTTGGTGCTGGTATGAGACGAGTATGTCCCAAGACGCTCTGCACTCTGATGGTCGTCGGGATCTCTTTCCTCGCCCCATCTCGGAGACCGTGGGCCGAAAGCCTCCCCGCATCGACCGACTCCCTCGTCATGCGAGGTATCGAATGCGGTTACAACTTCGACGACCGAGCCTTCGACGACTTCGACGAGGTGATTCGTCGAGAGCCGGACCATCCCCGTGGTTACTTCCTCAAGGCGAGTGGGTTCTTCTGGCGAGTTCTCGTTCATCCGTCCGATCAGGATGCGCGTGCAATGATGCGCGACTTCTCACAGCAGGCGATCGATCGGGCCGAGGCACGGCTGGATCGGGATGATGATGATGTGGAGGGTTGTTCTACCTGGGGGCGGCAGCGGGGAATCTTGGCCGTTTCTACGGAATGGAGGACAGATGGCTGAAGGCGCACTGGCACGGTCGTCGGGGGAAGAACGCGCTGCTGAGCCTTGTTAAAATCGATCCAGACTACAACGATGCCTACCTGGGTCTGGGGATCTATCACTACTACTCTGCTGTGTTGCCCGCGATCGTGCGTACCCTGCTCCTATGTCATGGGGAACCGCGGTGACAAGAATCTGGGTTTGTAGCAGCTGCAGCATGCCGCCATGGAGGGCACCCTGGCGTCCTGCAGGGTGGGATGTCGAGATCCTGAACTTTTGGCTCCGGCGCGTCCGACGCCACGCAGCCATCTGTTGGGTGTCGATATAGACGGTCTCCCGGTGTCGGAGACAACCATGGAGTACTGCGTTGTGTTCGCCACCTGCGGAGTCCTTAGCGCTCCGTCCGAAACGTCTTAGGGTAACTATCTACGACTGCTGCGTTACTCCTTCGCCGGAAGGATTCGCAGCAGTTCTTCGATCGCTCGATAGGTTCTATCCCAATCAGCATGTGGGTCCCTTACAGCGGGTTTCGGACCCGGGAAGTGGACGAACATCTGCTCGCAGATCTGCAACCATTGCGTGCACCCTTCGACGACCCCGTCGAATCCCTGCCATTGTTTCGACTTGCCGAGCACAGACGTGGCGAAGGTTTCGACAAACCAATCGGTCCACATCTTTGGCGGCCGAGCGCCTGGCGCCAGGCAACGCTCCTGGAAAACCCATTTGAGATGTCTCTGCGGATCATCCGGTACCAGGTGTATCAGCACGGGGTTGATGGTTGCAATCGAATCATAAACCCGCTGGTCTGCGGCGATGATCTGCTCGGCGGGCACACCGGCAAGGAACATGAAGGCGGCGCGATTCTGCCAAAATCTTCCCTCCAGGATCGTCGAGGTAGACCCACACAGCAGCTGCTGACGCAGAACATGCCACTGAAGTAGGCTCCTATCTGGCAATGCCCAATCCTGTGTGCCCTCAAAACCGGCCAGCACAGCAAGGGCGATGGGATTGTCAGGAGAGAACTCGTGGAACCAGCTGGCTTGCAGCCCCTCGTGTTGGATTCGGTCCGCCACGAACGCAGACGTCGTCGACTTTCCCATCCCCGGGAGTCCCTCAATCAGTATTAGTCTCGTATCGATCATCCTCTCCTAAGTACGAGCCCGTAGCCCGTTCAGCAACGCCGACATTCCTTCCATGCGAGTCCGACTGGACGATGGACCGGGAAGAGCCGATTGTGGAAGTTCCCAGACCAGAGATTCAAGAGGACAGCGATGCCAGGATCTACCGTAGACAGTTCGCGTGAACGCCACGCGCAGATCGTCATCATCGGCGGGGGAGTGGGTGGCTGTGCCGCCGCGCTGGCCGCCGCACGGGGCGGCGCCACCGTGATCATGACCGAGGAAACCGATTGGATCGGCGGCCAGCTGACTCAGCAGGCGGTGCCGCCGGACGAGGGCCGTTGGATCGAGCAGTTCGGGTGCTCCTGCTCGTATCGTGCCTTCCGCGAAGGTGTGCGTGCCTACTATCGAGACCACTACCCGTTAACCGCAGGGGCTCGTGCTCGCGTGCAGTTGAATCCCGGCAATGGGTCGGTCTCTCGACTCTGTCATGAACCGAGGGTAGCCCTGGCCGTACTGCAGGCCATGTTGGCGCCCTATACCAGCAGTGGCCAGGTGGAGATCTGGCTCGATTCGAAGGCGGTCAACGCTGAGTCAGATGGAGACAGGGTACGCTCGGTCACCGTTCGCCGGCCCTCGGGCCAAGAGACTGTGCTGCACGCGCCCTACGTGATCGACGCGACAGAGATGGGAGATCTGCTGCCCCTGACGGGCACCGAGTACGTGACCGGTTTCGAGTCCCAAGCCGACACAGGAGAAATGCACGCACCACCCGTAGCGCAGCCGGACAATCATCAGTCCTTCACCTGCTGCTTCGCCGTGGAGCACATCCCCGATGAAGATCATACGATCGACAAACCGGAGACGTACAGTTTCTGGCGCGACTACGAACCCAACCTCACCCCCGCCTGGCCGGGCAAGTTATTGGCGTGGCCGTACTCCTTTCCACACACCTGTGAGCCTATCGAGAAACCCTTCGACCCACTGGAACCGACGGAGGAGTTCAGTTTCTGGACCTACCGACGAATCCTGCATGCTGGCAATTTCGACACACCTACAAGCGGATCACCCCTGCGATCTGTCTGCCTGGTGAACTGGCCACAGATCGACTACTGGCTGGGGAATCTGCACGACGTGGACGAAGCCGAGGCAGCGAAACACCTGGAAGGTGGCAAACAACTCAGCCTGTCGTGGCTTTACTGGCTGCAGACAGAGGCGCCCCGCCCCGACGGTGGTCAGGGTTGGTCGGGGCTGCGTCTGCGAAAGGACATCGTCGACACAGAAGACGGGCTGGCCAAATACCCCTACATCCGTGAAAGTCGGCGCATCAAGGCCGAGTTCACCGTGGTGGAGGCGCACGTCGGCACCGAGGCACGTATGACCGCCACGGGTCTGAGCCGTGAGGATGTGCGCGCTGAGAACTTCCATGACAGTGTGGGTGTCGGCAGCTATCGCATCGACTTGCATCCGTCCTCAGGAGGCGACAACTACATCGATGTGAGTTCGCTGCCCTTTCAGATTCCATTGGGCGCGCTGATTCCTCAGCGCGTGGAGAATCTGCTGCCGGCGAGTAAGAATCTGGGGGTCACGCACATCACCAACGGTTGTTATCGTCTGCACCCGGTTGAATGGGGGATCGGTGAGGCAGCCGGTGCGCTGGCTGCGTATTGTCTGCGAACGGGGGAGTCACCCCGTGGTGTTCGCAATACGACCGACAAACTCAAGGCCTTTCAATCCGCCCTGCTCGCACAGGGCGTGGAGATCGAGTGGCCGCGACTTGAGCCACGATAAGGCAGAAAGGCACTCCATGGCTGACACCTTTCCCTGGCCCGAGGGCAAACGCTTCGCTCTGTCCCTGTCCTTCGACGACGCTCGTGCCAGCTGCCTCGATCACGGCATCCCCCTGCTCAACACACACGGTGTGAAGGCGACGTTCTACGTGTTGCCCCATCCCGTCGAAGAACACCTCGAGAGTTGGCGTGCCGCCGCTGAGGCAGGCCACGAGATGGGCAACCACACGGCGAGTCATCCATGTAGTGCCAACTTCCACTGGATCTCCCCCGATCGTCGCACCGAGGACTGGACGCTGCCGCAGATGGAGACCGATCTCGATGAAGCGACGGTCGCTCTGCAGCGATTGCTCGACGTGACGCCGCGAAGCTTCGCCTACCCATGTGGCAATACAACGGTGGGCAGAGGCGAACAGGCGCACAGCTACATTCCCGCCATTGCGAAACGATTCGTGTGCGGTCGGCTCTTCAAGAGTGAAGGACCGGTCGACCCGGCCACGGCAGATCTGTCAGCCGTCTTTGGAGTGGACATGGACGAGCGCGACTACGCTGATCTGGTACCGTATCTGGATCAGGCTCGGGAACGCTCAACGTGGCTCGTGTTGGCAGGGCACGACATGTGTCTGGACAAACGACAGGGTGTGCGACGGGAGACGCTGGAGGCGTTGTGCGTCTTGGCCGACGGAGATGCCTGGGTGGCGCCCGTGGCAGACGTGGCCGATCACATCCTGGCTCATCGCCAGGTGATGTTGTAAGGCTGTCCTTTCAGGCCGTGGCATTACACAGTGGCCTGACGCGAGCAGGATTCAGGTCTTCCCCTCGCGCGATTTCTTCTGCAGATCGTAGAGGGAGGAGACCGCATCTTTGTAGCGAGGCAGCGCGACGGCCGTGCCGTCAAATCGCGCCTGGGATGCTGGCTCGCCGCGNACGAGACGCACGTGAGTTTCGTGTGTCGCCGTCATAGGACCGAGAAACAGCGGGATCGCGTCGGCGGCACGATAGGCGAGGATCAGCGTGCGTCGCGGTTTGCCCGACGTGTTCGGCGCTGACGCATGGGGCGTGAGTCCGTGCATGAAGATGGCCGTACCCGCCGGCCCTTCAGCCATCACGACGTCGGACTCGTCCACAGGTTCGGTCACTCTCCCCTGGAAGAATCCCTCCCGTGTGTGCTGCATCAGCGGCGCCTCGTGGCGTTTGGGGATCAGTTTCAGCGGCCCATTGGTCGCATCCGTGTCATCGAGATAGAACAACACCGCCAGAGAGTCCCGATTCGTCATCGGGTAATACGACAAATCCTGGTGCCATTCGACGACGGATCCCACCTTGGCCGGCTTCATGTTCAGCTTGCTGTAGTGGAACAGGAGATTCGGTCCGAACAGTTGCTGCACGCTGTCGAGAAGCTTGTCCATTTCGGACAATGCACGGGAGACGGGATAGTAGGTGCAGGGCTCGTAGAGCCGGCGCACGGCTCCGCCATCCGGCGGCTGCTCCGGCTCCATCTCCATGCGTTCGGCGTCATGGGTGGCGAGCGTATTTCCTTCGATTGCCCCATCTGCTTCCTGCAACAGGGCGTCAACTTCTGTCTGCGACAGAAAGTCCTCGCAAACAGTAAAGCCATCTTCGCGAAAAGCCCGAACCTGTTCGTCGGTCAACATCACTACACCTCGATCGTTTTCCAGCGTCCACGACGGAACTGCCCAAACAAAACAACACCACGCACGGTCAGGTCCAGTGCCATCACCATCCAGACACCGGTGAGTCCCCACTCGAACCACTCGATCACAATCAGTGACAACGGGATTCGCAACAGCCAGACCGAGGCGCCATTGACCAACATCGGTGTCAATGTGTCGCCCGCGCCGCGTAGAGAACCGCTGAAGACCATCATGGCCGCCAGGAAGGGCTGCACCAGTCCGATCAGACGCAGGGGCAGCGTGCCCATGGCGATTACGTCGGCATCATCGGTGAACAGACTCACAATCTGGGCGGGAAAGAGAAAGAAAATCACACCCATGATCGACATGAACACGGCTGAGATGTAGAACGCGAGCAGAGCGTCCTTCTCGGCGCGCACGTGGTCACGCGCCCCCAGACCCTGTCCAACCAACGTCGTGGCCGCGACGGCGAAACCCCAACCGGGCATGAAGGAGATGGACTCTCCATTGAGCACGATCTGGTGAGCGGCGAAAGCGACCGTGCCCAGAGATGCGACGATGCGGATCCAAACCAGGGAGCCGAAGCGGAAGATGAGCTGATCGAGTGAGGCCGGCAGACCCACACGCAGGATACGCCACATGATCTCGCGGTCCAGGCCTCGCCAGCGTAGGCGCAGGCCGGACCGGCCCCTGAGTAGCAACGCAAAGACGATGAGTCCGCCGAGGAACCGCGACAGCGCCGAGCCGTAGGCGGCACCTGCCACGCCGAGGGCGGGAAAGGGGCCAATCCCTTCCACCAGGACCCAGGCGACGACGATGTTGAGCACGTTCACGACAGCCATCACCAACAGTGGAGTGCGCGTGTCGCCCGCGCCGCGTAGGCACGCTCCTCCGACGAAGATCATGGACGATACGGGAAACACGATGCAGATGATGCGCAGATAGACAACGCCCTGCGTCAGCGACTCACCTGTGGCTCCCATGATGACCATCGCCGGCTCTGCGAAAATGAACAGACCCAGACTGGAGACCACACCACAGAGGAAGGCGATCAGGACGGATTGGGCGACGACGCGGTTGGCACCCTTTACGTCTTCGGCGCCGACCATGCGGGCTGTGACCGCCGTGGCCCCGGTACCGACGGCCGAAAACAGAACCATCGCCGCCATCGACACCTGGACACCGAGACCCACAGCGGTCAACGAGGCGGCGCCCAGATGACCGACGAGATACGTATTCACCAGACCCACGAGCATGCCCAGCAGCATCTCGCCTGCCGAGGGCATGGCCAGACGCAGGACGCGTTGTGTACGGTGCCAGGAGCCGGGTTGGGCGGGGGGAACGGTCGTCAACGGGGACTCCAGACTCGACCACGATCCTGCGATCTGAGACCAGAGAAGCTATCCCGCAGCTCGATTTGATGATAGTGACCATAAACCTGCGTTCACGCAGGTTTGGCGCAGAGGCGCACAGCATCGACATTGTGCGGCCGGAAATGACGACCACGCCAAAAGGACAGCTTTCATGCGGATTCTGCTCACCGGCGCTGCCAGCCCTCTTGGGCGCGCCATCATCGATGAACTCGGAGAGAACCACCAGCTGCGCCTGTTCGACAACGATCCTGTCGAGGCGGATCCACGCCACGAAGTAGTAACCGGGTCCGTGACGGATGCCGACCGTGTGTGGTCGGCGATGCGAGACATAGAGGTGGTGCTGCACACGGGAGAACCACCGTCCCAGCTGCCCGACGACGAACTGGCACGAGATCAGATGCTGCTCGACCTGGCCACGCGCGGAACTCACGTGTTGTGCAAGGCAGCCGTTGAAGCCGGTGTCAAACGGGTGGTCTACGGCAGTACCCTCGATCTGTTCGAGCCTTACCCAGATGATGTGTACATCTCAGAGATGTGGAAACCACAGCCCGCCCCCCATATGGTGACGATGAGTCGCTATTTGGGAGAGCTCACGTGCCGGGAGTTCGCCCGCGACTTCCACATCTCCATGACCGCGCTGCGTCTTGGCAGGTTGGTTCGCGAAGATGAGGTGGCCGGCCAGGATGCGGATCTGCTGTGGCTCGATCCGCGCGATGCAGCTCGAGCCTTCGCCGGCACCCTGAGTCGGGACACCAGTCAAAGTCCCGTGTGGTCGAGTCGCTGGGCCCTCTACCACGTCTGCGCTCTACCTCCGAATCCAAAGTATCTCATCGCCGCCGCCACAGGTGCGATCGGTTTCGAGCCGCAGCACAATTTCGCCGCAAACTGGAAGGCGGACTGAGCATGGGTGCGAAGAAGAAGGTCCTGTTTCTCGGCGCATCGGGGCTGATTGGGCCCTATCTGACGCCAGGGCTTGAAGCCCACTATGATCTGCGGCTGACCGATGTGAAGGACCATCCCGACGGGATCGAGGTAGAGCGTCTGGATATCACCGACTATGACCAGGTGCTGACCGGTGCCGAGGGCATGGACGCCATAATGAACTTCACCGTCAATCGCAGCGACCCAGACCTCAGCTTTCATGTGAACACACGAGGCGCGTGGCACGTGATGCGGGCAGCCGCCGAACTGGGGATCAAGAAGGTGGTGCACTCCGGTCCCCAGGCGGTACGGCGGTGGTACGATCACGACTTCGATGTGGACGACGTGCCTCGAACGCCGGGGACCGGCTGGTATGCGGCGACGAAACTACTCGCTGATGAGATCTGCGAGATCTATGCACGGACCTATTCCATCCAGACCGTCTGTTTTCTCTTCAATGGCCTGCACGACCCGCCGGCGGGACCGATCACGGGTCGCGATTTTCCCGCGATGTCCGTCGTCTGGGAAGATCTGCAGCACGCATGTCGGTTGGCTCTGGAGGTGGAGTCGGTCCCCGCGAACTATCAGGAGTTCAATCTGCACTCCCATCTTGGGCACCAGAAATACAGTCTTGAACGTGCGCTCGACATCCTCGGATTCGAACCGGTCCGCAACATGGCAGAGTTCTACCGACGACCTACGGAGATGTCGTAATGGCGGCGAACAAGAGGGTCTTGTTCCTCGGTGCGGCGGGACTGATCGGTCCCCATCTGATCCCCGGATTGGCCGATGACTACGACCTCAGACTGGCCGATGTGAAGTCCCATCCCGATGGCATCGACGTGGACCACGTGGATGTCACCGACTACGAGCAGGTGCGCGACGCGGCCCGGGGAATGGACGCGATCATGAACTTCACCGTCGTGCGCAACGACGCCGATCAGAGCTTTCACGTGAGCACACGCGGGGCCTGGCATGTAATGAGGGCCGCCGCCGAACTGGGCATCCGCAAGATCGTGCATTCCGGGCCCGAGAGTGTGCGCGGGCACTACGATCATAGCTTCGACATCAATGACCCACCGCTGCAGCCGGGGCCCGGCTACTACATGACGACGAAGATGCTCAGCCGCGAAATCTGCAAGGCCTGGTCCCGCGCCCACGACATCCAGACGATCTGCTTCCTGTTCAACGGTCTTGGCGCGCCTCCCGAGGGGCCTGTGTCCGGCAGTGATTTTCCACCCTTTACCATCGTTTGGCCCGACCTGCACCAAGCCTGTCGGTTGGCCCTGGAGATCGAATCGATTCAAGACAACTATCAGGAGTTCAATCTTCACTCCCACCTCGGTCAGGGGAAGTTCAGCATCGACAAGGCGCGCCGGATGCTCGGTTACGAGCCGCTGCGCAACATGGCCGACATGTATCGTCGGCCCATCTGACGATCGACTCTCCTCGACTCAGAAAACCCTGACCCACACCACCTGACCGACGAACCTAAATGACGGATTCACCCGTCACGACGATGAGCGACGCCGAGAAAGTGCGTCGGTTGCCGTGGTACTATGCCCACTCCGCCAGCAATGCCGTGTTCTCGGCACTGACCTGGTTTGGTCCCGTGTTCGTGTTGTTCCTCAACGAGCTGGGTCTGCCCAAGACACGCATCGGTATCGTCCTCTCCCTCCTGCCGTTCTCCGGCATCCTCGCGCTGTTTGTCGCTCCCACCATCGCCCGGTTCGGTGTGAAGCGTGTCTTCATCGCGTGCTGGGGGACACGCAAGCTCGTCACGGCGGGCCTCCTGTTCACGCCATGGGTGCTCCAACAACGCGGTGTCGATGGCGCCTTCTACTATGTGCTGGTCTGCATGGCTTCGTTCGCCGTGTTACGAGCGATTGCCGAGACGGGCTGGTATCCGTGGGCGCAGGAGATTGTGCCTGCCGCCATGCGTGGCCGCATGTATGGGATCAACAACATCATCGGGCTGCTGGCAACCACCACGGCGCTGCTGGCGGCCAGTTGGATTCTCGATGAACTGACGGGCCTCTCGCGCTTCATGATGCTCATCGGCCTCGGTGTCGGTGCGGGCGTCCTTTGTGTGCTGCTCGCGTTTCCCATTCCCGGTGGTGCGCCGGGTCGCCTACGCGAAACCGCCCATTGGGCGGCTATGCGTGAAGCGTTGGCCGATCGGAGGTTGGTGCTGTATCTCAGCTATACGGCCCTGACGATGGTGGCCATGCAGATCTTCAGTGCTTTCGTGCCCCTGTTCATGAAGGAAGAGATTGGTCTGCCAAGCAGTCGAATCGTCCTACTGGAGGTGGCCGGATCGGCGGTGGGTGTGCTTTCATCGTATGGCTGGGGCTGGTGGTCGGATCGTCGCGGCACACGACCATTGCGACTCGTGCTGCTGCTGATGGGCTTGCTGCCCGTCCTGTGGATGTTGTTGCCGCGCCAACACGAGTGGAGTTTCTTCGGTGCCCTGATCATCGCTTTCGTCGCCGGCGCAACGTACAATGGCTGGTGGATCACCGATCAGCGTATGCTCTACGTCGATATCGTGCCCGAGGAGCGACGCACCGAGTATCTGGCTCTGTACTACGCCTGGATCGGACTGGTCGGTGGCTGCGGCCCCCTGATCGCCGGGCCGCTGCTCGACGCCAGCGCTGATCTACAGGGCCGCTGGTGGATCGTTCCGATCGACGCCTATACGCCCTTGCTGGTGGGCAGCATCCTTGCTGTGGCCTCGAGCTTCGTCTTGCTGCAACGACTGCGCGCACGGCTCGCCGACACGCCCCCCCCGCTCCAGAGAGATCCCCATGTCGCATGACCATGACGCTCTGCACCGTGGATTCGTGGAAGAAGGATTCGCTATCCCCCGTGGATCTCTCGTCGATCCGGATACCCTGGCCGCGGCACAGGCGGCGATGCTGCAGGTACGCGACGGGACCTTCGACACAGGCGTGCCACCCTCGGGGCACCCGGGATACGATCCGGCAAAGCTGTGCAAGATCAACGACCCACATCTGGCGAGTCACGCTCTCCATGCGCTGGTGAGTGATCCTACCGTCGCCAGGCTGGCTGCAGTGGTGACAGGAGCACGACGGATCCAGGTGTGGGCGACACAACTGCTGATCAAACCACCCGCCACGGCGGCGGCAGGCCACGTGGGCTGGCACCAGGACCGACAATACTGGCGTTACTGGCAGCAGCCCGAAGGGCTATTCACGATCTGGATGGCCCTGAGTGACGTGGAGGCAGATTGCGGCCCTATGCGCTTCGTACGGGGCTCACACCGGTGGGGGTTTCTCGATCAGGGAGACTTCTTTGCCGGTGACCACCAGGCGCTGCGAGACGGGATCGACGTACCCGACGGTGAGACGTGGGAGGAAGTGTCCGCTCTCATGCCGGTGGGGGGCGTCAGTTTTCATCACTGCCTCACCTTTCATGGCAGCGACGCCAACACGTCTGACCGACCCCGTTGCAGTGTCGCGGTTCATTTGCGAACAGAGGCCGTAGAACCCAACGAAGGCGATGAGAGCTACTACGTGTCTCATCTCGCCGATCCGGCACACGCGCCCGTAATCTACGACGAGGATGACGCGTGACACCGAAGCGAGGCAGCTGATCCATGGGTGCCAGCCAAGAGGATCGAACACCCGAGTCGATGGGGGCCTTCGTCGGCACCTCACCCGATCTCAGACACGCAGCACGAGATCTGATCACCTGGCAGCAGGACCGAATCGAGGCTTTGCTCGAACTCATCGGTCGTCCCCCCGCGGGCCTGCCACCTGCCGGTACCTCGGAAGCCCATGTCGTGGAGCGTCACGACGATGGAGATCTGTGGCGAGAGAAGATTCGCTACGGTGAACCAGAGGACGATGTGGTCTGGGCGTGGTTGCTGCGGGCAAAAACATTGACCGACCCCGCTCCGGCAGTCATCTGTCTACCGGGATCGTTCATGACGCCGAATTGGGGAAAGGACGCGCCTGCAGGTCTGGCGGGACCGCTTGTGCCCGGCGCCCCGGAGGCATACGGTGTCGATCTGGCGTGCCAGGGCTTCGTCACGTTGTGTCCCGACTACCCGTGTTGCGGCGAGCGTACGGCCCCTGGGCTGCGAAGCCATGACACGTCACAGTTGGATGCCCGTTTCCCCTCCTGGACAAGGGTCGGTCTTTCCGCCTGGGATGTGAGTCGTGCCGTGGACATTCTCCTCACTCGTGCCGAGGTGGATGCAGATCGAATCGGCGTGTGTGGATGGTCACAGGGGGGACAGATGTCGATCATCGGCGCCGCTCTCGACAAGAGGATTCGAGCGGTTGTTTCGGTGTGTGGTTGGGGCCCCTTGCGTGGCGTCGATGGCGCCCGAGCCTACAATTGGGCCCAGAGGTACAATTTTCCGCGCCTGGCCCCCTGCCTCGATGGCGCGCGGCCGCTGCCCATTGATTTTGACGAGATGGTCGCCTGTTTGGCGCCTCGTCCTTTCCTCGATGTTCGCGCAGAAGAGGATGACACGTTCCCCAACCGTGCCGAGGCGGACAGCGCTCTGGAAGCGTTGCAGGCGCTTTGGCGCACCGTCGGCTCGCCGGACGCCTTCGCTGTGACGCGCGCCAGCGGTGGTCATGCGCACGGCCGTGTTGCTGCCGATGCCCAGTTGCAGTGGCTGCGCCGTTGGCTTTGACAGACCAGAGGTCGGTGTGACTCTGGCGGACGTGTGCCTCTCTATTCAGCCGGTTCCACAATTCGTCCTGACTCTGAGGATTCGATGGCCGCGAACATCAAGGCCAGCGATTGCAGGTTGTCGGCACTGTGCGTCAGGGCTGGCTCGCGCGTCTCGATGGCCTGCGCAAAGGCCGACCACGTACCCACGTCTGGCGGTTCGGGCGAGATGATGAGAGGATCGGTTCCCTGCGCGTGAGCGGAACGGGTCTGCACCGTCACGCGATCGCCGCCGATGAACAGCTCGCCTTCAGACCCGTGGACGCGTGCCTGACAGATGTAGCCCACCGGATCGATCAGTTCGCGCACGGTGGCGGTGTAGGCGGCGGTGATGGGTCCCTCGAACTCCAGAATCGCCACGGCATCGGTTGCCGCCTGGATGGACAGACCCGGTTCATCGGCGACCCAGTCCCGTGCGAACACGGACCTGCACCTCTGACCCACCAGGTAGCGGATGAGGTCGAAGTGATGGATACTGAGGTCTTGGAATACCAGGTGCGGCAATTGACTGCGGTATCCATGAATACATACATCAGAGTGTACGCTGAAATGGAAGTCGATTCGTCGTAGCTGACCGACGGCTCCCGCCTCGATCTGGCGGCGGGCCTCGAACCAGCAAGGATGCCAGCGCAACTGATGATGGATCATCAACATCTTGCCCCGATCGAGGGCCGAGTGGTGCATACGGCGAGCGTCGCGCAGATTCTCCGCCATCGGCTTTTCGCAGATGACATCCAGGCCCGCATCGAGCGCGTTGAGGGTCAAGGGTGCGTGGAACTGATCGGGTGCGGCGATCAGGGCCGCATCGGCCTGCACCGCCGCCAGCGCGTCTTCCAGTTGGGTGAACGTGGGGGCACCGGTCTTGTCGGTGAATGTCTCACGGGCCGCGTCTGAGATATCGACACCGCCCACTGCCGTGAAACCACCACAATCGACAGCCGCATTCCAGTCATGGTGGCCCATGCCACCCAGTCCTACACAGAGCAACCGTATCACGATGAGACTCCCCACGTCGGTACGAGAAGAAAGAGGCGAAACGAGTGATGAAACTGATCGTGTTCTCAAAAATGCTCAGCGACAAGACCGTCGAAGAGCTGGCAGACCTGGCTGAGGCGCTGGGAATCGACGGGTATGATCTGGCCGTGCGTCCTGGGCACCCCGTCAACCCGGACAACGTGACGCAGGCCCTGCCCGCAGCAGCCCAGCTGTTCCGTGACCGTGGTCTTGGCATACCACTGATTACAGCCAATACCGACCTTGTCGATCCGACGGTGGAGGCTGCCGACACGCTCCTTGCAGCCATGGCGGACGCCGGTGTACCGCGGGTGAAACTCGGCTACTACAAGATTGATCTCAACAGTTCCTACTGGGACCAGGTTGAAGCCACAAGGGCTCACCTGGCGGCCTGGGGAGAATTGGCTGCAAAACATGGGGTCCAGGTCGTGTACCACACCCATTCCAATCGCTGTATGGGGTTGAATGCAGGCATGCTCCTTCACCTGCTTCGTGGTCTCGACGCAGCGCGAGTCGGGGCGTATCTCGACACGGGTCACCTCGTCGGTGAAGGTGAAGAATTCGTTGTGGCCACGAAGATTGCCGCCGAGTATCTCACCTGTGTTTCTCTGAAGGACTTCCATCTTCGACGGGGTGAGAAGCAGAATCACGGCGTGAAAGTGCGAGATGTGGTCGAGGCGGGACTCGGGATGGTGGACTGGACAGAGGTGTTCGCCGAGCTCAAGGCCCTCGATTTCTCGGGTCCTGCATCGATCCACTGCGAGTTCGAAACCGACGATGATTTCCTCACCGCCGTGCGCCGTGAGGCGGCCTTCTTCCTCGAGCATCGCCGACAGGCCTTTGGTTAGAGAAGAGCCACTGAGAAGGCTCCTTCTCTATCCATGACTGGTTCAGCCGCCACAGATTTGACCCAATCTGAGGTGGCTGTACCTTTTCCCCCCTGATGCCGATACTATGAATAGAAGATCATGATCGACGCCCTCAACATTGCGGCCACTGGCCTACAGAGCGCAGAAACCCGTCTCGAAGGGGCGGCTGACCGAACTGCGTTTGGACGGGCCGAACCAGTGAGTACATCCGTCGATCTGATCACCTCGATTCGCGACGCCGAGGCCAACGCGAATGTGGTGCGTACCTCCGACGACATGGTCGGTACGCTCCTGGATCTGTTCGCCTGAAAGGGCGATCGCATGCCTCCCGGCCCACGCCTGACCCTCCTCATCATTCCCGAGGAGGGGGGCCGCACCTACGAATACAAGATTCCCCGCGTTTTGGTGTGGGTGGCGGCTCTGTCCGGCGTCGCCCTGCTCGTGGTGTTGGTGATGGGTCTCCACGCCATGCTGGAATCGAAGGAGCTGGCGCGTCGGGTTGAGCACCTGCAGCGGGACAAGGATATCCTTGTGGAGGAGGTCCAACGTGTCGACCAGCTGGAGGTGATCCTGAACGGATTGCAGGCGAGCAACGCCCAGCTGCGTCGCATCACGGCCGAGGCGGTGGGCCTCAGCGATAGCGAATCTCTGACTCGCTCGCCCCGTGTGGGCGAACAGCTGATCAGCGTCGTCGACCGGCTCCGTTATGGTCGCCTGCGAACCGTGCCAACCCTCACGCCCGTGCGAGCTACGACGCCCGACTATGAAGGAGAAGTTCTTGTCTATCGTCCCCCGGCGGGCAGTCTGGTGCGTGCAACGGCCGCCGGGCGTGTCGTGGCAACATCGATGGCGCCTGACGGGGACCACCATCTGCGTCTGGATCACGGCAACGGTCTGTTCACCGAGTATGCCGGGTTGTCCATGTCGACCATCGAAGATGGGCAGTACGTACAGAAGGGCCAGCCACTGGGTCTGAGTCACCCATGGCTCGGCGTTCGATTCACCCTTATCGAGGACGGCCAGCAACGTCGTCCAGAGATCGGCGAGTTGTGGCTTTGAGTGCTGAATCGATCCATGCCGAGTCGGCCACCGTCATCGGTCAGGGCAGTTCCATGGTGGGTACCCTTGAGGTGGGCCACATCGTCCACGTGGAGGGATCCTTCAGAGGCACGCTGCGTACACCAGCACGTCTCGACGTGGGTGAGGAAGGGCTTGTCGAGGCCGAGCGTCTGGAAGTCGGTGAAGCCATCGTACGCGGTCGTGTCAGCGGGCACCTGCAGGCAACGCGGACGATTCACTTTACGGCCACAGCGGCCTTCCGCGGTTCGGTGCACACGCCCCGACTGGTGATTGAGGAAGGGGCCCGCCTCGATGTGACCGATGCTCCAGAAGAGGAAGCGGTCGCTGAAGACGAAGCACCAGCTGCCTGAGCAGATACACCTGATGCAGAAAGAGGGGGCTTCCGCTGTGCGGAAGCCCCCTCTTCCATTGTATGACGAACCAGCGACCGAAAGGCCGTTTGGTTGGTCTTAGTACATGTCACCCCCCGGAGGGCCGGCCGGTGCTGGCGGCTTCTCTTCGGGAATCTCGGCGACCAGTGCTTCGGTGGTCAGCAGCAGGCTGGCGATGCTGGCACCATTCTCGATCGCCGTCCGGGAAACCTTGGCGGGGTCGGTGATACCGGCCTTCACCAGGTCTTCGTAGACGTCGGTGCGTGCATTGTAGCCGTTGTTGCCCTTGGCAGCGGCAACCTTCTGTACCACGATCGCACCTTCGAGGCCGGCGTTGGCAGAGATCTGACGCAACGGCTCTTCGAGAGAGCGACGGATGATGGCGACACCTGTCGCCTGATCACCTTCGGCCTTGATCGCGTCAACAACACTGATGGCGCGAATGAAGGTCACACCACCACCGGCGACGACACCTTCTTCGACGGCAGCGCGGGCGGCGTGCAGTGCATCTTCGACACGCGCCTTCTTCTCCTTCATCTCCGACTCTGTGGCAGCGCCGACGTTGATGACCGCAACACCACCGGCCAGCTTCGCCAGGCGCTCCTGCAGCTTCTCACCGTCGTAATCGGATGTGGTCTCTTCGATCTGCGTGCGAATCTGGGCGACACGGCCCTTGATGTCGGCGGCCTTACCACTGCCCTCGACGACGGTCGTGTTGTCCTTGTCGATGCTGACGCGCTTGGCCTGCCCGAGGTCGTCGAGGGTTGTTCCCTCCAACTTGAGGCCGGCATCCTCGGAGATCACGCGACCCCCTGTGAGGATGGCGATATCTTCGAGCATCGCCTTGCGGCGGTCGCCAAAGCCCGGGGCCTTGACGGCGGCCACGCGCAGCGTGCCGCGCAGCTTGTTGACGACCAGTGTCGCCAGCGCCTCACCCTCGATGTCTTCGGCGATGATCAGCAGAGGCTTACCGAGCTGGGCGATCTTCTCCAGGACGGGAACCAGGTCCCGCATGTTGGAGATCTTCTTGTCGTAGATGAGGATGTAGGCATCCTCGAGAATCGTCTCCATTGTCTCCTGATCGGTGACGAAGTAAGGAGACAGGTAACCACGGTCGAACTGCATGCCCTCGACTACGTCGAGGGTTGTGTCCATCGACTTGGCCTCTTCGACCGTGATGACACCGTCCTTGCCAACCTTGTCCATGGCATCGGCGATCAGATCGCCGATCTCGGTGTCGTTGTTGGCCGATGTACGCGCGACCTGGGCGATTTCTTCGTGGCTCTTGACGGCCTTGGCCGCCTTCTTGATGTGGCCGATCACCGCCTCAACGGCGGCATCGATCCCACGCTTGAGATCCATGGGATTCGCACCAGACGTCACATTCTTGAGACCCTCGCGGAAAATGGCTTGGGCAAAGACCGTGGCGGTAGTGGTTCCGTCACCGGCGACGTCCGATGTCTTCGAAGCGACCTCGCGCACCATCTGGGCGCCCATGTTCTGGAAGGGGTCCTTCAGTTCGATTTCCTTGGCGACCGTCACACCGTCCTTGGTGACGGTGGGAGATCCAAACTTCTTGTCGAGGACGACGTTGCGGCCCTTTGGGCCGAGCGTGACCTTGACGGCATCAGCGAGACGATCAACACCTCCGGCCAGGGAGTCCCGGGCGGCGATGTCGAACTCGAGCTGCTTAGCAGCCATGTGCTACACCTCCTGAGTGGTGGGCTAAATGGTTGGGGGAAAACGACTTAAGTTGTCTACAGGCACAATAAGCACTCTTATGCCCCGAGTGCTGAAATTTCCTATCCGAAACCACTAAGATACCGACGATTCCCGGAAAAGGCAAGGTCGCCGAATCCTCTCCCGATCAGGATTCCACGCCGGTGCGTATAGCTCCTCAGCAGGCCGGGGGCGGGCACTACCACCGATCGGATGTTTGCCGGTTTTCTCGAGCACGGTTAGATTCAGCGCCCGATTCCTGAGCGACTCTCTGTGTCGCCTCGTCCATTCCAAACGCTTGTATCCCGGAGACGTTGACCGCATGCTGGACCTGATGAACATCGCGCGCACCGAGGCCGACGGGGGCGATCTGCTCGGACTCCTTGAGGGCATGTTCAGCCCTTCGGATCTGTGCCCGACGGGCTATCCCGACGCGGTCATCTGGCAGGGTGGCCATCACGATGGCTCCGCCAACCCCGTCGCCCATTCGCTCACCGATGCCTATGCCCTGCTGGGCACGATTGCGGCGAGCGACATTCTCGGTCTGCCCTTCTATGGCGTGCCGATGTGGGCTCAGTACCGACATGATCTCGACCTTGAGCCGTTGGCCTGGTTCGGCAACATGCCGTGCACGTCGATCAAGTGGTCGACGGCAGGCGATGCCTATGTCAACGACGGCCAGGGCGGCAAGGTGGTGGTGAAGGGCAAGTCGGGCAATGCGCCGCTCAGAACACAGGCCGGCGTGTATTGCAACGTTCGACCCTATGGCACGATCACCGCCGTACGCTGCATGCCCTGCTTGCCGTATTCGCAGGACAAGGCCGTCTTCGATGTCAACGCTGATACGGGCATTATCCACTCCGAGATGAATACACCTGGCATCCAGATGGCATATGCCAATCGACGCTTCCTGCAGATGGTGCACGAGACGGGGAAACTCGGCCGTGTCGCCTTCAAGCCGACGCAGGCCATGGAGGATGGCATCAATGCGGGTCTGCTGTCGTGGCTGCTGCAGGACACGAAGTTCGAGGTAGGACGCAAGTACGCTGTCGACGGATACGTCGAGCATCGCGAACGCGTCGATCGCATCGTCTCTCTGTTGCCGAAGGACTTCAAGGAGGGGATGGATCGTTGGAGTGGCCGCATCGAACAGCACATTGCTGACACCAACTACGGTTTGCTGCTGTGGGATCTGATTGACAAGCAGGACGCCATCGTGCTGGCCACCGATCTGGATGGCGACCGGCTCACCGATCTGCTGGCTGATGTGTCCGATCCCTTGCGCCACTTCGGTCAGCTCGTTCTCGACAAAGTGGGGGCCGACGCGAAGATGAGCGATCTTTGGGGTGAGATGGGGTATACGACCGGCAACGGCCGGGACATGACGTCAGTCATGTATCGGATGGATGGCCCACCCATCCACGAGCAAACCCTCGGCTCGGCGGACGCCATGTTGCTTCGACTCCTCGATGGAGACGAGTCGATGGGTGGCACCAAGCGACCTTACGATCCCCGGATTCACTTCGTTTTGATTCGTGATGCCTATCTCGACGCCAACCCAGGCAATCAGGAACTGAGCGACTGGCTGGACGCAGCTCTGGCCACGTTCGATACGGTGTATGCAGACGAGCGTCCCGGCTTCCTCGAGGGATACCAGCAGTTGAAGGAAGCCATCAAGCCCTGGGGTCAGGCCTGAGCGCCGTTCCCATGGCGGACCAACTCACCCACCTCGACGACACCGGTCAGGCGAAGATGGTCGATGTCTCCGCCAAGCAGATCACGGACCGTGTCGCTCGTGTAGGTGGTGAGATCCGTATGCAGCCGGCCACGGTGGAGGCGATCAACAACAACCAGGTCGCCAAGGGGAACGTGCTGACCACCGCACGGATCGCAGGAATCCAGGCAGCCAAACGCACGGCCGAGTTGATCCCGTTGTGCCATCCGCTGAACCCCACGTCCATCGAGATCGATCTGGTTGTGCTCGAAGACCGGGTTCGGGTTGAGGCGCAGGTGCGCCTGGCGGACCGAACGGGCGTCGAAATGGAAGCCCTCACGGCAGCCAGCGTCGCCCTGCTGACCATCTACGACATGTGCAAGGGGATCGATCGCGGAATGGTCATCGGTGAACTGAGACTTCTGGAGAAAGATGGCGGTCGTTCAGGCCGCTGGGTCGCTGACTGATCAGGCCGGTCGTTTCAGTCTGGTCGTTCAGTCTGGGACGCTGAGATCCACCGCCGGTGCTCGCCGACTGCCGGTGCTCGCTTCCGGTGGCAACTCATCTACGAGCACAATATCGACACGCCGATTGGAGAAGCGCCCCATCTCCGTGCTGTTGCTGGCCAGGGGGCGCTCTTCCGCATATCCCACGGGGAACATCTGACTACGGGGGACCAGCTGAATGTCATTCAGGTAGTCCTCGATCGAGACGGCCCGTCGGATGGCTAGCTTCACGTTCTCTGACTTCTTGCCCGTATTGTCGGTGTGGCCCTCGAGTACGACGGGGTAGTCGGGAAAACTCAAAATAAAACGCGCCGCATACCGCATTCTCTCATGCATTCCGGGCGTAAAATCGGGTTTGCCCGAGCCGAAATTGACCGTTTCCAGCAGGACATATTTCGGGTAGAGCCGATATCCTCGCTTGATGACCACATCGGAGTTGGGATCGACCTTGCGCTCGAGGGTCACCATGCGCAGGAACGCGGAGTCGCGGAAGGTCTGTTCCACCCGCAACACGCCGACCAGTACACCTCCACCATAGACATCAAAAATCGAGCCCGGTTTTACCCCGTCCCGGTCACCGAAATTGGCCACATACTTCGCCTGATTCACGATCATCTGCGTAACCGCACCAGAGCGCGGATAACGAATGGCCTGGATCCCGTATTTGCTGCCCGGCATGTCCAGCAGGACTTCGCTGGAATTCTGAGCGACCGAATCTGTCGCCGCCCCCGCCTCTGGTTGAGCCGTCACCGCACCGATGTTCCCCAGCAGCAGGGCGAGGATCGCTGCGGCTCTCATGACAGTTGTCCAGCCAGCTTCAGAAAGACGGCCTTCTGCGAGTGCAACCGGTTTTCGGCCTGCTCGATCACGACCGATCGCGGCTCGTCCACCAACTCGCTCTCGATCTCATATCCTCTGTGCGCCGGCAGGCAGTGCATGACCAACGCGTCACTACCCTCCAGCACCTTTCGATTCAACTGATACGGGGTCAACATTTCGATCCGCCTCGCCTTCTCCTTGGCGAAGCGCTCGTCATTGAAGAACTCCATGTCCAGCCACGTATCGGTATACACCACATCACTGTCCAACACCGCATCGCGTAGATCGTCAACTTCTCGATACGCACCGGAGGCCGCCGCTATCTCCAGCAACTGTTCATCCCGCGCCGCTTCATTCATTTCCGGCGCCACGACGTTGATGTGCATCCCTGTGCGCAACGCCGCGATCAGGAGGGAGTTGGTCACATTGTTGTGGATGCCCGTGTAGGTGAGGCGAACCCCCTCAAGGCGTCCCAGCTTTTCCTGAATCGTCTGCAGGTCACACAGTGCTTGCAAGGGGTGATAACGATTGCACAAGCCGTTCATGACCGGAACGTCGACAGCATCTGCAGTAGTGCGGACATCCTCGTGTTCAAGCAGGCGCAGCAGTAGCATGTCAAAATAGGTCGAAAGAACCTTCATCTCGTCAGCCAGATCTGCGAGACCGAAATTCGTCGTCCGCCAATCGAGATAAAAACCCTGGCCGCCGAGTTGGAACATGCCGACCTCGGCCGAACACCGAGTACGAGTCGATGTCTTCTGGAAGAGAAGGGCACAGGACTTTCCCGACAGGGCTTGGGCATACGCCTGCGGGTCTTTCTTCACAGCAATGCCCGCCTCGACGACCTGCACGATCTCTTCAGCCGTCCAATCCTTCAACGTCACCAGATGCTGCACACCACTCATGTCAGCGCCTCATTCACAGATTCATGCAGTCGCTGTTTGACTTCGTCGGCTGTTCCTTCCAGCCGACATCCTGCAGCGCGTGCGTGACCGCCTCCACCGAACTGATGGGCAAGAGCACTCACGTCGACTCGTTCTCTTGAGCGGAGGCTGATGCGGAATTTCCCGGGTTGCTCTTCCTTCAGCAACGCAGAGACCTCAACGCCGCCCACCATGAGCCCATAGTTGACGGCTGCTTCGGGGTCGCCCAACTGCATGTCCTGATGGGTCAGGTGCAGCGTGGCGAAAAGTCCATCGCTATGCAGCTCGAGGGATTCGATAGCCCGCCCAACGAGTTTCACCGAACCGAAGGTCGCATTGTTGTACAGGCGATCAGCAATCCGATCGAGGCGGGCACCGCGCCGGACCAGTTCGGCGGCGACCTCCATGGAAACAGGTGTGGTCAGTGAGTAGCGGAAGTTTCCGGTGTCGAAGATGATCCCTGTATACAGCTGTGCCGCCGTGGCAGGATCGATCTCCAGCCCCATGTGGCTCGCCAGATGAAACACCAATTCACACGTCGAACAGAGCGCCTCGCTGGCGATGTTCGAATCGCCAAATCGCTGATTGGCGAGATGATGATCGAGGTTCAGCAGCACTGCATCGGCCGCGATCAAATGCTCGGCTTTGCCGATACGTTCTCGTTCGGGACAGTCTAGAACGATGACACGGTCGAAGGTGCGCGTCGCCGACTCTTCGGCCTGGATGATGGCGTCGAAACCTTCCAGGAAGGAATAGGTGTCAGCGGGGACATCCTGCAACACAATGCTGGGAGTTTTGCCCAGGCTTCGCAGAAGACCGGCCAGGGCCAGGCAACTGCCGACCCCATCGCCATCGCTGTTGACGTGTGATGTCAGCATCACCTCATCACTGTCGCGCAGAAAGGTTGCCGCTCCATCCAACTCGGAAGTGGACAACTCTGGAGGCCGCAGATTCACCGATGATCCTCAGTCGTTGCGTTGCAGAACAAAATGCACCCGATCTGATCGTTCCGACCCCGGTCGACGGCTGAACCCATCGAAGGCCGACTGCAGCCGCAAAGGACTTGCGTCGATTCGCTCGCGCAGAACGTCAATGGGATAGATGTGTTGAACATGCGTCTCCTGATGACGACGTCCGTCATCGAACTCAATATCGAAATCGTTCACCTGCAGGCGATCGCCATGGTGGTAGTCGCTTCGCCGGGTGTAGCGGAATCCCGGACCCTGCTCGACATCCACGACGCCGTCAAAATGCAGCAATGAATTCTGTTCGGTGCAGACGTCGAAGATAAAGGTTCCGCCTTGGATCAGCACCCCATGGATCTGTTCCAGCGCTTGGTCGATGTCTGAGATCTCGAGCAGATAGTTCATGCTGTCATAGAGGCACAGGACTGCCTCTGCAGGCGCCACATCATGCAGATCGCGCAGATCGCGCACTTCGAAGGCGACACCACGCCCGTCGCCACGTGATTTCTCGTCGGCGATACGCACCATGGCTTCACAGCCGTCGTAGCCGCGGATGTCGTACGCAAGATCGGCGAGGGCAAACGTGGCATTGCCGGTGCCACAAGCCAGTTCGATCAACTGTCGAGGGTTTTCACAGACGTCCCGCAGCAGGTTGTCGATGTAGCGGACCCAATGTCCGTAGTCGACGTGCCGCATGACGTGATCGTAAATCGAAGCCAGTGACTCATACGGCTCAACCCGACTGCCCGAGTCTTCAACTCGGCCGCTCGAGTCCACTTGTGGGTCCGAGCCGTCCAGGTCTTCGTTGTTCATCGGGAAGATGGCTACTGAGGCGGGCTAAGCGTCATCGTCAAAGCTGAGGATCTCCTCAGCCACAGCTTCCCGAGAGATCAGACGGTAACATTCAGAGCGGCGGGCACGTGCCACGGGTCGTTGGGGGACTTCGAGCACTTCCAATTCGAGAATCTGCGTCTCCGTTTCGACACGCAGGCGATCACCAACGCGCACCTCCTGCGACGGTCGCACAACAACGCCTGCGATCTGAGCACGTCCGTCATCACAGCAGCGTTTGGCCTGGGAGCGCGATTTGTGCAGACCGACGTTCTTCAGAAAGGCGTCGATTCGGACCATACGATCGTCAACCGCCGTCCTGAACGGGTGCGAGGGTTTCCGAGGGTGACGACTGCGTCACTGGGTCCCACAGCCACTCATCGTCCAGTCGCACCTCGACATGAATCAACTTTCGATAGTCGCCGATCACCTCTTCCATTCGTACGTCGACCAACTCTTCACGTACCAGTGATTCCAGCGTCGAGTAGTCATCGTTGATCTTGAGGATGTGACCCCCCGTCTCCAGGACAAAGGGATCACTCACACCACCCAGTCCAAGATGGCGGATGTGCGGCTCAACGATCGGCGGCAGGTTGTCACGTTCCAGGACCTGCCACAGACCGCCCTGACGCGCTGACCCCGAATCCTCCGAGTGCTCGCGCGCCAGNTGTGCGAAGTCTTGGCCACCCACAGCGCGCTCACGCAGATCGCGCAGTGTGGTCAGCGCCCGTTCCCGGTCATCACCCGTGGACTGAATCCGCAGGAGAATGTGGCTCGCACACAACTCACCTTCACGCTTCTCATGCAGTTGAATCAGATGATATCCGAAGGTGGTCAGCAGTGGGTCCGATACCTGGCCTGGCACCAAAGCGATGGCTGCTCGTTCGAATTCGGGAATCATGGTACCCGAGCTGAAACAACCCAAGTCGCCGCCAGCACTCGCCGAACCTGGATCTTCGGAGAACTTTCTGGCCACATCGGCAAAGGGCTCTCCCTGGTCCAACAGGCTCTGGATATCCGAAATCCGGGCCAGTGTGTTCTCCTGTACCGTATCGTCCGGTTTCACTTTGACGTTGATCTGACTCACGGAGAATCTCGGTGGCAGTCGATCACCAAAACGGGCACGAAAGTCTTCGACCTGGCGTCGTGTGATGAACTGCGAATACGCCAGCTGGTTCACCATCTGATCGTAGAGCAGTCGATCGCGAATCTGTTTGCGATAGGTGGCCCGCAGCTGCCGTTCGCTCATGCCCGATCGTTCGAGCATCGTGGAAAACTCCAGCTTTGACACACGATCGCGGATGCGATTCCACTCGCCCGACAGCATGTCTTCCACCTGCTGGTTATCGACCTCGACGCTGTCTTCCTGAGCCTTGAGCACCAGCACGCGTTCATCCACCATCTCGTTCAGCACGCGTTGCATCTCACCCTGCAACTGAGTCGGGTTCATGTAGGCGGGATTGCGCTGTTGTTGCTGCAGGTCCATCTGCGTCCGCAGGGTCAGTTCTGACCACAGGATCACCTCTTCGTCGACGACGGCAACGATGCGGTCGAGCAGTTCTGGTTTCCCATGACCGGGTGTCGGCGCGACCAGCAGCAGTGCCCAGAACAGGCCGGCGCCGANGGCCAGCGGCAAGTGATTTGTCAGTCTCGTCAAAATGGCTCGGGTCTCATTTACTCTAGGAGGGTTTCGTCGATCTGCCACGAATGATCATCCTTCAGTCGGGTGATCAAGGCATCGAGTCGTTGAAGGTGTCGTTCGCGAATCAGCTCGACGCGAATCTGTTGTTCCACATCAACCAACTCCTTCACCGTACCCGGCTCCTTGCGCTCCAGCAGACGCACGATGTGGTAGCCTCGTTCCGATGACACGGGGCGGGAGATTTGCCCTGATGAAAGATTGGCACATGCTTCCCACAGTTCCGGATACTGGCTGGCAGTAAAGAAGCCCAGATCGCCGCCCTCNGTATGGGTCTCCGGGTCGAGGGACAGGTCCCGGGCCTTCTCCTCGAAACTCTCTCCACGCCGTAAAGCCTGTCGAAGAGAGTTGGCATCTCGTTGAGAACCGACGAGGATGTGTTGGGCGTGAACCTCTGTTTCTTTGCGCTGATATCGTTCCGGATACAGATGATACTGTTGTTCGATGTCCTCAGCCGTCACTTCGATGGGCGTATCCTCGAAGGTCTCGTCCAGATAGGCTGCCACAACCAGATCTCTCGTCGCCTGATCGATGAGACGGCGCACACTCGCTTTGTCACCATAGTCCTGATCGAGCGCCTCCTGATACAGAAGCTCCTGCTGCAGCCACTTGTCGATGTAGACACGACGCTCCTGCGCCGTCACGTCCGTTCCCGGGATCTGGTCCGCCAGCGCTGTCGCTGTCAATGTCGCGTCATCGACCCGCGCCACCACCGGATCGGTCTGCGTCGATGACTCGCAACCAGCGAGCAGAACTGTCGCCACGAGGGCGAGACATCCAAGGTGGTTACAGCAATTCTTCCAGCAGATCACGGGCCTTCTCCAGGCGTNCGATCTCGTCGGTGGCACGCACTGTCGTCTCGATTTCGAGGCGATCCCCGACATTGAACTGCAACTGCGTCGACGTCTTCTCTACGAGCCGCTGGATATCACCGGGCGTCATTTGCTGCTCCTCCGGGAATGCCATGCGGAATCGCGTCTTCTCCAGGTGAATGGCCGCCACACCCAACTGACGTGCCATCACCTTGATCTCCATGATGTGGAACAGCGCCTTGGCCTGCCAGGGCATCCGGCCAAAGCGATCTTCCATCTCTTCCTTGATCAACAGCAGATCAACCACTCGCGGTGCATCTGCCAGCCGCTGATACAAAGACATCTTCAAATCTGCATCAGGAATGTAATCGTCGGGCAGGTACGCCGTGACGGCGATCTTGATCTCCGGCTCCACCTGCTGCTCGACATGTTCTCCCTTCAGTTCACGCACCGCCTCATCCAACAGACGAGTGTACAGGTCGAACCCGACGGCGGTGATGAACCCATGCTGCTGTGCGCCCAGCAGGTTGCCGGCACCGCGGATCTCCATATCGCGCATGGCGATGCTGAAGCCAGATCCTAACTCGGCGAACTCCTCCACGGCGCGCAGTCGTAGTCGAGACTTGCGTGTGAGACGTTTGCCTTTCGGCACCATCAAGTAGGCGTAGGCGCGTTCCTTGGAGCGTCCGACCCGTCCACGGATCTGATACAGTTGAGCCAGACCCAGCATGTCTGCACGATTGACGAGAATCGTATTCACCGATGGAATGTCGATGCCGGACTCGATGATCATCGTGCTGATCAGACAATCGTATTTGCGCTCGAGGAAGTCGAACATGATCCCTTCGAGCTGCCGTGCCGGCATCTGACCGTGGGCGACGGCGAAGCGCGCTCCGGGGAGCAGGCCCTGCAGGTATTCGCTCAGACTGTAGATCGATTGCACCCGATTGTGTACGAAGTAAACCTGTCCGCCCCTGCTGATCTCTCGTTGGATCGCCTCGACGATGCGCCCTTCATCGAAGGTGAGAATCTCAGTGTGAATCGGCAGACGATCCTGGGGAGGTGTATTAATGATGGACATGTCCCGTGCGCCCATCAGTGACATGTGCATCGTGCGCGGAATCGGCGTCGCTGTCAGGGTGACCACGTCGATCTGCCGCTTCATCTGTTTGAGGCGTTCCTTGTGTTTGACGCCAAAACGCTGCTCTTCATCGACGACGAGCAGGCCCAGGTCGCGAAACTGAACGTCCTTGCTCAGGATACGATGTGTTCCGATCAGGACATCGACCTTGCCCGTTTTCACGTCCTCGGCAATGCGCTTGAGATTCTTCGCCGTGCCAAAGCGGGACATGACTTCCACCCGGACAGGGAAGGGCAGCATCCGCTCAGAGAACGTCTGGTAGTGCTGTTGGGCGAGAATCGTGGTCGGCACGAGTACGGCTACCTGCTTTTGATCGCAGACCGCCTTGAAGGCCGCTCGAACGGCGACCTCCGTCTTCCCATACCCCACGTCGCCACACACGAGGCGATCCATCGGGTTGGGCTGCTCCATGTCCTTCTTCACATCTTCTACGGTTCGCAGTTGGTCAGGTGTTTCCTGGAAGGGGAAGGACGCCTCCAACTCACGCATTTCCGTCGAATCCGCAGCGTATTTGAAGCCTGGCAACGATTTGCGCTGGGCATAGAGATCGATGAGCTCACTGGCCATCTGGAAGATCTCTTCCTTCGTCCGCTCCTTCAGCTTCTCCCAGGCGCTGGAACCTAGCTTGCTCAGCAGCGGCACATCACCTTCGGCGCTGCCATACCGACGCAGGCGGTCGAGCTGTTCCACGGGAATGAACAGCTTGTCGCGGCCCTGGTAGGCCACCTCCAGGCAATCGTGATCGAGGCCGGAGATCGTGAGTCGGCGCAATCCGAGATAACGACCGATGCCATGATCGACGTGCACGACAAAATCGCCACGCTGCATGGCGTCGAAGGTGGAGATCGGTTTGGCCGCCTTGAACCGCCGGTAGCGGTAGTGACTCCGCTGTCGCGAGAAGATCTCGTGATCGTTGAGGACGGCAACCTTCGCCTCGGGGAAGACGAATCCACGACTCAATGTACCGAGACCGAAGACGACGTCATCGGACCACTCCGAGAAGATCTCCTGCAGGCGATTTAACTGGCCCTGCGTCTCGGAGAGAATGATCAGCTCGTATTCCTCTCGAGCCAGACGCGTGATCTCGGCCTTGAGAACGCCCAGATCGCCCTCGGCAATTCGAGGCAGTGTCGCGCCGAAGCGAAGGGCCGTTTCCATCTGACCCACGGGGGCCGGCGCCAATCGCGGGACATCTGAGATTCGTTCGTGCAACCAGGCGGTGTCGCGTGACAACAGCTCCAACGGCAGATGGGTGTCCTTGCCCGCGTGTCGCTCAGCTTCACGCTTTGACGGGGCGAACACCTTTTCTACATCCGCTTCCCAGTCGTCGGCTTCTTCGACATAGAGCAGAGTCTTGTCGTTGATGTATTCGAAGAGACCCTCGTCGCGACCGTAGAGCAGACTCATCACGGTCTCGATCCCATCCAGTGTCGTCGACCCCATCTCCAACTGCTCTTTCAGAGAGGTGAGATCGACACCCGTCTCCTGCTCGGCAGCGTCCAGGTGCGGCACGTAGTCGTCGTAGAAGGGCCGATTCAAGACCAGCTCACGCGCCGGCGGGATCACGGCCTTCTCGCAGGTTCCGACCGAACGTTGACTGGTGATATCGAAGTGACGGATCGACTCGATCTCGTCGTCGAAGAATTCCAGTCGCAGAGCTTGACCGCTGCCCACGGGATAGACGTCGAGGATTCCACCCCGAGAGCTATACTGGCCAACGCCATCGACGGTGGCGACCGACTCGAATCCCGCGTCGGTGAGATGGGTCGTGATCTGGTCGAGAGGATATTCCTGCCCGACACGGAGATTCAGAGTGGTCAGTTCGAGGGCGTGGGGAGGAATGACGGGCGTCAACAACGCCGCCGCCGGAGCGACGACGAAGCAAGGTTCGCCACTGGCAAGCCGGGAGACCGATTCGATGCGCAGGCCGGAGATTTCAACGTCCGGTGACCGCGTATCGTAGAGACCGATGTCCCATCGGGGGAAGTAGTGGACGGCGTCCTCCCCGGCAATGGACATCAGATCGTCCCTCCAACTCTCTGCACGGTCTTCATCGGCAGCGATCAAGACGATCGTCCGGTTCTGCTCCCGATGGATCGCGGTCAGAACAAACGCGGCCAATGATGCGGGCAGGCCGTGAAGCAGGATCTCCGAGGCACCCCCCTCAAGCTGTTGCAGAACATCCCGTACTGCATCGCACTGCGCCGTTTTGCGGGCGATGGGGTCGAGCGAAGAAGAGGGGGTCATAGGCGCGCGGGGGTACGACGCGCTCGCGCGCGGCGCAGAAAAGTGACTCTATCTGCTTGAAAAATGAAGGCTTGCAGGCGGTAGGTTAGGGCCTGCGCCAGACAGAAAAAGATAACCGGCGGCGCAAAGATGTGTCAATCAGGGTGACCGTCCCAATTCGCCACCCGAAGAGATGCCAGATTCCATCGCTCTTCAGGATGCGGGCGGTCGACGAGGGCGCTGCGGGCGCGTTTCTTCCCGGGCCTTGCGGGCCTGTTCAAGTCGCATCTCCGTGGCCTCGCGTCCCAACTGGCCGATCTCGCGTGTGGCGCGGCCGAATAGCCAGATGGTGACCAGAGAGGAGCCGACGAAAACGTCGCCATTGCTGGCGCATCCACACGATGTCTCGGAGGTCGTTCAACAGCCCTGCAAATGGATAAGAATTCTACAAGTTGTGTAACACGCGCCGAATCGAATATAGCCCTGCCTGGTGTCCCCCAGAAAGAGATGATGATCACGATGAGTCACTTCTTCGCCTTCCTCGCCCGCATGAAGTTCATCCAACGCTGGGGGTTGATGCGCAATACCCAGCCCGAGAATGTTCAGGAGCACAGCCTGCAGACTGCCATCATCGCCCACGGACTGGCCGTCATCGGCAACCGGTACTACGGGGCAGCCCACGACCCGGAGCGGGTGATGGCGCTGGCTGTCTTCCACGAAGTCAGCGAAATCATCACCGGCGATCTACCCAGCCCGATCAAACATCGCGACCCGGCGCTGCATAGCGCCTACAGCCGACTCGAAGATGCGGCACGGGAACGGGTTCACCTGATGTTACCAGCCGAACTGCAGATCGACTACCGTGCCTTGCTCTTCGGTGACGACTCAGCGTCGCACATGGCCCTGGTGAAAGCGGCCGACAAGCTGGGTGCCTATCTAAAGTGTCTGGAAGAGCTCAAGGGAGGCAACACCGAGTTCGCCCTGGCGCGCGACAGTATCGAACGCGACATCAATGCCATCGACCTGCCAGAGGTACAGCATTTCGTCGAGCACTTCGTGCCCAGTTTCTCCCTGACTCTGGACGAACTGAATCGGTAGGGCATCGTCCAGCCCCAGAACGAGAAACGCAACCGCCGTGGAATCAGGCAGTTGCGCTTCACAGATCATGGTGGAGCCGAGGGGGATCGAACCCCGGTCCGCTGAATCGGCAAACCGCGCACAATCCACACAGAACTCTGCAAAGGTGTTGCAGTTCAGTGCGTTACGCTGGAAGGCATCATCAAGTGATTCGCAGAACTGTGCACTGCTCATGCACAACCAACGCACTTCTGCGCACCCAAAGAGTGTACCGAGCGTGTCAACCGATTCAGACTTGGCAGAAGTGATTGCTGGCTGGGATCAGTTGTCCGGTGAGGCCAAG